>JBKCVM010000095.1:0-3200 GCA_046317855.1 Oligoflexia bacterium
CTTCAGTACGCCTCAAGTGATTGAAGCCAGAAACGTCTTGCGCTTCCCCGGTTGGCCCAAAGTTTTGGGATGTTCCAAAACTAGAAGTTTCTGCTCCCCATCTTACAGATCCAGCATTTTGCCGATGTAACCGCCACGGAAGGAGCTGCGAGTTAGCTAGGGCCGAAGCTGAATTCAGGATCAACGCGATGGCTAAGCTCCAGGTCAATCGTTGGTCGACCACTCTGATCGGAAACTTCTTCATTAGCTAAAGATTGCCACGGCTTGTGGAGAGAGCCACTTCTTTTTTGGAGATGTTTTTGGGTTGGAGGGGCCAGGCCAAGGGTGTACCTTGTGCCGACCTAAATAAATGGAGATCTCATCATGTCTCTTTACGATCAGGCCCTCGAATATCACTCCCGCGGACGCAAAGGTAAAATTGAGGTGGTACCGACCAAGCCGGTAGCCACGCAATCGGACCTTTCGCTGGCCTATTCTCCTGGAGTGGCCGAGCCATGCCGCATGATTGCTGAAAAAGAGGACCTCGTCTACGAGTACACCGCCAAGGGAAACCTGGTGGCCGTCCTCTCGAACGGCACGGCAGTGCTGGGACTTGGAGATATCGGAGCTGCTGCGTCAAAGCCGGTGATGGAGGGCAAAGGGGTTCTTTTTAAGAAGTTTGCTGACATCGATGTCTTTGACATTGAAGTCAATGCCAAGAACCCGGACGACGTGATCCGAGCCTGTGAGATGCTTGAGCCAACGTTTGGCGGTATCAATCTCGAAGACATCAAGGCTCCAGAATGCTTCTACATCGAAGAGGAGCTTAAAAAGCGTCTGAAGATCCCAGTTTTTCACGACGACCAGCACGGGACCGCAGTGATTAGCGGTGCTGCATTTTTGAATGCGCTGGATATCGTCGGTAAGGACATCAGCAAAGTGCGTGTAGTGTTCTGCGGGGGTGGTGCGGCAGCGATTGCCTGCGCCAATTTGTATCTCAATCTGGGAGTAAAGCGTGAAAACGTGATCATGTGTGATTCGAAGGGCGTGATCTACAAAGGGCGCAAAGAGGGGATGAATCCTTACAAAGAGCGCTACGCCATCGAGACTTCGAAGCGCACCATTGCCGAGGCGATGGAAGGTGCAGATGCCTTTGTGGGTGTCTCAGTTAAGGACGGCATTTCGGTAGATGATGTGAAGAAAATGGCAAAGGATCCGATCGTGTTTGCCATGGCAAACCCAGATCCCGAGGTGCTTCCAGAGGACGTGCTTAAGGTGAGGCCCGATGCCATTATGGCCACTGGCCGGTCGGACTATCCAAATCAGGTCAATAATGTGCTCGGATTTCCTTTTATCTTTCGCGGGGCGCTCGACACGATGGCCACGGCCATCAACGAGGATATGAAGATGGCCGCTGTGCGAGCCCTTGCGCAGCTTGCGCGTGAGGATGTTCCCGAGGCGGTTTCCCGCGCCTATGGAGGTCAAAAGTTCAAGTTTGGTCGAGAGTATTTGATTCCAAAACCTTTTGATCGTCGCGCACTGATTTGGGTGGCTTCGTCCGTCGCCGAGGCTGCGATGAAATCAGGTGTTGCTCGCAAAAAAATCGATATTGCGGCTTATAAAGACAAGCTTGAAATGCAGCTCGGGCATTCTTATACGGTCATGCGCGGAATTAAACGCCGCGTAAAAACTGGGGCTGCAGGGCAATTGGCTCGGATCGCGCTCCCTGAAGGTGAAAGCGACAAAATTCTGAAGGCTGCGGTCGTGATGCGTGAAGAGGGCATTTGCGAGCCCGTTTTGCTCGGAAACGATCAAGTCATTCGTACTAAAATTAAGGAGCTTGGCCTTGAGGCAGATCTAAAGGACGTGACGATCATCCGCCCGTCCACCTCAGAGAACCGTGAGTCCTATGCCCAGAGCTTTTTTGCGCAGCGACAGCGCAAAGGGATTACCCTTCCAGTGGCTCGAGCCTTGATGAAGCAAGTGAACTTCTTTGGTGCCATGATGGTCGAGCAGGGCCACGCAGACGGGCTACTCAATGGGATCACTCAGAGTTACCCAGAAACCCTCAAACCAGCACTGCAGGTCATTGGTGCAAAGCCAGGTTCAAGACTTGCTGGGATTTATGTGATGGTTTTTAAGCGGCGCGTTCTTTTCTTTGCCGATACCACCGTAAACATCGAGCCTACAGCAGAGGAGCTTGCTGATATTTCGATTCAAACTGCTCAGCTTGCGCGCCAATTTTTGCAGCAGGAACCCAGGGTTGCGCTTTTGTCCTTCTCGAACTTTGGATCCAACAACCATCCTTATGCCAATAAGGTCAGGCGAGCAGTGGAGATCATCAAGGATCGCGCCCCCTCCCTTACTGTGGACGGAGAAATGCAGGCCGATACGGCGCTCACTCCAGAAGTCTCGAAAGAGAACTTTCCGTTCAACTCTGTGCCAGGCAATGCCAATGTGCTGATATTTCCTGACCTTCAGTCAGGAAATATCGCCTACAAGCTCATGCAAAAGATGGCCGACGCTGAGACGGTAGGTCCCATCTTGGTTGGTATGAATAAGCCTGTTTTTGTCTTGCAGCAGAACAGTGACATCAATGATGTCGTCAATATGGCGGCCATCGCGGCCATGGATATTCATCAACGTCGTCAGGCCAACCCGTAAAAAGGAGTTCGAAAAATGGAAAAAAAGGCAATCCTCACTGATCTCGCACCCAAGCCGATTGGTCCCTACAGTCAGGCGATCCAAGCAGGTTCTTGGGTTTTTTGTTCTGGCCAGATCGCGCTGGATCCCAAAACAGGAGATCTCCGGGCAACCGACCTTGAAGGACAGGCCCGGCAGGTGCTCGAAAACCTGAAGGCGGTGGTTGGGGCTGCAGGCGCCACTCTGGATCAGGTCGTCAAGACCACCATCTTTCTGAAGTCCATGAGTGACTTTCCGAAGGTTAATGAAATCTACGGTAAGTACTTTTCGGGCGTTGCTCCGGCGCGCTCGACTGTCGAAGTATCTCGTCTTCCTAAGGACGTTTTGGTTGAGATCGAAGCAATTGTCTTCAAAGGCTAATGCATCAGGGTTAACCACCCTTTAAAACAAAAATGCCGGCCCTCGCGAGGGGGCCGGCATTTGAATTTGGAACTTTCGTATTTTAAGCGTTTGCTGACTCGGGCTTCCAGCTACGCTTCACGGGGCGAACGACCTTACCGGAGCGGATGCAGCGGGTG
>JBKCVM010000096.1:0-3315 GCA_046317855.1 Oligoflexia bacterium
GGTCTTGACCGAGTTGTTTCACGAAGTTGACGTGGATGAGATCTTGCTCCGAGAGGCTGGGCGCTGTGGGGCTTCCGGGATCAAAGAGCTGGACCTGGGTTCCGGTTAAAAATTGGTAGTAGCGGCTCGCAACGCAAGCGTAAAAGTCCGGGCGAGCAACGAGGGCCTCTGCCAGGCCGGTCACTCCTTGAACGGGCTGTTGGATGAGTTGGCCTTCTAGGTCCCTAAAAACAAGGCTGCCGTTGGGTTCTTGGTAAGCAAAGCTGGAGCTTGAGGTGCCGTCTCGGCGACGATCCAGGCCATGGATCGTGACAAAGAGGTTTGGAGTGGGGGTGACGCGCGCAGAGCGTGCGGCCACAAAGTTGCGCACGGTGGCTGCCATGGGCTCCATGGATTGGTGGCACTGCTGGCAGCTTCGGAGGCGATTAAAAGAAATGGGAGAAGCTGGATCAATCGTGGCAGGCGGAACGTCCGAGGGCCGGATGACCGGAAGGTCCCGGCAGAGAAATTCTTTGAACACGGTTTCAGAAAAGCGCCGATAATTTTTGAGTCCCCCGTCTGGCACCACTCCAAAGGCAGCGCCCGTATTGAGAAGCTGGTAGGTGGGGTCGCCCAGCAGTCCCACGCCCAGGTGGGTGTTGATGTTGTAGTTCAGGACGTCGGGTGGGGCTGGGTTCGTGTTGAAAACCAGGCCCGGTATGACCTTGGGAGCGGCCGGTTGAACGCCAATGAACCGACCAACCGGCATGAGTGCAGGGGTCCAAGTGCTCAGCTGTGCTTGGATGGATGGGGGGTTGGGCGGGAGCGAGGTGAGAAAACCATTCCCCGCAAGCGGTACAGACGAGAGCGTGGGATGAGTCAGAAAGTGGCTTGCCTGGCCCGCCCGTGCTGGTTCCAGCAATACTGGGTGAGTGAGGATGGCCTCGACCGGAACGTTTTGCGAAAAAAGCGACCAAGTGAAGTAATGCCCAAACTCGAAGCTCTGCAACTCGTGTGTTGCCTGAGCAAAATCGTCCACAGCAAGCCCATCATTGCGAGAAAAGAAGCTATTATGAAAGCGATTCAGGGTGTCCAACACCCTAAGGCTGAGTGGATTGCTCTGCTGCTGGGCCGATAAAACGGTCGTTCCCGCTTCAAAGCGGGCTAGGTCCAGGAGCTCCATGCAGAGTTGAAGGTAGGTGAGCTCGCCGGAGGCAAGTCGGGATTTGGTTTCCGCGTCAATGCGAGCCCGGGTGCTGGAGAGTTGAAGCGTGCAGCGGTGGACGAGTGCTTCGGGACTCAGCTCTGCGGCTAAGGCCACCGGGGCCGACGGCAAGATTAAGCGCAGTGGCAAAAGCCAAGCCGAGCTCAGAAAAAGCAAGTACTGACGTGCCTTAAACCCCGAGTCAGGCATAGTTCAGAGTTTAAGGGAGAAGGGGTGGAGCTAAAAAGATGTGTCCAAACTGACCCCGGCCATTATGAAGTGCACGCTTATGGGCAGTTCAGTTGCAGAGTTTTCGTTTTGCGTTTAGCTTCGAGCGAGCATTTTTGGTTCAATCCCTAATCCTACTTGGAAATAAACGCTTAGAAATAAGCTTCTTAGGATTTTACGTTTAGAACTTGAGTTAGAACTTTAGCCAGGAATTTAACCCGGAGCTTAACCAGGAGCTTAAAAGGAGTACCCCTGCAGTGAAGAAGAGTCCCTTAGTCCCAGCAATCCAAGAATACATGGGCGGCAAGCTCTGGCACCTTCGCGAAAGCGGGGAAATGACCGTCGGCCTCACCGCAGCCACTCTCGAAGAAATCGGCACCGTCCAGAGTGTTGAGTTTCCTGAGAGCTCGGGCCTGGTCGAACAGGGCGACGTGATTGCGATCGTCGAAGGCGAAAATGACACTTTCGAGGTCACCGCTCCCACCGACGGCATGATCCTCGAGGTCAATGACCTGCTCGAGGACGAGCCCACCCTGATTGCCGACGATCCAACTGAGCAGGGCTGGCTCGTCAAAATCGAACCCGATGACGTGCTCGAAGAAGAAGAAGAAGAGCAAGACGACGAGCAAGACGACGAGTCGGACGAAGACGATGAGGACTCGGACGAAGAAGAAGAAGAAGAAGAAGAAGAAGACCGTTACTGATGGCAAAGACGAAAAAACCCACTTCGTCCGTGCCGGAAGTTTCGGCCCTGGCCGATTTCCAGGATCTCCTGACCGTGGGGCGCCAGCCCCAGGTAGCGCTCTCGGGCGAGCAGCAACAGCTTTTCAAGTCCTTCCAGAGCAATCTCGTGTCCCTGCTCTCGCACGAGCTTCGGACCCCGCTCATGGGCATTTTGAATGCTCTTGCGGCTCTGGATCGCGACGGAAGCCCACTGGGCGGCCTTTCCACCGCAGAGGCCCTCGAAATGGCCCGTACCCAAGCCTCGCGTCTGGAGTCTGCGCTCACCACGGTGCTGGACCTTGCGGCCTGGGAGGCGGGAGCCCTTCAGGTGGATCTTCGCGAAGGGGATTTTTCAGCGCTCGCAACCGAGGTTTTTGGCAAGGTCCGTGGTTCGGGAGCCGTGACGCCTTCAGTGCTCCCGGTTCTCCCGGTGCTGATTGACCAGGGCCGCCTGCGCCGAGCGCTCCTGCGCCTCAAGGAGCTCCTGTCCGGTCTGGGCGCAATCACCGAGGTTTCGGCTCCCGGGCCTGCATCGCTTGCGCTCACCGCAAAACTTTCGGATCCAGCTGCGGCCGAGCTCTGGGATCATCTTTGGCGCGAGTCCCAAGTGGCGCGCGCAGCCCATGCTTCGCTTCCGCTGCATGTGTTTGCCGGAGTCCTGCAAGGCGAGTCGGGCTTTTTGTCGCGCACCCGCGAGGGGCTGGGCGCCGAGCTGCACCTCGTGGCTCAGGTGCTTGCGGGCCACGAGGCCCGGTTCGAGGCCAGGCGCGATGGGCTTGCGCTCAGGCTCGAGCTCGCTCTTCCGCCCATCGAAGGCCGCGCCCGGGTGCTCAAGCTCATCCAAAGTCGGATCTGGCGTCCGGGGCTCTCCGAGCCCGCAAAGCTTGCGTTTCAAGTGTTTAAAAAGCCCGCCGCGGGCCGTTTTTTGATCGACGGTGAGAGCTGGCTCGAAATCAGCGCGGCCGAGCCACGGCACGGCGTCCGTTGTCCCGAAGACGGGGTCGATGCCGCCGGGCTTCTAGAACTTGCTCTCCAAAGCTACATACTTTAATATATATATTTAAGTATGCGTCCTTTCGATCCCGCGCTCATTTCGGGCCAGCGCTGGCTCCTGGGCTGGTCGCAGCAGCTACTGGCCGAGCTGTCCGGGCTCAGCCTTCCTGCCATCCAGATCCGTGAGT
>JBKCVM010000097.1:0-10549 GCA_046317855.1 Oligoflexia bacterium
TCCCTCACCGTAGCCATGTAAGGCACGCTTATCTTGTTTCGAAAAATTACTCACATCGTCGTACGAAAGAAGTGACACGCTTCGGACCTGGTTGAGCATGTCGTGATACTCTTCTTGCGTAATACCCAGCTGCTCACACACTTCTTCATCTGTTGCCTGTCGGCCTTTTTCTTGCTCGATCTTCGAATAGCAGCGCTCCAGCTGTTTTGCTTTTTCACGCACTGAACGGGGTACCCAATCCTGGGCCCTAAGCTCATCAAGAATCGCTCCACGAATCCTGAACTCAGCATAGGTCTTGAATTTGTTGTCTCGGCCAGAGTCGTATTTATCGATGGCATCCATCAATCCAATCACGCCAGAGCTAATCAGATCGTCGAGCTCAATATTGGCCGGAAGCCGAGCAGCAATTTTCTGTGCAATGTATTTAATCAAAGGCGCATATTCGAGAATGAGCTTATCGCGGCTGCTGTTGACTGGAGTAAAATCATCTCGCACCAGCCGCGAGGTCGTACTCGCCTCTGCGGCGATCTCCGCCTCGAGCTCTTTCTGAAGCTGCTCTTCTTCTTGTCGGGAAGCCTCAGCCGCGGCCAAAGCATCCACCGCTTCTTCTACGTTTGTACTTGTATTTTGAGCATCAGCCTTGGGATTGCGAGCTGCAGTCGGCCTGGCGGACTTGGCGTTCGTCTGGTTTGTCTTTCGATACTTCTGCACACTCGCATTCACACTCATCTCGCTCACCTCATCCTAAAGTCTAGCCTGATCAACTCACGCGCACAGTCGGCATTATTTTCCGACGCAGTCCGCCCCATCCCAAATCCGTCAGAGATCCATCACGAGCGCAACCACGCGCTCCGCCGTGGCCTGCTCGATGTCGTCCGGCACCTTCTGTCCGGTCGTGAAATAGAGGAGCGGAAGCCGAACTTTTTGCGGAACATTATAGAGGGCTCCGTGCAGCGTGCTCTCATCGAGCTTTGAAAAAACGAGCCCATGCGGCCTGAACACTGAAAACCGGGTAGCCATGTCATACATTTCGGCATCGCGAGTGGTAGCCGATAGCACGAGCAAAGTGCGCATCTCTGGAATCGTGGCCAACATTGCTTGAATCTCACGCAACGAGTCGGGATCGCGCTGGGAACGACCCGTTGTATCAACCAAGATCAAATCAAGCGTCGAGAAGTCACGAATGGCAAAAGACAAGTCATCCACAGAATGGGCTGACCGAAAGGGAAGATTGAGGACACGCGCAAAAGTGGCCAATTGCTCAAATGCAGACGCCTTCACGTAGTCCAGATTGATCAAACCCACTCGCAACCCCTTCTTGAGCCCGAGCGCAGCAATCTTGGCCAGAGTGGTCGTTTTACCCACACCGGTGGGACCGACGAGGGACAGCACAGTTGGAGTGCCAGTTCCAGGGCGAACACCCTCGAGAGCATCTGCTGTCTGAATTCCGGCCAGGATCTCAGCCGCGATTTGGTCCATCACCTGTTCAAGTTGGCTTGCAGCCGCCTGTGACAGCTCAAATCCAGCACGTCGAACGAGCTCCAGCGCCAGTCGCCGATCCACTCCGCTGATGACAAGCTGGTCAAAGGCTTCTTGAAGAGCCGGAGTCGAAAACGCAGAAATCTCAGTACGCTTTGCAAGCTGATCATTCTGCTCGTTCTTGAGCTGCTCAAGCATCTTCTTGAGGGACTCGATCTCACGATGTGTTCCGTCCGTTTTGGGTGCCGGGCCAGTCGGTGTCATAGGTACGCCTGACGCCGCTTGAGCCGGCTTCTGATATGCGACTTTTGCCTGGGCCCGCACTGCTGGCTTGGCCAGACTCGCCACATCCTCGGAGTCAGTGATATCCGCGTAGCGCACCGCCGTTCTGGGCTTACTTGAGATCTGCACCTGGTCCTGAGTGGATCCGGCCATTTTTTCGTGCATCTCAGCCTGCCTCGAAGCAGGCATCTTCTGAATGCTGGAGACGGCTTGCTCTGGCAGGCGAGACTCGAGGGTCTTCTTTTTCTGAATCGCACGCTCCGAGACGGCGGCCGTGACTTCGACCGAAGCTTTCGACATCAGTCCAAAACCTCTCTTGTGCTTTTTGGTCTGAAGAATGATTGCCTCTGGACCGAGTTCACGCTTGATCGTTTCAAGCGCCTCTTGAAGCGTAGGGGCCTCAAATTTCTTAACTTCCATGTGCCAACCTCACAGTGCCAAATGCCCTCACACTCACGTTTGGGCTGATTTCATTATGTGAAAGAACGATGACGTTTGGGATAAAGCGATCGATGAGCTGTTTGACGTGGTGTCTGATCAGGGGTGAACACAAAATGACTGCCTGATTACTCTCGGCAATCACTGCCTGCGCCTGCTGATTGAGTTCAGCAACAAAACTCCGAACAAACTCAGGATCCACAGAGAGCTGCTGGCCTTGGTCCGTCTGCAAAATCCCACCTGCAATAGACTCCTCAATCTGACGATCCAGAGTCAACAAAGTGAGACTTCCATCCGGACCCACCAACTTTTTAGTGATCGAGCGCCCCAAGGCTGCCCGAACGTGCTCCGTTAACTGCGTCGTGTCCTTGGTGATCTGAGCATGATCAGCCAAGGCCTCAAGAATCGTCCGGAGGTCTCGGATGGACACTGACTCTTTGAGGAGATTCTTCACCACCTTAAGAACGCTGCCAAGAGTAAGCAGATTGGGAACCAAGTCTTCGACCACTTTAGGAGAAGTCGCCTTAAACGCATCCAAGAGAGATTGAAGCTCCTGCCTACCTACGAGCTCTGCGAGATTGCTACGAATGAGCTCGGTCAAATGGGTGGCAATCACCGTTGAGAGGTCAACCACAGTGTACCCAGCAAACGTCGCCTCTTCCTTGTAGCGAGCCTGAATCCAGAGCGCATCCAGGTTAAAAGCAGGCTCTTTGGTCGGAATGCCAGGAACCGACGAACTCACATGACCCGGGTCCATGGCCAGCAGGTGCCCCACCATCAGCGAGCCCTGCCCAATCTGAACTCCTTTCAGAAGAACTTGGTAATCACCCGGCTTGAGCTCCAGGTTATCTCGAATTCTAAGCGGTGGAATAATCACTCCCATATCGAGAGCAAACTGCTTACGAATGTTGGTGATGCGCTCTAGCAGGTCTCCATTTTGAGCAGCATCAACAATATTGATCAAACCGTAGCCGACCTCAAGCTCGAGCATATCGACCGGAAGCAAGCTCTCCAGCTTCTCTGCAGTGGGCTTAAGTTTGTCTTCCTCTTCTTTTTTCTTTTTAGCGGCCTGTTCGTTTTTCTGTTTTTCATTCAACAGGTAGGCCAACCCTCCCAGGCCTGCACCCATAACGAAAAACGGAATCCCCGGAAGCCCAGGAACAATGGACATAAAGGCCATCACTCCGGCTGCCACGCCGATCGCCTTGGGGTGCATGAGCAGCTGCCTGGAGAACTCCTGCCCTAGGTTGTTGCCTGATGCAGTGCGAGTGACGACCATACCGGCCGCAGTAGAGATAATGAGGGCAGGGATCTGTCCCACCAATCCATCCCCGATCGTCAAAAGCGTAAAAACCTCGGCCGCAGACGCAATCGGCATCCCCTTTTGCAGGGTTCCCACCAAGATTCCGCCAATGATGTTCACGATCACAATAAGAATTCCGGCAATGGCATCGCCTCGGACGAACTTGCTAGCACCGTCCATTGCGCCGTAAAAATCGGCTTCTTGAGCGATTTCTGAACGTCGCCGCTTTGCCTCTTGTTCATTAATGATGCCTGCATTTAGGTCAGCATCGATGGCCATCTGCTTTCCAGGCATTGCATCCAAAGTAAAACGTGCAGCTACTTCAGCAACGCGGCCAGCACCCTTGGTGATTACGATAAAATTGATGATCACGAGGATCACAAAGATCACGATTCCGACTGCGTAGTTGCCGCCTACCACGAACTTTCCAAAACTCTCGATCACATGCCCAGCCGCCAAGGTTCCCTTTTCTGCGCCATTCAGCAGAATCACTCGAGTCGTGGCCACGTTCAGTGCAAGCCTGAAAAGAGTGGTGATCAGAAGCATGGATGGAAAAATACTGAAGTCCAGTGCCCGCTGAGTGTAGACGGCTGTAAGCAGAAGCACGATCGATCCAGCAATAGCTAGAGTGAGACACAGATCGATCAGCCACGTCGGCATCGGAATGACCATGACGCTCAGAATTCCGACGAGCCCAAGGGCTAGAGCCAGATCCGAGTTCTTTGTCAGTCTTGTGAGGATTCCTTCCATGGAACGCTCTCTTTCGCTTTATTAGTATGCCTCAGATTTTTTTGCTTTTAAGCCTATAAACGTAAGCCAAGACTTCTGCGACGGCCTGGTAGAGCTGGCGTGGCACGTACTGCCCGACTTTGACGCTCTTATACAAACCACGAGCGAGCGGAACATTCTCGACCATAGGGACCCCCGCGTCGGCCGCCAATTTTTTGATCTGTTGAGCCAAAAAATCTGCCCCCTTTGCGACTACTTTTGGCGCAGCCATTTTTTCTCGGTCGTAAACCAGGGCCACGGCAAAGTGAGTGGGGTTGGTCACAATCACATCCGCTTTTTTTACAGCCTGCATCATTCGTTTACGCGCCATGTCGCGCTGAATCGAACGAATGCGGGCCTTGATCATCGGATCCCCGTCTTTTTCTTTGTTTTCTTGTTTTGCCTCTTGCCGCGTGAGCCTCAGGCCCTTGTTGAACTGAAAGCGCTGCAGACCTAAGTCGATCGCCGCAAAGATCGTCAAAATAGCAACGAGAGCAATAAATATTCTCCGCGCATTCTCTGCGATCACTACCATTTGAGAGTTGGCCTCAAGCTGGAGCCGGGCTGGTGCACTCAGAATTTCTGATTTCATGATCGCGTAGATTACAGAAACGACTACGACGATCTTGATCACTAGACGTAGGACCTCCCAGAGTTGTCGCATGCTGAAAAGCTTTTGAATGCCCTTCAAAGGATCAATCTTTTCGAGCGTGGGCTTGAGTGGTTCAAATGTAAAAATCGCTCCTACCTGGGCAAAGCTTGCGACCACTGAGACCAAGAATCCGACGATCGCAACGGGTAATCCGACCACAGCCATCACTTTCAGTGTCCGCAGCAGGGTCCTTGATAGAAAATCAGCCCCTACCAGGTCTGCGCGAGCAGTGAGGTCGGTACGAAATACTTCTTGCATGAACTCGAGCAGGTCTCGGGCCATTCCAGGCCCAAATCCGTACAAGGCCGCTCCCGTAGCCAGAAGCGCAAGTACACCGGTCAGTTCACGACTTTGGGCTACCTGTCCCTTGCGGCGAGCCTCCTCGAGTCGGTACTGGGATATCTCTTCGCCTAGGTCTTCTGATGACCGGTCTTCGTTTTCAGCCACCAGACACCGACCTTGAGACTGCGATCATCCAATCCCCCATCCGTCCGAGGAGTTCTCCCATGAGACCTTGAAAATCAGCCAACGTGACCAGCATCACTGCAAGCCCCACCAAAGCCGTTACTGCAAAGGAGAGAACGAGAACGTTCAGTTGCGGCATTGCCTTAGAAAGAACACCAAAAGCTACGTTTACCGTCAAAATGGCAATTCCAACCGGTGCGGCCAGCTGCACTCCAAACCGAATCACTAGTGCTGAGAGTTCGAGAAGCTGCTGACTGAATCTGCCCTCAGAAAGATTTACTTTTCCAAGCCCAACCCATTGATAACTCTCCATGGCAGCCCTGAGCATCAGGTGATGGCCATCAAGAGCTAAAAAGACCAGCATCGCAAGCGCCAGGTAGAACTCCGCCACAACTTGGGTCTGACCCTCGTGGTGTGGATCGTACTGGGTTGCCGCAGCAAAGCCCATAAAAGTACCCATGAGGTTGGCGCCAAAATTGATCGAATCAAAAGCAAAACGAGCAGTATACCCTAGAACCGCTGCAAAGAGCGCTTCAAGTGCTATGACGCGGGCAATGCCACCTGCGCTGCGACTCCAGGCATCAGCCTCAGCTGGGACCACGAGCCCGGCCCGGACTAAGGGTTGAAAAAGCGTAAAGGTCACCGCGGCAGAAAAGAGAATCTTCAGCGGTGCAGGCACCACCTTGTCTCCCAAAAACGGGAGAAGAGAAAAGAGAACACTGTACCGCACTAAAACAGCAAAAAAGGTCAAGATTTCCGCTTCGTCAAATTGAAACGGCAACATGCTCTATCTCACCCACTGCGAGACGTTCGTCAAAATGTCTGAAGTGTACGACTTCAGCATCTCCATCATCCAAGGGGCCATGACCAGAAGAACGACCACGATAGCAATCATTTTTGGAATGAATGTCAGCGTGGCTTCGTTGATCTGCGTGACTGCTTGAAGCACGCTCACCAAAATACCAATGGCCATGGCAGCAAGAAGCAACGGCCCTGCAATATAGACCATGACTTTGATCGCTTCGGCGCCAATGTTCATTACCATTTCGTCCGTCACACATGGCCCCTTTCGATTTTGATCCCACCCATTTTTGCTCTAGCCAAAGCTTCTCACCAGGCTTCCGGCCACCAACTCCCAGCCGTCCACTAAGACGAAGAGCAGTAGCTTAAAAGGCAATGAGATCACGATCGGAGGCAGCATCATCATCCCCATGGCCATGAGAACGCTTGCAACCACCATGTCTAGAACCAAGAAGGGCAGGTAAAGCATAAATCCAATCTGAAATGCCGTTTTGAGTTCACTAATCACAAACGCAGGAATGAGGACGTAAGTCGGAACCTGTGTTTTATTCTCTGGCTTTGCCTCTTTTGAGAGGGACAAGAAGAGCTCGAGATCCTTTTCTCGAGTCTGCTTGAACATAAAATCTCGAAGAGGAGCTTCCGCCTTTGTGTAGGCTGTTTGTTGATCAATTTTTTCAGAAAGATAGGGCTCGACCGCCTCGGTAGAAATCTGTTTCCAAGTCGGCGCCATGACAAAAAATGAGAGAAAGAGCGACAAACCCACAATCAGCTGGTTGGGCGGCATCTGCTGCGTCCCGAGCGCTTGCCGCAGAAAACTCATAACCACAACGATCCGAGTAAAAGAAGTCATCATGATGAGAATCGCAGGTGCCAGCGTGAGCACCGTCAACATCATCACAATTCTGAGCACCGACACGATGTCTTGCGGCTTTTGAGAACCTGCCGCACCAAACGAAAGACTTAAGGAAGGCATCGTGATTCCGCTTTGTCCGGGAGTATAAGCCCCAGCACGTCCTCCCTCTGCAAAAGCCTCCACTCCCGACGCTAGAGCGACGATCCCCAAGAGCACACAGGCTGCAATCCGTGCCCAGGCCCACTGCTTCATAGTTGCTTCATCCCCTCCAAGCGACTTCGAATTCGGTCTCGAGCACTGGAGCGCGCCGAAAGAGGGGCACTGCCTGAGCTCTCTCTTGCAATCTGTTCACCTAGCGTCGAAAGAAAATCCCCTGGATTGGACTCGACTTGGGGCTCGCTTGGGGTTGCGGCTACAGGGAGGTTCTCGAGTGGAGCGTCCCCCTGAAACTCACTGATCAAATTAATAGAGCCATCGGAGACCCCCAACACGAGCGTGCGACCAGCCACTTTTACCACGTGGATACTCTTTTTGGGTCCGAGGTAGTGAGTGGCGACTACATCGATCATCTTTGCTGGCTTTCCAAGTGTACGGGTCAGAAGCCGATTCAGAGCGCCGCTCTTTAAGCCTCCTCCCTTGGCAGCGAGCTTCTTCAAACCAAAAAATGCAGCGGCCATGAGGACCAGAATAGCCACCAATGAAGCTAACATTCTTCCAGCACCCGGGGGCTCTGCCACTCGAGCACGCCGCACCTTAGGCTCAGGCTGAGGTTTTTCGGGTTGTTTGTCGGCACTCAGAATACGGTCCAAAAGGGCCCGCTCATCGGCATCGGCCGATCGCTGGCCGGGTGACTTTTCTTGATTTACCTTGGCGTTGGCGCTCGAGGGTTCTGCCTTTTTTTGGGCCTGTGCCGATTGGGCCTCATCCAATACGATCTGAAGGACCTTACCGGCTGGCTTGACAGAGAGTCGCCCCTGATAGGCCTCGGCGCGTCCTTTGACACTCAGGCGGACACGAACCAGCTTGGGAGCATATTGATAGACAAAAATCTTGGTGAGGTCCTGCCCCTGAACGGACGAAATTTTTGCAGGGTACACCGAGACATCGCTCAAACTTAGCTGAATGATGTCGTTAATGAACTCTGTCCGAATCTGAGACTCCTGGATTCGACCATCCAGAAGAAGGTCGACCCTTGAGTTTTCACTGACTTGAACTTGCTTGATGTTCAAGCCAGAGACAGCCGCGCCCGCGGCATTTGCAATCACTCCGGACAAAACCCATCCAAAAAAAACCGACTGAATTGCGCGAGTCGAGAACATCCTGTTCTCTCCTTTCCCTTCCTGGAATTTGGTCTACTGAAAAACAAAAAAACGAATCAAACCAGAGGCATTAGCGCAGCTGCTCAATCCTTTCGATCGGAGAAATAATGTCAGTCAAACGAATCCCAAACTTCTCATTCACCACGACCACCTCTCCACGAGCAATGAGTCGCTCATTCACAAGGACTTCGAGCGGCTCACCGGCAAACTTTGAAAGCTCGACGACAGATCCCTGGGAGAGCTGAAGAATCTCCCGGATAGAAAGGCGTGTCCGGCCCAGCTCAACACTCAGCTTGAGTGGAACATCCAGAATAAAATCAAGCGACTGAATGCCAACCGGCTGTTTGGCAGCGCCTGCGGCATCAGCTCCCGAACCACCTGCCCCGCCTCCGGCCGCAGCTCCCTGCCCCTCCGCGCCCTCAGCCCCTTTCACCTGCGCCTCAGTCGTCACGCCCGCACCTTGTTCCGTCATGCTGGATTCTCCACATTCGTTTTAACTGGACTTGCTAAAGCGCGCGTCAATTGGACGGCGCGATTGCCTCTCGATACTCCAAAGAGACATTTGAACTTTGCCACTCCCTCGATCAACAAATCGAGTTCGCCATCTGCGTCCTGATTGAGAGGAATGATATCCCCTTTATTGAGATGAACCAGGTCACCTACTGTAATCTCAGTATGCCCCAAGCTGACCACCACTTCTGCCGAAGCAGAACTGAGGTGTTCTTCAATTTTTGCAACCCATTCGTCGTCGAGCTGATCACTCTCGGTTTGGTAATAAGAATTGAGCTTGGCTTTGATGGGCTCAAGCGTCGAGTACGGAATGACGATCGCGATGGTACCGCTTGCATTTTCAAGCTCCACTTCAAATGTGGTCGAAATGACCACATCCGACGGAGGAACAATGCCCACGAACTGAGGATTCACTTCAGTCCTGACAAAGCTGACTTCTGTCTTATGAACCGGGGTCCAAGCGTCCTCGATATCCTTAATCCCCATTCGGATAACTTTCTGCATGATCGAAAGCTCAATCCGAGTAAACTCTTTGCCCTCAATCTTAGTAAACGGTCGGTCCGTTCCGCCAAAATAGCTGTCGACCAGGGCGTAAGCGAGCTTGCTCTCAAACACCAGAAGCGCAGGCCCTCTGAGTGCCTCAAATCTCAGGATCGACATACATGAAGGGATCGGAAGGGTATTCACGAACTCCCCAAACTTGAGAATGTCGGTTGAAATGATTCTGAGAGAAGCAATTTTTCTCAGTGAGTTTGAAAGCGACATACGAAAGAGACGCACAAAACGCTCATTGATAATCTCGAGCGTGGGCATTCTCCCGCGGATCACGCGGTCTTGGTTCGTTAGATCGTAAGCAACAACATCCGGTTGATCGAGAGTCTGGGCGTTTCCACCGCCTCCAGCCCCACCGCCAGCTGGGCCACTGCCACCTCCAGCTGCGGCATCATCTGTCTGACCTGATGCGACCGCGCTCAGGAGGGCATCGACTTCAGATTGTGACAGCACCTGATTCATGACATCGCCTTCCTAGCGCTTCAGCTACTCAGTGCAAAATTAGTGAAAAAGACCCCTTTGACTTTACCTGAGACGATAAAACCATTGAGTGCCGAACGAATCTCTTCCTTGAGATACTCTCGCCCCTCACTGTGAACTAGGTCACTGGGGCGCTTACTATTGAATAGGTCAATGATTGCATTTCGAACTTGTGGCATTTTCTGCCCGATCTCGCTCTCCACTGACCCATCCGGAACCTCGATCGAAATATTGACTCGAACGTACTTAGGCGTTGAGCTTCCGGGAGTGGTGAGATTTACGGTAAACTGGTCCAGATTGACCATCTTTCCAAATCCGGCCACTTTCTTTTCTGGCCCCCCGTGCCCTCCTGCGGGAGCGCCATGCCCGCCCGCCGGGGCGCCATGCTCACCCGCCGGAGCTCCATGTCCCCCTGCCGGGGCGCCATGCTCACCCGCAGCGCCGTGACCTTCTTCGGCTACAATGTCTTCCACTTTTTGGACGGATTTCTCTTTCTGCAAGGAGACAAAAAGCACGCCCACCATGGCCAGACAGACCACAGTGTTGACTGCGATCAAAATCAGCATGAGCTTCGAACCACCAGAGCCACTGGAGGGTGGCGTCGCTTCTTTTTTTTCTTCGGACATCGGCGCGCAGGCCTCCCCTTG
>JBKCVM010000098.1:0-3267 GCA_046317855.1 Oligoflexia bacterium
CTTTGGGAATTGCTTAGGAGCGGTAAGTTCATCTTCCGGTGCAATCAGATCTATCGCCTTTTGGGCAGAGTCCCGGACATATTTTTCTTTGTCCGAAAGAGCCGTGATCAGGGCAGGCACTGCGTCTTTTGCATGCTCGCCAATATTTCCCAGTGCGTAAGCTGCGTAAAATCGAACGGAGCTTTCAGTGTCCGAAAGAGCCGTGATCAGGGCAGGCACGGCGTCTTTTGCATGCGCGCCAATATCTCCCAGTGCGCGCGCTGCAGCGCTGCGAACGAAGCTGTCAGTGTCCGAAAGAGCCTTGGCCAGGGCAGGCACGGCGTCTTTTGCATGCTCGCCAATACGCCCCAGTGCGGTAGCTGCGTTATCTCGAACGGAGCTTTCAGTGTCCGAAAGAGCCTTGATCAGGGCAGGCACGGCGTCTTTTGCATGCCGGCCAATATTTCCCAGTGCGGAAGCTGCGTTAATTCGATCGGAGCCTTCATTGCCCGAAAGAGCCGTGATCAGGGCAGGCACGGCGTCTTTTGCATGCTCGCCCATATTTCCCAGTGCGGAAGCTGCGAGCAATCGAACGCCGTAATCATTGTCCGACATGGCCCTGATCAGGGCGGGCACGACTTCTTTTGCCTGCGCGCCAATACTCCCCAGTGCGGAAGCTGCGTAAATTCGAACAGAGCTTTCCACGTTGGCATCCGACAGAACCTTGATCAGGGCAGGCACGGCGTCTCTTGCATGCTGGCCAAGCCTTATCAGTGCCCTCTCGGCGCCCATTCGAACGTCGAGGGATTTGTCCGAAAGAGCCTTGACCAGGGCAGGCACGGCGTCTTTTGCGTGCTCGCCAATATCTCCCAGTGCGATAGCAGCCTCGTATCGAACGGAGCCTTCAGTGTCCGAAAGAACCTTGAGCAGGCCAGGCAGGGCGTCTTTTGCATGCCGGCCAAGCCTTCCCAGTACTCGTGCAGCGGAAACACGATCCTGAGGCTTCCCTTGTTCTAGCGTTGATACAATCTTTCCAATCGCCGTCTGGGGACCCAATATTCTTAATGTCTCAATTGCCGTGCTGTTGTTCCTGAGCGCCAGGTAAGCCAGTAAAGAACTCTCTTCGTTGGACGGGTTTCCATTTTTTCTCAGTTCCACCAAAGCCTGTTCGACAAGTTTAGGGTCGCCAGAGCGAAGGCGATCGAGACGACTCCTGCCTTCTCCCTGAGAAAATCCCTCGCGAGCGGACAACAGAGCAAGCACAGCGATCAGGATGTGTTTACGCAACACCATGATTTCTCATCGGAAGTCAGAGTGTTCGCCTCAAGGCGAAACTCCCCAGAGACCCTCCCAAAAACCTGCCCTAAACCGCTGAAATTCAAACCAATCCAAAAGTGTCAGGCGGGACACATGAAGCCAGTACGTGGGTGTCGGCACGAGGCTCGCCAAATCTTCCGGAGGACCTCGGCGCTCCGCAGGGCCATTTTGATCGCATCTCAGGGCGCCGCTGAGGGCAGTGCAAACCAGGACCTCTCACCGAGCAGAAAGAAGCCCCGGCCCTAAGCCCGCCACGACTCGCGCTTTCGAATCTCCGCAAGGAGCGACTCGCGCTCACTGGCGGCCTCGGATGCGGATTTTCTCAGCTCCTCGGCCCAGACCTGAGAAAGCCTTTCGGCCCACGGCACCCCGTGGTCTGAGCGCGTAGCAAAGAGCGGAACCCTTCTGAAATAAAAATCCTCAAGGTGCAGCACCATGCCCTGACGAATGCAGAACCGAAGCTGCGCCTCGATCATCGGAAAACCCTCGGGTGAATCCCCCGTCGGCCTAAATTCCTGGTCGATCTGCAGCAGCTCGAGCGCCTCGGCGCCATAACGCTCCCAGAGCTCGTTGGGGATGAGCCCGGCGCGCGGGTGCTGCCGGGCGCGAAGGGTCGCATCAGCGGTGGTACGCGGATTTGCTGGAGCCTCAGTCGAAAAGCGCCGCACGACCTTTGAAGCGATTGCCGCATTGCCCTTGAGCGCAAAATCAACGATCTCGAGCGCCATCGTGCGATGCGTGGTGTACTTACCGCCAGCCACCAGCACCACCCCGCCAGGCCCCTGTGCAATATGATGCTCGCGACTCAGCTTTTGCAGGCTCGCCTGCCGGCCAGCGCCTTGGGCAGGCGGTGCCATCAGCGGACGCACTCCGATGTACGCGCTCAGCACATCTTTTTCAGTGAGCTTGAGCGACGGAAAGTAGCGCGACAAAAGTGCGAGCAGGTAGCCCACGTCTTCGCGTGAAATCTCGGCCTTTTCTGGATCCGCGGGAGTTGCGCCGTCCGTGGTGCCCACGATCACGACCCCTGTGCCGTAGTCCGTGCGCGGGATGACAAATGAGATGCGACCATCTTTGGGATGGGCCATCACCATTGCGCCAGGAACGGACAAGCGCTTGAGATCAAAAATCAAGTGCACTCCCTTGCTGGGCTTGAGCCAAGGCTTCCAGTCGGGTGATAGGCGCTTTCCAAATTCATCAGTCCACGGCCCCGCACACACGATCACTTGGCGGGCGCGACTCGAAAACTCAGATCCCGTCTCCCAGTCCTTGAGCTTGAAACCCGCAAGCCTAGATTGATCAAAAAGCGGTGCCACCGCTTCGCAGTAACTCACGACGGCTGCACCCTGGTGGGCTGCATCGCGCAGGATCTCGACCCCAAGCACGTCATCCCACATGCTGGCATCAAAATACCTAAAACCTCCCTGCAGACCCTCGCTCCGCAGAGCCGGAATTTCAGTCAGGAGCGCATCGCGTGAAAGGCTGCGATGTCGGCCGGGAGCTCTGAAAAGTGCAAGCAGGTCATAGAGCCACATACCCAGTCCGAGCAGCCACCTGCTGGGCCGGTCACCCTCGTAAACGGGAAAATAAAACGGCAGCGGCCTCACCATCGTAGGCACGGTCTTGAGCAGGAGTGCTCGCTCGGAGAGCGCCTCAAAAACCAGCCTGAACTCGAGGTTCTCAAGGTACCTCAGCCCGCCATGAATGAGCTTTGAGCTTCGAGACGAAGTTCCGTAGCTTAAGTCCCTCCGCTCAACCAGTGCGACCGAGAGTCCGCGGCTCGCGCACTCTCGCGCAACCGCCGCCCCCGTGATCCCACCGCCGATGACCAATACGTCGAACTCCTGGCTCTTGATCCTCTCGATTGCGGCTGCGCGAGATTGAAAAGAAAACTCCTGCATGAACCCTCTTCAGCAGATCAGCTACGTCGCGAAGTGATCGACACTCCCAGCTCGGCAAGCTGCTCAGGAC
>JBKCVM010000099.1:0-22569 GCA_046317855.1 Oligoflexia bacterium
TCCGGGGAGTCGACGAACAGTTTCGCCATCATGTCCGCGTGCGACGTGCGACAATATTCGGCGCTGAAAACCGGGTGCCGTCCGGGTCGACATGAGGGCTGCTTCGATCGGGAGCGTTCCTGATCCGCACATTAAATCCACAAAGCCTACGCCTGGAGCGGAGAGCTCAGGCCAGCCTGCAAGGATGAGGATCGCTGCGGCCAAATTCTCTTTGAGTGGAGCCTGAGCACCGGCTGCTCGGTAGCCCCGCCGGTGCAGGCTGTCGCCAGAAAGGTCGAGGCTGACTGTGGCTTGACCTTTTTCAAGATGAATTCGGATTTGGAGATCGGGCTGCTCGAGTTGCACGCTAGGTCGCACTCCAGCGGTGCTCATGAATTGATCGCAGATTGCGTCTTTAGCTTTAAGCGCAACAAAGTGAGTGTTTCTGAGTTCGGGTAAGGCCTGCCCGCTCTGGGTGACATCAATGGCAAGGGTGCCTTCAGGCTTGAGGTGATCGCGCCAGCGAATGGACTTGACCCCGCCATAGAGTTTTTTGGCATCCGGAGCTGCAAACTGGGCGATCGGAAGGAGGATCCTGCTCGCAAGCCTGGACCACAGACAGATTTTGTAGGCGGTGGCGAGGTCAGACTCGAATCGCACCCCGGCTCTCTCACGCACTAACGCAGAAGCCCCCAGGGATTGGAGCTCTTGCTCGAGCAAGGATTCCATCCCCAAAGGAACCGAGGCAAAGAAGGAGCGGAGCGGCAAACTTGACATACCGCGTACAGTACCTGAGTTGGATCCGGATTGGAAATCTTGCAGTGCCTCCGGTACAACGAAGGCAACCTATGCAAAACGATTCGCAATATTACTTGGAACTGCTCGCCGAGCAGGAACGCCTCAAGTCCAACCGATTTGCCGGAGTGCGCACCGTGCTCGTGGTCCTCTCTTCAGCCGGGATGGCTTATGATGTGGATGGATTTCGAGGCAGGATCCATTCGAGTTATCCCGAGGCTGCAGTTTTTTTCATGACCACTCGGGGTAAGCCGCTAGGCGCGACCGCTCAAGGACACGTGGATCTTTTGATTGACTTGACAGGGCCGCGACAAAGACAGGGACTTTTCTTAACGCGCTCTCTGCGCAGCAGGGCTCGGTTTGCAGTGGGTCGCAATGTGGGCCTCTTTAGAAAGCGTATTTACGACAGAGTGTATGATGAGCGCGCTCCCGAGGTCGCCAAGCACCTGGCTGGGCTGAGTCCGCTGGCCCGAGAGCATGAAGCCCAGAAGCAAGTGCTTGCACTCAGTGGGGTGGCTTGTACTCCGCATGCTGAATCGGCTCCAGACCGCGGCAAGAGCATTGCTCTCGAGTTGCCGCCTCTTTCACGCACATGATGAAGGGGCTTTTACAGGCTATTTATCGGGTCTTGATCTCTCTAAAATTTGCGGTCGTGCTCTTGGTTGCGCTCACGCTGGCGCTCATCACCGCAACCACGTTGGAGTCGGTCTACGACACTCCGACTGCTCAGTATTTCGTGTATCGTGCTCCATGGTTCTTCATTTTACTTCTGCTTCTTGGGCTCAACATCCTTGCGGTAGCGCTGAGTCGGTTGCCTTGGAAGAAGCGTCACCTTCCGTTTTTATCAGCTCATGCAGGTATTTTGCTTTTGTTGATAGGAGCTTGGATGACCCATCGATGGGGTGTCGATGGAATGCTTCGAGTTGAAGAAGGAGAGACACAGGCGACGGTAGAAATCGATGAGCCTCAGATTTTGATTCAAGACGCGGACGCTCTGAAAGTGATTCCTTACCCTTGGCGACCGCCGGGAGTGGAGGCTCCTCAACTGGATCTCGGTCACGGAATCAGTGTGGAGCGCTACCTTGCGCGTGCCGATGCGGTCATTTCATTTGAAGCATCAGTGACTAGCCCACGTTCGGCTCCAGCCGTTCAACTCAAGTTTACTACAAAGAGGAGCATGGGTGGGATGCCCGCCATGGCTGCCTCTCAGGAGATTTGGCTCTGGCGAGGATCGCCTGAATGGCAATCGAGTGCTATGGGTCCAGCCCAAGTTTTTTTTGGAAAGCCTTCTGATCAGTCGCGGGCACCGTGGATCAGTCTTGAGCCTCGTTACGATGGCAGTCTTGCCTTTGAGGCAGTGTCGATGAGGGGCGAAAAATCAAAGGGGCTCTTGTCTGCCGCCCGCCTCAAAAGTCTCCAGAGTGGCCAGAGTGGCCAGAGTGGCCAGAGTGGAAAGTCTCTCGTACTGGATCCCGGTTGGAAGGCCATTCAAATTGAAGTGCTCTCTTATCTTACGCAGGCGATTCCTCGCACCGAGTACGTGCCGGCAAAAATTCAATATGGGCCCAAGGCTCCGCCCTCGGCCATCCAGATCCGGGCTCCTCACGAAACACTTTGGCTTGGGCTAGGGGATCGAGCCAGCTTTGCGCCGCAGTCACAGGGTGGATCCGGCGTGGTTGTGGCGTATTTTCCGAGGCGTGTGACCCTGCCCTTTGGGGTGCGTCTCGAGCGCTTTATGCTGGATCGCTATCCTGGAAGCTTTCAAGCGGCTTCATTTTCATCCAAGGTCAGAGTGGAGGACCTGGGTGTGCCCGCCGGGGGGTTAGAGCGTTTGATCTCCATGAATGAACCGCTCGAGTGGAAGGGCTTTACTTTTTATCAGTCGAGCTATGAAGAAGGGATGCCCCGCCCTACCGTCTCGATTTTTTCAGTGAACCAAGACCCGGGGCGAGGGCTTAAATACTTGGGCTCGCTTGTGCTCGTATTGGGAATTGTCTGGTTCTATGTCAACCGGATGAAACAGCGCCGTGGGGTGTCTGAGGTGTCTTCATGATTCATCATTTGCGATGGCCTTTAGGTTGGAAAGCTGGGTTGGCTGCGGCTTTGCTATTCTTTTTTGGTTTTGAGCTCAAAGCCGCTGAACCCAATGCGGCTGAACCGGTCCGGCGCGGTTGGTCTATGGCCGATTGGGAGCTTACTCCCATTCAGGCTGGCGGAAGAACGAAGCCCATAGCTGCTTTTGCGGCTGAACTGGTGCTGCACCTCACGGGCAAGCAGAAGTTTGAGGGCTGGAGGCCATCTGAAATGCTGGCTTCGATGGTGTCTCAACCTGCCGAGTGGCGTCAAAAACCTCTCTTTAAAATCGATCGTGAGGACGTCAAACGCCAGCTTCTTTTAGATGAAAAAACGAATCGTTTCTCTGCGGCGGAGCTCTTCTCAAATTCGGCGCTACTCCAATATGCCAGTAGAATGGGGAGTGCGCTTGAGAGCACTTTGGCCAAGGCCCCAGATCCTCAAGCCAATCCGCGTGAAGAAGAGCTCAAACGCGTTCTGGATCGTCTCACGGTTTTTCATCAGCTCGTGACCGGTGAGGCCTGGACCGTGATTCCGGCTGCGGGGGGCCTTGCTTGGCAACCCGTCACTCGCGCTGAGGACCGAGAAAAAGCTCAAGCTCTTGCTCTGGCTGAACTGTTGGCAGATGCATCGCCCCAAGGCGTGATTCGTGCAAAGTTTGTCGCAGCCATGGGTGCTTACCTCTCGGGTGATTTCGAAACATTTGCGGTCTCTACACGTGATCTCAGGCAAGCGGTCACTCGTGCAGCTGAGGAATTGACCCCAGGTTTTGAAAAAACAGTGGTTCCCAAACTCAGAGTTGAAAAAATCTACCGGGAGACTCGACCCTTTCATTGGGCTTGGATGCTGTATGTTTTGGCAGCTCTCGTGTTTGCAGTGGGGGGTTGGTTGGGACAGGACCGGTTTTCTGGTGCATCGAAAACTGGACTTTCAGTGATGGGGCTTGCCCTGGCGCTGCATGTTTTTGGTTTTGCCCTTCGGAGCTATGTGGCTGGCCGGCCTCCAGTGAGCAACATGTATGAGTCCATTGTTTGGGTGGCTTTTGGAGCAGTGGTTTTTGCGCTCGTGATTTTTGTGCTCCAGCGCAAGCTCATTCTTTTAGGTGTCGGAAGCATACTGGGTGCCTTTGGGCTTTTGGCAGCCGATGCTGCTCCGACCCTCATGGATCCGGGCCTGCATCCTTTGGTGCCAGTGCTCAGAAGTAACTACTGGCTCACCGTCCATGTGCTGACCATTACTTTGGGCTATGCGGCTTTTGCGCTCAGTTTTGGTTTGGGCAATGTGACGCTGTTTAAAGTCTTGAGGGGTACAAGTGAACATTCAGCAGAAGTGATGGGATTGAACCAACTCACTTACAGAGCGATGCAGTTTGGCGTAGTGCTCCTGGCTGCCGGCACACTTTTGGGCGGAGTCTGGGCTGATTACTCATGGGGTAGGTTCTGGGGCTGGGATCCCAAAGAAGTGTGGGCACTCATTGCGCTTTTGACCTATTTAATTGTGTTGCACGGAAGGTACGCAGGCTGGGTAGGGCAATTTGGCTTTGCTGCTTGGAGCGTCCTTTGTTTTAGCAGTGTCGTGATGGCCTGGTATGGCGTGAACTTTGTGCTGGGCGTGGGACTGCATTCTTACGGCTTCTCTGCAGGAGGTCAGGGAGCTGTGGGGACTGGAGTCTTGCTTCAGTTTGCTTTTGTGGCCTGGGTGGCCTTTCAGTTTCGCCGTCGCCGAGCTTCAAACGCTTCGAGCTGAGCCACGGTCCTCTGGACGCCCTCCTCGAGCGAAGTGAAAGGCTTTGAATAACCTGTTGCTCTGAGGCGCTCGGTAGTGGCTTGGGTGAAATACTGATAGCGCTCTCGAATAGCTTCAGGGGTGTCGATGAACTCAATCTGCTCCGGCGTCTGAGTGGCCAAAAAGACTGCTCGTACGAGATCTAAAAAAGTGCGGGCCTGGCCCGTGCCCACGTTGTAGATTCCTCGGCCAATGGGCTTTTGAATGGAGTACATGAGGATGTCGATCACATCGCCGACGAAGATGAAGTCTCGCTTTTGGTGACCGTCTGCGATTGTATCTTTGTGGCTTTTGAAGAGCCGTACTTTTCCGGCTGCTTGGATTTGATCAAATGCATGAAGAACAACACTTGCCTGTCCGCCTTTATGGCGTTCTCCAAATCCGTAAACGTTGAAGAATTTGTGTCCGGACCAGCAGGGGGGGTGGCGTCCCTGTTTTTCTTCTTCTAGCGCCCAGACATCAAAAAGCCGCTTAGATTCACCGTAGGGATTGAGTGGGTGGAGCGAGGTCATTTTTGACTCATCGTCCTGGTACCCTTGCTCGCCCCCCCCATAGGTGGCGGCGCTGCTGGCATAGGCTAAAGGTACGGAGCGCTCTGTGCAAAACTTCCAGATTCTTTGAGAATACTCGACATTCACTTGGCGTAGAAAATTGACATTGAGCTCCGTCGTCGAAGAGCATGCGCCCAAGTGAATGCAGGCCCCAAATTGGAGTTTGGGATGGGCAGCAAGCCAACTCCAGAGATCTCGAAAATCCACTTGGGTCCCAAAGTTCAGTCCCTGATGCTCAGGTCTTGAGCAAAAAGCGCCCAGATCGTCGACCGAAACCACGGGATTGCCCAGCTCGTTGAGCCGCTCGATCATTCGTGCCCCGATGAAACCAGCCGCACCAGTCACTAACCAAGGTTGAGGGGAGTCCATGTCCCTGAGTTCTGGCAGAAATTGGGAGCGTTGTCATCCTGAGGTCCCGCCGTTACACTAAAAGAAGATGAAGCTCGAAGACGTATCCGTACTCGTTGTTGAGGACGTACTTGCTATGCGAGTGCGCCTCAAAGATCTTTGTCGCGAGATCGGATTTAAGCAAGTGACCTTGGCCTCTAATGGTGAGGACGCCCGGGTCGTACTCAAGATGGACGATGTAAATTTGGTGCTCTCGGATTGGTACACTGAGCCTGTTTCTGGCCTCGAGTTGCTCAAGTTGATCCGAAAAGACCCGCGGTTTGAGAGTTGCGCTTTTGTGATGATCACTGCTGAGAATACTTTAGAAAGAGTCGTTGAGGCTCTCAAAGCGGGAGTGGACGATTACTTGGTAAAGCCGGTGACTGCGGCTCAAATTCAGAGCAAAGTCATGTCGGCCCTCATGAAAAGAAAGGTGCTCGGATGAGTTCTGGTACGACGAATTCTGGGGTGCAGAGGTTCGTAGAAGAGCTTTCAGGTTTTGCAGCCTCTGCCGAAAAGGCTCTGGCCTTGATCGAATCGGACATGGAAGGCAACAAATCGAAGTTCGATATCTTTGCACGCATGATGCTCACGATTCGGGGAACCGCAGATCAGCTTGGATTTTCTCAGGTGGCCTCGATTGCTCGGATGGGTGAAGAGATTGCCGTCAAAGGAGCGAGTGCTGACACTCGTCCCCAGATTAGAAAGTGCGTGGGGAGCCTCTGGGATGTGGTCACTTCAGTCAAGCACTTGATCGTGAATGGAGAAGGCGAGACGAGCGAGGAGCAAAAAATTCTCATGAATCGGCTGGAGTACACTCTCAATGCCTTTGGGGGGGCTCGGCAAGTCGTGAGTGAGGATGAGATTGCCAAGCTCATTGCAGAGCGCGGCTGAGGCTTTCTACTCGAGAGGCGTTCTCGTCTCCCCTGAACTCGGAGTCTACGAGGATCGTGCCCCGGTCGGGCTCAAAGCCTAGATTTTCTGTGATCGCCGTCTTGAGTCGGAGTCGGCGTTTGCCTTCAGCCCCGCACCAATAGAACTCCCAATCAGGCCCCACCGCGTGAGCCGGGCTCACCAGTCGATGGGTGACTTTGGATGGAGCAAGTGCCGGAAGCCATTTCTGACGTGAAGCTTGAGTCTTAGCAAACACCAAATAGCTAAACGGGAGGCTCTTTCGGTCGAGGCCCGTGAGGTCGTCCAAAAGCCTGAGGTAGGGCGGACGCCACCAAGTGACTTCTTCGTGGCACCAGTCCTCAGCGCGAGCCAGGGCCCCGCAGGGTTGGTGCCCCAAGCAGGGAAGTAGGAGCTGCAGTGAGGAGCCCCTTGCAGCATCCTGAGCCAATAGCTCCCGTCTGAGTTCTAGGACCCGTCGCGACTGCAGGCGCATGGCAGGTTCAAGCAGAATGACTAAGCCTTCGTCGTCGAGGTGCCTGTCAAATGAATCAAGAAGCGTCTTTGCAAGCTCGGCAGGACTTTCGTGAAACTCGTTCAGAACGAAGCTCATGATCCATAAATTGAATTTTGGAGCTTGGCGTGGAAGCCAGCCCTGGCGCGGCTCCAGCTTGCGGTGAAAAGGGCGTGAAGCATAGGTGGCTCCCCCCAGCCAGTGCTGAAAGCTTGAGAACCACTTTTCGCCAAGGGTCAGCGTTGCCCGGTCTTGCTCGATGAGGGCAAAGTTTCCCTCGGTGGGAAGTCCAACCGGCGCAAACTTTTCTCCTGCCCTGATGCCGCAAGCCCCAGTGGCCGGACCTGCGCCAAACTCGATGGCGCGGAGTGTTTGATGCGTTTCTGGCCATCGAAAGCCCAGTCTGGCCAGTTCTGACCAGACTGAAGCCATTCGAAAAAGGTTTCCGGGCATGAAAGACAGAAAGTAGGCGAGCCGCAGGTTTTCAGGGTTGCTGCCTTTTTGCCAGTAGCGGTCTAGTCCAGAGGCTGCATCCTCTTCTTGCAGTCGGTTAAAGAGCTCTTTGAATCGCTCTACGTGAGGAACGACTGAGCGGTTCAGAAAACGTTTGTTCTGTAGGTCTTGGACGGATGAAAGCAGCTTCTGCTCGACGCAAACTTGCGCCAGGAGCTTTTCAAAGTCTTCGCCAAAGGCATCTGAAAGAGGAACTGGGACTTTCATGTTTTTTTGCCGTTCAGGCCGGTTTAGTCTTAGGAGCATGCCCTCATACAGCAAGAAGGTCAAAGTGCCCGGAAAATCAGCCCAAGAACTTTACGATAAGGTCTCAGCCGATATTAGCCAAATGGTAGCCAAGTGGGGTCTTCCTCATGCCCAGCTCAATCACCACCCAGAATCGCGCACCGTTCAGTTAAAGGCGCCCATGGTCGAAGCAGTCCTCAGCTGCCGCGATGGTGAATTAAGCCTAGAGGCTAAGCTGGGGCTATTGGCCATGCCTTTTCGTTCCAAGATTGATGAACAAGTCGATCGTTGGGTGAGCAGGACTTTTTCGGTGTGAGTGCTCGGGCATGAGTGCTTCTGGAAAGGTGCTGCGCTCTGCGGCCGTCATGGGCGTGGCTACTTTTTTGAGCCGCATCCTCGGTCTCGTGCGCGAGCAGGTCTTTGCCTATTTTTTTGGGGCCGGCCATGCGGTCGATGCGTTCAATATCGCATTTAGAATTCCTAACCTATTGAGGGATCTTTTTGCTGAAGGATCCATGAGTGCTGCGCTGGTCCCTACGTTTACTCGAGTGCGAGAAAAAGTGGGTGGAGTGGCTTCTTGGGCGCTCGCTCACCGAGTGTTTCGAGTCCTTTTTTTCTGGGTTTCGATGCTCTCGGTTTTGGGAATGATTTTTTCGGACGTGCTGGTGGGTTTTTATGCTTCGGCATTTAGAGCTGTGCCGGGCAAGTTTGAGCTTGCTGTTTCTCTCACACGCACGCTTTTTCCTTTCTTTCCGCTCGTGGCACTGGCGGCGGCCTACATGGCGGTTCTCAATTCATTGGGTGTTTTTTTTGTGCCAGCCTTTGCCAGCGCAGTCTTTAATGGGGTTTCGATTTCTACCGGTGTGTTGGCGACTTGGGCTTGTGCTCGGTTCCAAATCGAGCCCATTTTTGGCATGGCCGTGGGAGTGGTTCTGGGGGGAGCCGCTCAGGCGCTCTGCCAGCTTCCGGAGCTTTCAAAAAAAAGGCAGATCGACTTAGGGTCTGTTCCCGTTTCTGTTCCTTTGGGGCCCTGGTATCGGGATCCGGACCTGCGCGCCATGCTCAAGCTCATGGTGCCTGGAACGGTTGGACTTGCAGCCACGCAGGTCAGTATTTTGGTGAATAGTATTTTGGCCACAGCTGCAGGATCCGGAGCAGTTTCTTGGCTTAATTATGCATTTCGTCTCATGCAGTTTCCGATCGGAGTTTTTGGGGTGTCTCTTGCCCAGGCCACGCTCCCTGCGGTTTCAACTCAGTGGGCTCGGGCGGATTACACGGGCACAGGGGGGACTCTTCTTAGAAGTTTGGCAAATGTGTTTGCCATTAACCTTCCGGCTGCTGCAGGTCTTGCTGCTTTGGCTGAGCCGTTGATCGCCCTTCTTTTTGAGCATGGCCGTTTTGGCACCCAAGACACCCACCAGACCGCAATGGCGCTGGCCGCATACTCGGTCGGTCTGGTGGCGTACTCGGGGGTGAAGGTCCTGGCCCCGTGCTTTTATGCATTTGGCCAAGTGAGGGTCCCGGTGGTGGCAAGTCTTGTGTCTGTGGGAGGCCTTTTGATATTAAATCTGCTCAGCGTGTTTTGGCTGGGGTTTTGGGGTCTGGCGCTCGGCACCTCTGCGGGGGCCTTCGTGAACTTTGGAATCCTGCTTGTTTGGGCATGCAGAGTGATTACGCTTCAAGGCGGAGTGCTTTCTGTTGGGGCGGTCGCAAGCCGGTTCTGGGTTCACTTGGGGGTAGCTGCAGTCATGGGGATCGTCTGCGGGGCGACATGGAAAGAGTTGGGTTGGGCGCTCGGAGAAGGTGTCTTTGCGCAGAGTGCGTGGCTTGCTGTGCTGGTGGCCGAGGGAATTGCGGTGGTGGGAATTCTGTGGGCCCTGTTTGGGGTTCAGGAGTCCTCTGAAATTTTTTCAGCGCTTCTTCGAAAATTTGGCAAAAAAACAGTGTGACCTGTTCGACACTGCGGTTAGACTGAGTGCGAAAGGGAAATCCTATGGCCACGACCCGAGAATCCGTCAGGCTGCTTTGCAAGAGCATTATTACCCGGCTCGAGAATCGCAAAGCCATCGCATTTCCTCCCCGTCTGAGGCAAGTCGTGGCGGACGAGCTCTTTAATCTGGTGGGGCCCTACATTGTCTCTGAAGGGGATATTCGTGAAAGGGCTCTAGCTCGGATGGGGGCTCGTGCTGAGCTACTTGAAGACTCCCAGTTTACGGAGTCCGATCAGTTTAGGGCCGCCAAGGCAGTGGTCAAATCTCAGCTCGGGGATGACGAGCTCAACGGGTTTTTCTTTCAGAAGCCCCTGAAGGCGGTCGCAAACTCGATAGCTGCCTATCTCATGCGGTCTTCTCATATTGATGACGTCTATGAGTCAGACGAGGATCTGGAAAAGCAGATCGTCGAAACGGTGCAAGGCTTCAAGCTCGAAGACGTTCACTAATCATCAGTCATCGATCATCGATGAGGTGGGGTTTAGGCTGGGGTCAAATTCTGGGCAATCCTGCTCAATCTGGCCAAGCTCTGGACACTGCCTAAAAGTTCTTCAAAAGTGATGAAGGATAGGGATTTTTCCGTCCAGGCTAATTGCCTAAGTAAATGTTTTTTAAGGATAAAAACAGTTAACAAAGTTTAACGCCCTTGCGGGACCTCTTGCATGCCTAGTGGGTAACATGCGAGCCGCACTTGCTTCAGTATGGGTCTTGGGTGCTTGGATGATTTTGCTCGGGCAAAAGGGTGTCGGACACCCTTTTGAGGGTGTCCGACACCTGAGCAGCATCCCTCAGGTCCATGCAGGTGAGCCCGCAGGGCGGGTGAGGGCGGCGATGCTGAAGGCGCTGGAGGACCTGGTTCAAAGGGAGCGCATCTTTTTTAGGCAGGTAGGTTTTTTTACGCCAGGAGTGGAGCGGTTGGAGTTCAAGATTCCAGGAACTTTTCAGGGCGAGTTTGACGTCAGGGTGGCCCGTGCGGATGGGGAACACCTTCTGGTCGAGGCGGTTCGTGGCCAAGGGACCGATCGGGTTTGGATGAATGAGCAATTTGAGGTTCGGGCCAATTTTTCGTTGAGAGGCCTGGGCTGGGTCATGCTTGAAAAGTCAGGTTTAGGAGCGCCAGGGTCTCACGAAAAGGCAAACCCGCTCGAGTTGATCGAGATTGAGCCTCTCAGCGCTCAAGTTGCAGCAGATTGAGTCTCATCCGGGGCAATCATTGACAACCTTTGGGACCTCTCAGAGACTGTTACCTGGGGGAAACCGTGCCTAAGATGCCTTTTCGACTGGATACTCCGGCCCGAGCTCAGGGCAACTCCTTGTTTCTATTGGCTCTGACCGGGCTAGCTGCTGCCCTTGCGCCTGCGCTTTCTGGCTGCGCCTCCCTCCGGACCCAAGCTCCGGCTGGGCGCCCGGGGGATTTTGGGAGCGCTTCTCTGTCTGGTCAGGCAACGGGCCAAGCAATTGGAACTGAAGAAGAGGATGAAGCAGCGCGCGACGGTGTGACCGGTCGCTCCGGAATCAACGAAAAAGGCGAGATGACCATTCTTGGTGTGCAACTCAAGAATACCGATTTTGATTTTCCGATTACTCTCAATTCTCGAGTCGAATTTTGGGTAAATTACTTTAATGGCCGGGGGAGGCCTCACTTCGAGCGCTATCTTGAGCGGTCTGAGTATTTTATCCCGTACATTCGTCCGATCCTGAAGCAAGCAGGGATGCCAGAGGATCTCGTCTACTTGGCGATGATCGAAAGCGGCTTTAACAATCACGCTCGGTCACACGCCAAGGCCGTTGGCCCCTGGCAGTTTATTTCGGCCACCGGAAAGCGCTATGGCTTGATGGTCAACTGGTGGGTGGATGAGCGAAGGGACACTCGAAAGTCCACACTGGCTGCAGTCGAGTACCTGCGCGAGCTCTTTCAAATGTTCAACAGCTGGGAGCTCGCTGCGGCTGCGTACAATGCGGGCGAGGCAAAGATTGCGCGCGGGATTAGACGCTACGGAACGAAAGACTTTTGGGCTCTGAGTCGGCATCGATTTTTGCGGCAAGAGACGCGGGACTACGTCCCCAAGATTATTGCGGCTGCGATTGTTGCTAAGAACAGGACACAGTTTGGTTTTCCGGCACCCCGTGGTGAAAATCACGAAGGTGAAGTGCAAGCAGGCGATGGAGAATGGGTCAAGCTTGAGCCCTCCCGCCCTGGAGTGGACGAGGCGCAAAGTTCAGCTGAGGGTGAGCTCTCTCGAATGGCTGAGTCTTCGGCCGAAACTGGCGCTGCACGCGAGTCCCTGACAAAAATTCTGGCCGAGGATTCGTGGGAAGACGCTGAGATCCCTGAAGACCAAGCTCCACTGGTGCAGGCGCTTTCTGCTCCTGAGATGGGAGTCGGTGGAGAAACGGCACGTCCTGTTGCTACACCGCATGTCGGAAAAAACGGAGAGGTCCGGGGCGAGCAGCTCACTGAGTTTGAGCTTCAGAGTCCAGCCGATCTTCTGAAGGTGGCTCGTGCAGCCGGGCTATCCTATCAAACGGTCAAAGCACTCAATCCTGAAATTCTGCGTTGGTGCACTCCTCCACTGGGGCCAACTTATCGGATTAAGCTGCCGACTACGGTTAAAGAACGTTTTTTGTCCGCTTATAACCACCCCGCTTTTCCGCGTCGCGTTCAGTTTCTTGCGTACCGCGTCAAGCGAGGCGAGACGCTCTCCAACGTCGCAAGAAGGTTTGGAATCAAGCCAGATCCCATGGCCGATCTAAACCGTGTTTCTGTCCGCTCTCCGCTTCGCGAGGGGGTGAGGGTGCTCCTCCCCATGCCGGACGACCGAACGCGCAGCATTGCCTCGCTAGAGGTTAAAGACGCCCCTGAAAAGAGGCGTTTCAGAAAGCAGCGTAAAGTAGGAAGTAAGTCCTACCGCGTCTCGCTTCAGAGCCGTGCAGCGGCCCGGAGTCCTTCGAAGCGTTCTTTGAAAACGATCCAGTAATTGGCTTTTCTTGCGGCTAATCCTATAACTTGCCAGAGATGGCAGCGCTCTTTGTCCAAAAATACGGCGGCACCTCTGTGGCTGAGCCCGAGCGCATTCATCGGGTCGCTGAGCGAATTGCGTTGCGATTTCGTCAAGGACACCGACTTGCAGTGGTTGTTTCAGCCATGGGTCATACGACCGATGAGTTGATTGAGCTGGCTCACAGAGTTTCGAAAAGTCCTCCGCAACGAGAAATGGACATGCTTCTCACTGCCGGTGAACGAATTTCAATGGCCCTCTTGAGCATGGCGCTTTGGGATCGTGGTGTCCCAGCCGTTTCATTTACAGGCTCTCAGAGCGGGATCATTACCGATGGCACCCATCGAAGGGCTCGGATCAAAAAGATTTTAGGGGACCGGGTCAGGGATGCTCTAGCGCAAGGACAAGTGGCCATCGTGGCAGGATTTCAAGGAGTGAGTGAAGAGCGCGAGATCACCACTTTGGGACGTGGAGGCTCTGATACTACGGCAGTGGCCCTTGCGGCGGTGCTGAAGGCTGAAGTTTGTGAAATCTACACTGACGTTGACGGAGTGTTTTCTGCGGACCCGAGGACGGTCCGTTCAGCGCGCCTGCAGCGACGTATTCCGCATGACCTCATGGTGGAGCTTGCGACTCGAGGAGCAGGAGTGCTGCATCCCAGAAGCGTGGAGCTCGCTAAGCAGTATTCAGTGCCGCTGAGAGTGATCAATAGTCTGGGCGAGGATCTGAGTTCAATTCGAGGAACGGAGATCGTGATGCGAGGAATGGAAGAGTTTGGGGTCATTGGCGTTACGTCTGACTCCGGTAAAGCATGGCTGGATGTGCGCTTGTCACGTCCCACGGCGCTCTCGGCCCTTTGGGATGTGGCCACCCGCAATCATTTAGCAGTGGTGGCTGCACAATTTATGGATGGGCGGGTTTCGTGTTTTGTTGAGCGAGACTGTGAAGGTGAATGGCGGACTCAACTTCAAAGACTCGCTACCGAGGGCTTCGTTTCGGCCTACGAATGGAGGGGGGATTGGGTTCCGATCTCAGTCGTAGGAGATCGTTTTTCGCAGGACGGTACGGCGCTACAGCAGGTCCTTGAGGCCTTGGCGTCTGCTGGAGTGGAGGCTACGGCCGGCCATGCTTCTTCTTTGGCGATCACCGTTGCCGTTCCTGTCGCTCGAGCCCAGGAGGCGGTACAACATTTACATCAAGTTTTTATTGAGAGGAGTTCGTCATGACCGTCGTGATGGGCGAAGGGTTTGCTGCTCTTGGTGCTATTGCCCGAGCTTTGAAAAATACAAATGGAGAAGTTCACTGGGTTGCAGGCAGTGGGGGACGTGTGATCCCGGCTTTTGCTTCGATCGAAAGTGCTCCTGCAGCTTCAGTTCTTGAAGAGCTTTGTCAGGACCTCCAGGTGGAGATAGGCCCTCGTTTGGGGGGTTCCAGTTTTGTTAGAGAATTTAGAAATCGAAGCTTCAGAGAGCCGGCCTGGCAGAAGGGCGCTGAGCTCAGTGAAAAACGAGAGATCAGAGCCGCCGAGCTCTGGGCCGCTGAAAATTCTCTTGTCCCAGTAGAAGAAGTGCGTTGGGAGCTCTCCCTGGTTGAGATTGAAGAGCAGATCCGAGCAAAGCTCTTGGGACACCCCAGAGTGCGTCGAGTGGCAGGGGTGCCCATCGATGGATTCAGAGTCGAATCGGGAGTGTTGAAAGCAGTGAATTTTGGTTCGGGAGAAGAGCTTGTGACTAGCCGAGTGGTCTACGCCGATCGTTGGTCCCAGCTCGGAAGGCTTTCGGGGCTTCCTAAGCCGCTGTCCTTTCTTCGTGGGCGGGATTCAATGGGTGTGCTGCAAGTGGTGTTTGGACACACAAAAGAAATGTGTCCTGAAGTGACCGAAGGGTTCTTTGCGACGCTCACTCGTGATTCAGGAGATACTCAAGATCGTCAGGTTTTTGGGCATTTTTATCGGGGCGGATCCGAAAGTGTTTGGACTTCAGTGGTTTCCTTCGAGGAGGGTGAAGATAATCACTGGGTGGCTAAACGCCTGCGTAAAATGAAGCAAACCTTAGAAAAAATGTTTTCTGAAAGTGAGTGGGCGCCCGGTTCTTTTGCAGAGACGATCAAAAATGAGCAGGTTCGTTATGAAGAAGGCCTGCTGATTTGCGGAGGGGATTTGCTCTTGGCTCCGGTCTTGCTCGAAAAAGGTGCGCAGGCCGTTTCAGGGGTTGAGTTTCTTACCGATGGTTATGGGGTCGGGCCCGCGCTGTTGCAATCGTACGGGGCCTAAAGCCTAGCGTCCAAGCAACGATTTTTCCGCGCGCTCCCATCAGTCGCAGGGACTTAGCCGCTGCAGTGAGTGTGGCTCCAGTGGTTCTTGCGTCGTCAATTAAGACCCAGGTCTGACAAGCGGAGTGAGCCCTGATCCAGAGCTGGGTTTCAGGTTGGCATTCGAAATTCATCTGGGCTGCGTGTCGCTCCTCGAGGGACCTTTGCGCCTGTTGGTTTTGCGGAGTTTGACTGGACACTCCGAGAAGGTTTTGGATTTGGAGGCCGGTGGCCTTTGAAATCCAGCGTGCCAGGCTTCCTGATGGCCAGTGTCCAAGCTCGACCCGTCGTCGATAGGACTGCGGGATCGGAACCAGAAACCCCGAGTGTGCTTCAAACCACTGGAGCTCCAGAGGGCTGGTGGAGTGTTTCTGGACCCAGCGCCGGAGTCTCGGCGTGGGGCGTTTTTTCCATTCTTTAAAGAGGCGATAAGCGGTCCCTGTAAAAGAAATCGCAGAATGGCCTGCATCGAGCCACTCTGGGATGCCCGTCCAGTCCCTGGCAGGGCCAGTGGGCATTTCTAGGCACTTTTGGCATGGGGCGAGCCAAGGAAAAGAAAGGTCTTCGAGACAAGTGTAGCAGCGTGGCATCGGTAGGCGCCCTGCTCAGCAAAGGGCATGCCATGCTCACGCCATCCTGATGGGCATGAGCTACCAGGCTGAGTGAGGGAGGACTAGGCTGTCCAAGCCAGCGCCTGTGTTGCGAGTGATGGCAGTGGCAGTAGAAGTGGTTCGATCCAAGATCCAGAAGTTCTTTGCTGCAGACGCCACTCCGCTGATGGGGGCCAGCGATTGGTAGGACACGAATCGGTCTTCGTTTGAAAATTGGGGGTATTCGCTGTCGCGCCCCGCACTCGTTTGAATGGTGAGGGCCGATTCTCCAGTGCCGTTGGAGTTCATAATGAAAATGTTGCTCGAAGAGCTGGGCACTCCGCTCACCGGTAGTCTTGCAGAATGGGCAATCAGGGTTCCGTCACTGTTGTAGGTGGGCTGTCTTCGATCTCGACCACTCAAGGCGGTGTTGGTGAGCGCACTCAGCGTGGCGCCTGAAAAAGTATAGGTCCAGAGGTTGTAGCTTAAATTGGGAGTAGTTCCTGACAGGGGCCGTCTGGAGGCAAAAATCAAGTGAGTTCCGTTGGGATGGTAGGCAGGCTCCACCGAATGGGCAGCTGGATCCGCTTCGTTCGTGAGTTGCTCGAGTGACGACGTGGAGATCACATATTGAAACAGATTAAAAGGCGCAGAGGGTGCTCGTTGTGCAAACGCGATCTGATTTGAATCAGGTGAAATCACAGGATCCACCGAGTCTAGTCCTGCTTGATCGTTTCGAGTTAGAGATTCCCACACGGAGCCATCCGGGCTGACTTTCCAGAGGTTTGTGCAATCCAGTGGCGTGGAGGCTGGGTTGCCATCGAGGTTTCGATAAGAGACGGCAATCCAGTAGCTTCCGTTGGGTGCGAGGCGTGGGGGTTGCGCAAGATCTAGGGTGCTCCATCCAAGAGTCAGTGAATGGTGCAAAGTGCGGGAGCTTCCATCGGCTTTAGCTTTCCAGATTCGAGCCTCTGAGTTTGCACTTGTATTGAAAGTTCCGTCGATATTGGACCAAGAAATCCAACTTGCAAAAGTGTTGGGGAGATTGGGTACCGTTGAGACGATTTCAATCGAGAGGGATTGTTGCTGGGTGCCCCCAGTGTTCGTCGCTGAAATCGTGTAGTTTGCAAGTGCAGTGACCGCTGTGGGGGTGCCAGAGATTTCGCAGCTTGAGGACAGGCTGAGTCCTGCAGGCAGCGACGGGCTGGAGCTACAGCTTGTGACATTGCCTCCAGAGTTGGTTGGAGTCTGAGTAGAAATCGTCTCGTTTACTGTGAAACTATAAGGAGCACCGTTAAAGGTCAGGCTCGGCGCTTGATCGGTGATCCCAAGAGTAATGGTCGCTTGAGAGCTGCCGTTTGCGTTGGTTGCGGTGATCGTATAGCTGGTTGCAGCAGACATCACAGTCGGAGTGCCAGAAATCGTACAAATATTTGAGAGACTCAGGCCCGATGGAAGTGAGGGTGAAGAGCTGCAGCTCGTGGGTGCTCCGCCCGTTTGAACCGCAGTGACTGGAGTGATCGCATTGCCACGAGTAAAACTGTACGGGCTTGCAGCATAACTAATGACCGGTAGCGTTTCGTTGATCTGGATGCTGATCGTCCGGGTGATGGTTCCGCCTGAGTTGGTAGCACTCACTGTGTAAGTGGTGGCAGGTGACAGAACTGTTGCTATTCCTGTAATCGCGCAAGTGGAGCTGATCGAAAGTCCGGTGGGGAGTGGTGGAGTGATGCTGCAGCTCGTGACCGTGCCGCCGGTATTGGTTGGAGTGAGACTGACTGAAGTGACATTTCTTCCGTAGGTAAACGGAGAGCCAGTGTAAGTCAGGTTAGGTGAGGTGTCGTTGACCGTAATGGTGATGAGAGCACTCCCGCTCCCGCCTGGGCCCGTCGCTGTAACGGTATAGACTGCTGAGGCGGTGACAGCACTCGGAGTGCCAGAGATCGTGCAGGCAGCGCTGATTGAAAGTCCAGCTGGCAAGCTGGGGCTTGCACTGCAGATCGTGAAAGCCCCTCCTGAAGAAGTGGGGGTGGTAGCGGTGATAGCGGTTGCGCGGGTTGCTGTGAGGGTGGCTGGGCTGTAGGTAATTGCAGGAGGGCGATCTACAATAGTGATGGTGATATTGGTCTGAGCCGTTCCGCTCCCGTTGGTCGCAGTGATCGTATAGTTGGTGGCTGCAGTATTGGCAGTTGGAGTGCCAGAGATTGTACAAACTGCTGAAAGGCTCAGGCCAGTAGGAAGAGTGGGTGAAGAACTACAGCTGGTGGGTGCTCCTCCGGTTTGGACTGCAGCCACTGATGCGATCGCATTGCCCCGAGTAAAGCTGTAGGGGCTTGCAGGATAACTAATCACCGGTAAGACTTCGTTGACTCGTATGTTAATCGTGCGAGTGATGGTTCCGCCTGAGTTAGTGGCGCTCACGGTGTAATTGGTTGCAGGTGACAGAACCGTTGCAATCCCTGTGATCGCACAAGTGGAGCTGATTGAAAGCCCGGTGGGGAGGGTTGGAGTGATGCTGCAGCTCGTGACCGTGCCGCCGCTACTGGTTGGAACGAGATTTACTGAAGTAACACTTCTGCCATAGGTAAACGGAGAGCCAGTGTAAGTGAGGTTAGGGAGAGTGTCGTTGACCGTGATGGTGATGAGAGCACTCCCGCTCCCGCCTGGACCCGTCGCTGTAACGGTGTAGACTGCTGAGGCAGTGATCGCCGTGGGGGTTCCTGAAATCGTGCAGGCAGCGCTGATTGAAAGTCCAGCTGGCAAGCTGGGGCTTGCACTGCAGATCGTGAAAGCCCCTCCTGAAGAAGTGGGGGTGGCAGCGGTGATAGCGGTTGCGCGGGTTGCTGTGAGGGTGGCAGGGCTATAGGTAATTGCAGGAGGCCGATCAATGATGGCTATGTTGATCGTTGCTTGGGCCGTTCCATTTGCGTTGGTGGCAGTGATCGTATAGTTCGCTGCCGCAGTATTGGTGGTGGGAGTTCCAGAGATTGCACAAACTGCTGAAAGGCTCAGGCCAGTAGGAAGAGTGGGTGAAGAACTACAGCTCGTGGGTGCGGCTCCCGACTGGATTGCATTGACTGTTGTGATCGCATTGCCCCGAGTAAAACTGTACGGGCTTGCAGTATAACTAATGACCGGCAGTGTTTCGTTGATCTGGATGCTGATCGTCCGGGTGATGGTTCCGCCTGAGTTGGTTGCACTCACTGTGTAAGTGGTGGCGGGCGACAAAACCGTTGCAATCCCTGTGATCGCACAAGTGGAGCTGATTGAAAGACCGGTAGGGAGCAGTGGGGTGATGCTGCAGCTCGTGACTGTGCCGCCGCTATTGGTTGGAATGAGATTTACTGAAGTAACGTTTCTGCCCCAAGTAAACGGAGAGCCAGTGTAAGTGAGGTTAGGGAGCGTATCGTTGACTACAATCGTATAAAGCGTGCTCCCTGATCCGCCAGATCCTGTAGCAGTGATCGTGTAGACGGCTGAGGCAGTGATTGCGGTGGGTGTTCCTGAAATCGTGCAAGCATTGCTGATCGAGAGTCCGGCGGGCAAGGTTGGGTTTGAAGTGCAAGACGTAAAGGAGCCGCCTGTGGAGCTAGGAGTAGATGCAGTGATTGCAGTTCCACTGGTAGCAGTGAGGGTGGTGGGGCTGTAGGTAATCACCGGTGGAGTATCGTTGACGGTAATCAGAAGGTTTGCCTCGGAGGTTCCGCCCGAGTTCGTGGCGGTCACTGTGTAGGCGGTTGTGAGTGAGGTGACGCTGGGAGTCCCAGAAATTGAGCAAAAATTGCTATTGAAGCTCATTCCAGCCGGAAGGGCTGGACTAATGGTGCATCCGGTGATGATCCCTCCTGCATTGACTGGATAAACAGAAGTGATGGCTGTTCCGCGGGTAGCAGTGATCAGGTTGGGACTGTAATAGATATCAGGAGTCTGATCGTTCACTGTGAGTGTAAATTGGGTAGAGGCGCTCCCGCCAGAATTCGTTGCAGTAACCGTATAAGTCGTTTGCGCAGAGACCACCGTGGGTGTTCCAGAAATGGCGCAGGTGCTGGAAGTGAGACTGAGGCCCGTAGGCAGGCTTGGGCTGACAGAGCACGAAACGATGGCTCCTCCTGAGTTTGAGAGGCTTTGGGTGGCAATGGTCGTGTCTTTGGTGGAGACCAGGGTGTTTGGGCTGTAGCTGATCACCGGGAGAGTATCGTTCACTGTGATTGTGATTGAAGTAGAAGCGCTTCCGCCGGAATTTGAGGCGGTAATCGTGTAAGGCAATGCGGTCTGGATCGCAGAGGGAGCGCCACTGAGCGTGCAATTGGATGACAGCACAAGCCCTCCGGGCAATGCCGGATTGACAGTGCAGCTCAAAATGGGTCCGCCACTATTTGTGGGAGAAGTGGGTGTGAGAGTGCCGGCTCTCGTCCAAGTAAAAGGTGAAGTGGAGTATGAAATCTGAGGCGGCGGATCCACGATTTCGATCGAGAGGCTTGCTGTTGCGGTTCCGCCCGTATTCGTTGCGGTAAATAGGTAACTTCCTGGCGGAGTGACAGCAGTCGGAGTACCGCTGATCTCGCAGTTTCCTGAAACCGTCGCAAGCAAGAGGCCGGCAGGCAGAGCGGGAGAAACGCTACACTGAGTGATTGAGCCGCCCGTTCGATTGGGCCCAAAAGAAGAGATGGCAACTCCTTGAGTAAAAGTTCTCGAAAGCGGTGAGAAGGCAATCTGAGGGGGCACGTCTTGCACGGTCAGTTGGAGGGTGGTTTGATTTTGTCCTCCAGTGTTCGTGGCAGTTACGGTGTACTGCGTGCTGGAGCTTACTTGCGTTGGAGTCCCAGAGATCGAGCAATCTACAGAATTGAGAGACAGCCCGCTCGGTAGGGCTGGGGATACAGCGCATTGAGTGACGACTCCGCCAGTGTTCACTGGAATCCAGGTGCTCAGGGCTTGGCCGACGGTCAGAGTCTGGGGTGAGCCCAAGTACTGAATGGCAGGAACGACATCCACAACAGTGATCGAGTAAGCCGAGCTACTCGAGCCGACACCGTTTGAGGCAGTCAATGTGTAGCTTGCTTGCGACCTCAGTGCGGAAGGAGTTCCTGAGATCGTGCAGTTTGAGCTTAGGCTCAGTCCTGGAGGGAGAGCCGGTTGAGGGACACATGAAGTGATGGCACCACCTGCATTCGTGACCGTGACGTTTGTGATGGTTTGTCCCAGGGTAGCCGTCAAAGCACTGGGTGAATAACTGATCTGAGGAGAAACTTCGTTGATCCGGATAAATAGGGTTCTGCTCGAGGTTCCGCCTGAATTGCTTGCAGTAAAAGTATAGGTCGTTGCCGCAGCCGCCACGCTTGGAGTGCCCGAGAGATCGCAGTTTGCATTGACACTCAGACCAGCAGGCAGGCTTGGATTTGGAGTACAGGAGGTCGAGGTTCCGCCAGTGTGTGCGGCTGGGACGGTCGAAAAAGCTTGGCGATTGGTGAGTGTAATGAGGGTTGTTGGATACGAGAAATTGGGTGCAATATCATTCACCCTGATTTTAAGAGGGGTCGAACCTGTTCCTGCAGAGTTAGCTGCAGTAAAAGTGTGAGTGGTCTCGGTCTGCACGGTAGTGGGTGTTCCAGAAAGAGTGCAATCCGGGGCCAGAATGAGCCCAGTCGGGAGCGCTGGGGTGACCGAACACGAATCAATCATGCCGTTCTCGACTGCTGGGACCAAGGTGGAGATGGCAGAGCCCCGAGTGAGGGTGATTCTGCCTTGATCTGCGTTGTAGCGGAACACCGGCGCGCTATCTTGAACCGAGATCACCACCGAAGTGCTACTGGAGCCGCCACTGTTGGTGGCCGTTACCGTGTAAGTCGATGAGGCCGAAAGGGCTGTCGGTCGGCCAGAAAGGGTGCAAGTGTTTCCAAGCGTTAATCCTGCTGGAAGCGATGGGCTTGAAGAGCAGGATGTCGGTGCACCGCCCGTGGAGTTTGCAGCAATGGGGGTAACCGAGTTTCCTCTCGCAAACGCAAAGGGCTGAGAGTTGTACGAAATTTGCGGCAAGGTGTCCGACACCCCCAGTGTGATCGCGACAGATTTGGACTCAAGATCCGATGCCGCAAAGATCCTGACCGTCCGAGCGGAGTACACTGCAGTGGGGGTTCCGCTAATGCCACAGGTGGTGGTGTTCTGAGTGAGTCCTGCTGGCAGTGCAGGGCTCACGCTGCAGCTGGAGAGTACCCCACCTGAGAGTGTGACTGGAATGCTTACGGGTGTTCCAACAGTTGCGCTCCAAGAGCTTGTGCTAACCGATGGAGTGGGTGCGGGATTTCCAACTTGGAGATGAAGAGTAGAGTAGCTCGTGCCCAGCGCGTTGATCACTCGCACTTGATGCGCTTGAGCAGCAGCAATCGCAGTGGGGGTGCCTGTGATGGTGCCAGTTACCGAATCAAAGCTGAGGCCAGCCGGGAGCGCCGGAGTGATTTCAACGCTTGAAGAAGGGCCTGAGGTCTGGAGGATGTTCGCTGTGATGGGCTGATTGACGTAGTAGCGCGCCGGGTTGGTTACATAAGAAATGCTCCCGGGTGAGCCTTTCAAAGAAGAGCTGCCGCTGCTTGATCCCGCGCCGCTCCCGCAGGCAGACAATAAGAACAAAGGCAAAAAGGCAGACAGGAGGGGGGTGACCCAATGCGGAGTCCTCGCGCGCCCAGATTCACTCCGGGGCGCAATCCGGGCCCTGATCCGGTCTTGCGGGCTAACGAACGTGCTGCAATGCCCAAAACCCATGACCTTTCTATTATCGGTCTAAAATAGTCAGACAATGAGTGTGTCAGAAGGGACCTAGGTCAGAGGCGCGTTGACTCATAAAGAATCGTACCGAGCTGGGTGATGGGAATAATGAGGCGTGTCCTCGTTGACTCATAATGAGCGCACCGTAAGTTTGAGTTGCTTGATCAACAAACGAAGGAGCAACTCACTATGAGCCACGAGGCA
>JBKCVM010000100.1:0-16239 GCA_046317855.1 Oligoflexia bacterium
TTTTTTAGTCAACACGATCTCGTGCAAGAGATTGCCCAAGAGATTGAAAGCAATCCCGCCTTTGTCATCCTTATCATTGTGTTTGAGAACTCTATTGAGCTCTGACCCATCCATATCCTTGATGAGATTGTCGACAATGGCCTGGACTTGGTTCTTTGACTCTGAGATTTTTGTTTGATCTAAAAGACGATCTAGCGAGCACTGAAGATCGTCCTGTGTAGTGCTTTTAAGCTCATTCAAGTAGTCAGATGGGCCTTCTTCTTTCAAAGCGGTTTCGATACGCTTAAGGGCATTTTTGAGCTCATCGAATCGCTTTTCTTCCTCAGCCAGGCTGACTTTTATTAAGGAAAGGCGGACTAACTCTCTCTGATCAGCCGTCAACATACTCTGATCCATCGACTCGAGTCTCAATTTCACAAACTCCCTGAAGACCGTCTCAGGCATTTGTATTTCTCGAGTGACACGGCTCTTAGCCTCGATCTCGGACGAATCGGTGAGAGGTTCGAACTCACGGATGGTGATGAGCTGAGAGCCTTTTGGGCCCGTTCTCTCAAAGGCGATGCGCTGCCCTTGGGGCCCGTAAACTCCCACTTGCGGCAGAACCGCATGAGCTGTAGCAGCCATCAGGCTGCCCGTTGCAAAGATGGATCCCACTCCTAAGATATTCAGTAACTTTGATCGGTTCATATAGACTCTCTCGTTATTTTCTAACTGAAATAGCTTCGACTTCAGCTAGGGAGAGCAAGAGCTGGTCCAAACCGGACCTGAGCCTAAGGCCTTAAAATTTAACGTTAATTTTGATTAGTTTCGATTTCAAAACTGTTTAAACTATCGACAGTTGTGGACCCACTGATCGATATCAACGTGCCGTATTTGAGGCACTACCTCTTAATAACAGCCCACCCACTTCATGGACTTCTGCGCACAAAACGGAGCCTCTTGGACCTTAACAGGTGCCGCAGCGGGAAGTTCGAGCCCGTACTGATACCCACCCCTTCCTACTGAAGCCGAAATCACTTCAAACAAGAACCAGCCGCCGTAGACTGCGGCCACCGCCCCTCCCAGAAGAGCAGGGAGCAGGACAAGGGGAGAAACCTGGGTCAGCATCTTGAACGGGCTTTGGGTCATGCTCCTGATCCTAATTCAAGAGCGGGAGTTTTTCCAAGTTGGAATCCACGCCGAAAGAGTTACTTACAGCTCATGTCTCACTCAATCTCTCAGGCCAGAAGCTACAAGTACTACGACCTGGTTATGGCAGCTTTTGTCACGATTCTGCTTTGCTCAAACTTGATCGGTGCTGCCAAAATCACGGTTCTGCGTAACTTTCCGGGCTTGGGTGACCTCACCTTTGGAGCTGGAGTTTTATTCTTTCCTGTAAGTTATATTTTTGGGGACATTTTGACGGAGGTCTACGGCTACGCTCGGGCTCGCAAAGTCGTTTGGGCTGGATTTACGGCAATGGCCTTTGCTTCATTTATGGCGTGGTTTGTCGTGGGTTTACCTCCAGCCGACGGCTACACCAATCAAACAGCTCTTGAGACCATCTTTGGCGCAACTCCCCGAATTGCTGGAGCTTCATTGGTGGCCTTTTTTTGCGGCGAATTTTGCAATTCATTTACTCTGGCTCGGATGAAAGTCCTCACTCAGGGACGCATGCTCTGGGCCCGCACCATTGGCTCGACCATCGTCGGTGAAGCTGTTGACTCGTTGATCTTTTACCCTTTGGCTTTTTGGGGAGTGTGGGAGACCAGCCTTGTTTTCAAGGTCATGGCGAGTAATTACGTCCTGAAAGTCCTGTGGGAAGTTTTCAATACCCCTATCACTTACCGGGTCGTTCAATTTCTAAAAAAGGCTGAGAACGAGGATTTCTACGATCATCGCACTAACTTTACGCCGTTTTCGTTAGAAACCTAACCCGACAAACCTAACCAAGACCCTAAAAAACCCGACTTGAAAACAGGGACTTTTGCCGCTAGGGTCGCGGACGAACCGAACTTGAGATTCGGTGATCATTAAGGAGTCAAACTAAGCCCATGGCAAACACAAGAAAATCAACAAAACGAGCCGAGCAAGCTCGTACCCGTCAGACCCGTAACACCACCATTCGCAGCGCTACGCGCTCTGCGGTCAAAGGCGTGATTGAAGCGCTCAAGACCAAGGATGCCGCAAAGGTGAAAGAAGCATATGCTCAGGCCGTGAAGTCCCTGAGCAAAGCAGCAACCAAGGGGGCCATCCCCAAGGGGCGCGCTGCCAGAAAAGTAAGCCGCCTCACCTTGTTCTTGAAAAAGAACCTTCCGGCAGCCGTAGGATCTGGCACCAAACGCTAAGCCGATTTGCAAAACTGATGAACTAAGACACCCCAGAGAGCCAAAGGCTCCTGGGGTGTTTGCTTTAAGGCAAAGTCGAGCCCAGCTAGGGCTGACTGAAGGTCCTGAATCTCATTAGCCTGCCAACGAGCCGCGGCTCGCCTGAGTTTATTTTCTAAAAATGGAGCGAGCTTAAGCGATCTGGAACGCGCCGCAAGCAGAGCCATCATCCGAACGTTCCAAGCCAAAAGCCCCAAAACTGGCAGCGCCTGCTCTGGCTGAGAGCCCAGGGTAGAAACACAAGCAAGCGAGGGGGCCAGTGCGCGCCTTTCAAGAAACGCTTCAATGAAACGTTCTCCCACGCGAGTCAACTCTCCTCCTCCGCCAACCAAAACCTCCTCGCCCGAGCCAGCGAGCGCTTGTTCAGAGAGGTCCCATTTTTCGAGCTCATTTCTAACCCCATCCAAGCTCCAGGGCTCCGCTCGCACGAGAGCTTCGAGCGGGAGGCGCGCTAAATCCAACCCACGCCCCTTGGCAAGCGACGACACCCACGACTCTCGCTCGGATTCTGCCACCGCGGCACACTCAAGAACGGCCGCTTTTTCGATGAGGGCTTTTGAAAATTTTCTTCTGGCATCCAAGTCTTTTGCAAGAAAAACGGTGACAGACGGAATCTCCCCTATTTTTTGACGTGACCCAAAAAGCGAAGCGAGCACATCAGGATCACGAATCAAGTGAGCCTCTCGGACCCAGACCACTCGCGTACCTCCCCCGAGGGGGATGGATTGAGCAGAGGCCAGCACGTCGGCAGGAGTACAGACAGAGCCCTCTAAGCGATCTTCTGCCCACTTGCGGGCAGCCTGCCCCTCGCCGATCAGAGCGCGTGCAAGATAGGCGCACGCTTCTCTGATTCGATAGGTTTCTGGTCCGTAAATCCAATACACAGGCCAGACGAAGCCTTCTTTGAGCTCTTGAATGAATTGCCTAGATTCAATTTTCATTTTCAGCCTTGCCGACTAGTGATCTTGCGCCAAAGAGTTACGAACGTCTAACATCATGTCAGTGGCCACTTCAGTCAATGCACGCTCAAACTCACTCTCATTGATGAGCGCACCTGTGCTCCCCATGGATCCGATCTGGCTATTTGCCGGAAAAGGCCGTGAACGATCAAAAGCACCGCTCCAGAGAGTTTGCTTTCCCTTTAAAAGGACAAAACTGCAGCCCAGTTGCGCAGAATACTCTGAGGCCACCAGCAATGCGCCAGAGCCCCGGTTCTTGGGATTTAAATCTGAGGCCTTCACTTCACCCGACACCACGCGGTCGGCCCGAACCACGGTGGTTGCTAGTTCAGCGTCCGCCAATTCAGGAGAATGCACTGTTCTTAGCCCAGGCATCGAACTCAGCATTCGGACAGCCTGACTGTAGACCGCATTTTCAACTCCCGGTCGAAAGGTTTGGTTTTCAACGGGCCTCACGTAGACTCGGTGCACTCCCAGTTGTTTGAGCTTGGAAGGGTCCCTGGATGTACGGATCGAGTAGCCGCAACTCGAAATCAAAACGCCGCAGAGCGCCATGCAGAATAACCCGACACTTGCCGGGACTAACCTAGGGTTTACGACTGCCTTGAAGTACGTCATGCCTGCGGCCTACCTGCCGCCTAATGGATAGCAGAGATTTGCGATCCTGTGCTAGTTCTGAACTCGTGGATTTTCGTCAACTCAAGGATCTGCTCACGAGCAGAACGCTCCCAGACCTATTTAAGAGAAGGCTCCAGGAGGCCGAAGGCATCTCGCGATGGGAAATTGCCGTGGGTCCCACGATTGCTAAGTACGCCCACGCTGTCAGAGTTCAAGACGGAGTGCTGCACGTAGAAGTGGCACATCCCATCTGGCGTTCAGAACTGCATCATCGACGACGCCAAATTCTAGAAATTCTCAATCAGGGGACCTCAAGCCCGTCTGAGATTTTTCTGGACCTTCACTTCGTAGACCCAAAAAACCGCAGAAAAACGGCAAATAAAACTGCGCCGACCGCCCACCAAAACCAAACTGGAACTCCAGGAAGTCGCACAGATAAGCCCGATCCAGGATCCGGAGAACGCTGAGGCGCGCGAGCGGACTGAGCCTTGAGCTGCTGGATCCTGGGATCAGTGGCCGACATTGTGATTTCGTCGGTATCCTCACCTGAATCCGTATCGTCAGTGGATTGAAGCGTTGAATCCTCGCTGAGGGCCTCTTTTCGAACTTGATTCCACGAAATACCCAGCTGCTTATGCAATTCTTCAGATTCGTGAAAACAAAACCAGTATCCCCCAGAAACACAGGCCTCGTCTTGAAGAGAAACAGTTCCGTCTTGAATGGCCTTGATCACTCCATTTCGGTCCATGGGGCCGTGCAACTGGTAGCGAGCCTGATTGCCGCTTCGCAGAAGCCAGGTCCTCATCTCAGGACCTCAAAGCTCATCCGGTCGGCATCCAAAAACCTGCGGATCACTTCGTGGCGCGTCTCTTTGAACTCTTGCGGTGTGCCCCAGAACGCAAACTTTCCGTCGTGCAAAAAAGCGATCTGATCCGCCAGCCTCAGGGCCGAAGGGATGTCATGACTAATCACGAGAGAGGTCAGCTGAAGTTCGCGCTTGAGTGTTTCAATCAGCTCATCCACCGTCACCCGAGTTAACGGATCAAGCCCAGTCGTAGGCTCATCATAAAGAAGGATCTCGGGCTCACGAATGATAGCCCTGGCCAGCGCCACGCGTTTTTTCATTCCGCCAGAAAGCTCATTCGGAAATTTATCGAATCCTTTTTCAATCCCCAGAATCTTAAGGCTCTTCATCACTTTGGCCTCAATCTCCGCCTCATTAAGAGTCGTATGCTCCCTCAAAGGAAACGCTACGTTTTCAAAAATCGTGATGTCATCAAAGAGCGCAGAGTTTTGAAAGAGCATGCCAAACACTTTTCGATGCTCAGCAAGCTCACGCCCCTCCAGAGTGGACATGTTTTTTCCGCCCACCCAGACTTCACCCGAGTCGGGACGCAAAAGCCCAAGAATGTGCTTCAAAGTCACAGACTTTCCGACGCCAGAGGGCCCCAGGATATACGTGAGCTTTCCTCGCGGAAACTCGACATTCAGGCCGTTCAGTACGACATCGCGCCCTTCTCGAAAGGACTTTCGAACATCAATAAAGCGAATGGTGCCTGCTTGAGGACTTTTAGCTTCCCCCATACATCCTTTGTACTCTGGCTCCCAAAGAAGTCAAAAGCTCATACGGAATTGTTCCTGCCGCTTTAGCCTGAACCCAGGGATCGATTCCTGGTCCCAGCAGCAATACTCGTTTTCCGGATCGAAGCCATTTGGAGCCAGAACCAGAAACGGCAATGGCAGAAAGATCCATCGAAATGGCCCCAACCCACTTGGCCCGGATCCCCCCAATCAGGGCAACGGCTTCCCCATTTTCTGATTGCCCCCAAAGCCTCGGAAGTCCATCGGCGTATCCCATTCCCAGAATAGCGATGAGCATATTTTTTGAAGCGACAAACCGCCCACCGTAACCGACCTGGTCGCCAGGGGCCAGCTTGCGCACCGAAACAATTGGGGCACTCAAAGAAAGCACTGGGGTTAGAAGTTTTTGCGCTCGGGCTCCGGCCGCTCCAGATTGAGGCGCAATTCCATAAAGCGAGAGCCCAGGACGCACTCTGTCTGTCAGGCCTGAAAGCCCCCAACGAGAAAGTTGAAAAATTGCGGCACTGTTGGCGAGATGAAAGTCCACTGAACTTGGAAGAATAGGCTTGAGCTCACTCAAGATCGAATGGAACTGTGAACGCTGAAGCACACTCAAGGAGTGCTCCGGATTCTCTGCCATGGCTAAATGAGAAAGAATTCCGGCGGGGCTCACCCCCTTTCGCGACAGGTCGATCAAATCGCGGCGAATGACGGGCAACGCATCGAGATTAATTCCAAGGCGATTCATTCCCGTATTGAACTTAAGCTCAAACCGGAGCCTCCGGCTCCAGCCGCGCCGATGAAAAAGCTTCCAATCTTCAAGCGACGAGAGCACTGGAGTGAGCTGAAAACGATCGCAAAAGTCTCCGCAGTCATCCGTCCAAGGCAATGCCCCAGAAAATACAACGATCGGGACTGAGCGTTTTGAATCCCCAAACCGAGCTGCCAAGCTTTCTCTGAGCATCTGCCCCTCAGGAAGGGTGGCCACGCCAAATCCAGCAAGTTGCTTTTGTCCATAAAGGCGAGTGGCCACCCACTCCGCGCCGTGGCCGTAAGCGTCGGCCTTGAGCATGGGCAAAAGGCGCTGACCCGAGGAAAGCTGAGTGAGCTTTCTGAAGTTTGAAAGGAGCGCTTGCTCGCTGACTTCAGCCAATGCTCGGTGATTCAGGAGGGAGCTTGGGCGGTGTAGGTCTAAGGATCGAGTCATGGTGTTTGCTCGCCTCAGCGAGCAGCCTCTCAAAATAGGATCGGTTCTCAAAACTTCTTACTCCAGGCTGCAAAATTACAAAAAGCCCCAACAGACGAGACCCAATAAAAGAATGCACGGTCGCTGAGCGCAACTCTAAAACTTCAAAATGAGAAACTCCAAGACGCTGAAGCAGAATCTTCTGAAGTTCGGGTTGAGCTACTAGCGGGGACTCTCCCTCTGAATCCCTAACCGTTACCCGCAACGAAAGAGGCACACCTCCGGCTGGCAGTCCGCTCTGATTTCGAAAGACCGCCAGACCGGTGTGTCTATTGTACTCAAGAAACAAGACAGGACTTTGAGCAGCCTGAGCAATGGCCTGCATGAGCCGGCCCCCTAATTCAAGAAGGCTCCGCGTTCTGCCGATCTCACGCGCCCACTGATTAAGAGACGGCAGACTGATTGGCTTTTCTTGAGGTGCAGCCCCTGCCTCAAGCACTTGAGGGACCAGAACCTCAACCCTCGAGTCTCGAAATCTCAGAGACTGTGCCTGGGCAGGCAAGCTCACGCCGTTGGGCGGCTTTCTCTTTTTCCTCCGGATTCTAAAAAAAGAAATGCCCGCCAAAATGAAACCTGAGCCCCAGATCAAGCCTTGTCCTAGATTCTGTGCCGCAGGAGCAGGCTCTGAAATCAGAGTCTCTTCGAGCACGAGCCAACCCGTTCCAGCCATCGTTTTCCACTGAGAAATCACGGGCAGTGCATCAAATGAGAGTCGGCTCTGGGGGTCCTTGAAATGCTTGGAGTTTTTAAACTGCCCCCCCACAAACTGGCCCTCCGATTGAAAGAGCACCTCGCCGTCAGGAGTAAAAACCCACCGCCGTAAATCCTGAGACAATGGCAGGGTCGAAAGCTCCTTCTGCAAATCCACCCAGAGGGCAACGCTGCGATTTTGAGCAGTCGATTTTTCAATGAGCACTCGAGCAAAGTCCCAACCCTGAGCGCGAGTCAAAACCCAGGTCCTTAAAATCCCGCCTTTATGCGGGGCCTGTACACCGGGCGCGCTCAAGGCTGACTCCAAGCGGCGCAACACTGAATCATGAGGCAACTCAGTCTGCGCGCGAGCGTTTGAGCCGCTGGGCGCAAGCAGGGACACTTGAGTGCGCGGAGAATCCCATCGAATCTCGAGCCAGACTCTTGGACCACACTGAGCGAGATCTTGTGCGCACTGATTGAGCTGGGATTCAAGCTCAGCAAGTTTGGCCTCAGGGGTCCCCGCTAAAGGAGATGCCGCCGCAGCCATTTGGGAGATCCAAAAGGTCAGTTGGAAAGTCCTGCGCAAAAAGCGTATGGTCGAAGCACGGAAGTGCATCGTTTACATGGTACCTCAAGTCCTGATCCTCGGAACTGGAATTGCCGGCCTCACTACGGCGCTGAAGATCGCACTGAAGGTCACACAGACCGCCACAAAAGTGACGATCGTCACGAAGGACCAAGCAATCGAAGGCGCCACTCGTTATGCACAGGGCGGCATTGCCTCTGTTTGGTCCAAGGCAGACTCATTCGAGGAACACATTGAGGACACCCTGCGCGCTGGAGCTGGGTTGTGCCACCCGGAAGTGGTTGAAAGCTGTGTTCGCGAGGGCCCGAGTCGAGTTCGTGAACTCATTGAATGGGGCGTACGCTTCACTCAGCAAAAAGAAATGGACCCTACCGAAGTATTCAACTTGGGCTATGCAGCGCATTACGACCTGCATCGAGAAGGGGGCCACAGCAAACGTCGCATTCTGCACGCCGACGACCTCACCGGACTCGAAATAGAGCGCGCACTTCTGGATCAGGCTCGAGCTCACCCGCGGATTGAGATCCTCGAAAATCATATTGCCATTGATCTGATCACTGAGCGCAAGCTCATGAATCGACTCAAGAGTGGTCGCTGTCTGGGGGCCTACGTTCTCGAGACGCAGACCGGAAAAATCAAAACCCTTGCTGCCGATGTCACCGTGCTAGCCACGGGAGGCGCCGGAAAAGTCTACCTCTATACCTCCAACCCAGACATCGCCACGGGAGATGGAGTAGCCATGGCCCATCGAGCGGGCGCCCGAGTCGCCAATCTTGAATTCATGCAATTTCATCCAACCTGCCTCTACCATCCTGAGGCTCGAACTTTTTTGATCTCCGAGGCTTTGCGTGGAGAAGGTGCGATTTTACGAAATCTAGCAGGTCAGGCATTCATGGAGCGCTACCACCCTCTCAAGGAGCTAGCCCCTCGAGACATCGTAGCGCGAGCCATCGACTCTGAAATGAAACGTACTGGCGATCGCCATGCTTGGCTCGATGCCACTGCAATCGCGCAGGTATCAGAAAAGTTTCCAAACATTTCTGAAACCTGCAAACGCTATGGAATTGATCCCGCGACCCAGCTCATCCCAGTAGTGCCGGCTGCTCACTACCTTTGCGGGGGAGTTCTAGTAAACGAGCACGGACAAACCGATCTTGAGGGACTTTATGCAGCGGGAGAAGTGGCCTGCACCGGGCTCCATGGCGCAAATCGCTTAGCAAGCAACTCTCTGCTAGAGGCCGTGGTTTACGCACATCGAGTAGTTGAGCATGCTTTGATCACCCTGCAGCGCATGGACGCAAAGCAACAAAACAAAGAGCTCAATGCTCCTTCACCCCTTCCGGAGTGGGACTCTGGCAAAGCGGTTCCTCTTGAAGAAAAAATCGATATCGCAGCCACTTGGCTCGAAGTCCGAAGCCTCATGTGGAACTACGTCGGAATTGTGAGAAGCAACCGGAGACTCGAACGCGCCAGGCGCCGTCTCGAAATGATTCAACAAGAGGTCAACACCTACTATTGGAACAATCTGCTCACTCGGGATTTGATTGAATTGAGAAATCTGATCACCGTGGCTGAGCTCATGGTGAAATGCGCTCTCTCAAGAAAAGAGAGTCGAGGCCTGCATTACACGGTTGATCATCCTGAAGTCGATGATCGACATTTTAGGCACGATACAACGATTTGATTTCAGAGATTTTTAGAACCGAAAGAAACAAGACTCCCTGCTTTTCAAAAAATTCACGTGCCCCTTGCTCCCGATCCACCACGGTCACCACTGCAGCTACCTTGAAGCCTGCAGCCCTAACGGCCTCGACGGCCTGCCAAGCGGAGGCTCCTGTCGTAGAGACATCTTCAAGCACCACGACTTCGGATCCAATTGCCACTGAATCCAACCCCTCGATCTTCTTTGTGGTCCCGTGACCTTTTGCGTCCTTACGGACAATAAAAGCGGAGTACCCCTGTGGCCTAAGCCCTCGAAACGGTTCCTCGAGGCTTGTCATCGACACGGCCGTCGCGATGGGATCGGCCCCGAGAGTCAACCCCCCAACGGCTTCGATCCGAGAGGCAAGCCCTTGGGTCTGGAGCAAAAAGCAAATGGCCTGCCCCACGGCTCGTGCTCCTTCGGCAGAAAGAGTAGTGGCCTTGAGATCGATATAAAACGAACTCTTTTGCCCAGAAGCGAGGGTAAAATCTCCTTCGCGGTAGCTCCGCTGCAAAATCACTTCGATCAAAGATGAGTTTTTTGTTCGTGTCATTTGTGTTTACCGCATGATTCCGATCAAGGGTGCTCTCTGATCCATTGACTCAGGTCACCAAAAGCTCTGAGCTTATCGATCTCATTAAAGGACTCATGAAAAAAGCCTTCATACTTTACTAGTTTTTTATCTGGGCTCTTGAGGTCCTCATAGAAACGAAGCGTTTCTGCAGCGCTGACGATTTGATCCTGCATCGGAACAATCCAAAACGTCGGAAGGCGAATCCCCGAATTCAGCTTTCGAGCCCGCTTTGATGCTTCAACCATTTCGGTAAAAAAGCGCACAGTGGCTTTACTGTGAACCAGCTGATCGGATTGATAGGCTCTCACCACTGCCTCATCGTGTGAAATCAGGCGAGCATCGAGCCCGGTTTCAAGCTGCAATCCGCCCAAAACTCGGGATAGAAGATGCGCAGAGAGCTGCTTGAGGGCAGGAACTGAGTGCTTGAGCTCAAGCAAGGGAGCACTGAAAGTGGCGCTTGCCAATAAAGGCCACTCAAGCTTTTCTTGTAAAAGCAGCAATAAAATTAGCCCACCCATGCTGTGTCCAAACAAGTGAACTCGTGGGGACTCAAACGAAGCCAAGGTGGCCTGGAGTACAGCGGCCGCGTCATTCACGTATTGATCGAAACGATCCACATGGCCACGCACTCCTGGAGATCGACCATGCCCACGATGGTCCATGCAAATCACTGCATCGATGGAGTCTTCAAGAAAAGCGGGAAAATGCTGGTATCGTCCTCCATGCTCGCCTTGTCCGTGAAGCACAAAAAGAACTCTCGGACGGACCAGTGGACCTCGCTTGACGAAGCGAGAAACAAAAAGGCTAAGCGCAGAGCCTCCCGGCACTGCGCACGAAACCCACTGGGAGTCGAAACTCGCCGGTAACCCAGGAAATCCCTCAGGCCTGCTGGGCAACATAAGTTTCGATGGCTTTTTTGCCCTCGGCCGGAAGTTTTTCAAAACGGAAGCTAAAGCCTTTTCCGTCTTCAAGCTCGCGCACAATCACCCCCTCAGCAACGAAAGGCTGAATGGTGTCATCGGCTCCGGGCGGAGGCGATATATTGAGCTTGATTCGAGTACCCACAGGGCCAGGAACCTCCGCGGTGAGCAGCTGCATTCCGCCAATACTCACATCTCGGCACATCCCAGAGTAAATTTTTCCATCAGCCGTCATCATACTCCTGGCAATCAACGGAAAGCGCGGAGCCTGGCGCCGCTCCGCTGGCTTTTTGAGCGGAGTTTTTTCTAGGCGAGCAGCCACCGATTCTTCAACGCTCTCTGAAAACTGAGAAATGCCCTTGAGTTTCTCCCACCCCTTCATGCCCTCGGTCCAGGCATGAACTTGCCCGTGGATCTTTCCAATCCTCAAGAAACGATGAACTTCATCTTCGCTAAAGGGCCCAAACTGCGAGTCACTATAAAAGAGAAACCACTGAGCAGAACGAGGGACAGGCGGGGGCGCGACCTGTCCTGAATCTGAGGGCAATGCAGGAGCCTGCGGCGCCAGAGGCACGGCTCCCTTGAAGGCTGCAATATCGCAGAGCCGGACCCATCCGTTTTGATCTTTGCGCCAGTCTTTGCGCCAACCAAAGTGAGCCCAGGTGATCTCGCCTTTCGAAATTTTTGTGACTACCTCAGTGGCTGACATCGGTCCGATCCATTTCTGCGCATCTAACGCTACGAACCAGACGGGCTCATTGTCAGCTCCAGAGAAAAGAACCTTTGCAGTGTTTTCCATGGCTTTAGTGTAAATGAGCTGACTGAAAATCTGTCGAAACTTTTGACGACTGCGAGAGCCCCAGTCAGAAGCATGCCCACCTGATCTCTATTTAAGCTTCAAAGGCACTTTAAAGATAGATAATAAGTGATTGTTTTTAATCGGCTTTTTTTAATTCCCACGGGGCCAAACGAAAGATCCATTTTGGCATTGGCCTTGCTCTTTCGTTCTCCCAAGGAAGAGTGTTTATGAAACGACTTTCAAGAAAGATCTCGGGCCTGGCTACGGTATCGACCCTCTCGCTGCTCACTGCTGCGGGCCTAGCCGGTTGCGGCCAGCAAAGCTTCGACACGCTCAGCACCGTCACTCAAAGCAAATCTCCAGGGTTCGTTCAGATCGCTCCAAAAGTCGACATCGTCCTAGCTCAGGACAACACAGGCTCCATGTTTTCGATCTACGATGACATCGGGGCTCAGATGCCTGGGTTTCTGGACCAGCTTTCCAACTCAGGCTGGGATTATCACTTTGCATCCATTCCGCTCACTGCGGCCAATATGGATCAACGCCAATTCACTCAGGTCCTTGCCTCCAGACAGGATCGAAACTGGGGTTCATTCGATTGGCTTGCTCCCTATCCAGGCGCTCTATTTGGGGACACCGACTCCGGTCAGATCAATGCCACCTATTTTCGCCGTCCCTCGCAATACTCTGACTATCGCGACAACCTTTTTCCAACGACTTCGCTCTCTGGACTTGAGCCAGGCCTTGAGAACATCCGCCGCCAACTCAAGAACCATATGGCCGAGAGCAACTTTCATCGCCCAGACGCCCTGCTCGTCGTGATCGTCGTCGGAAACGGCAACGACACATCCGGAATCAAAATTTGCCGACGCGAAGACGGCGTCGAAGCCCCTTGCGAGACGGCCGGAATGGGAGGCGCAGCCTACAGCCACTGCGGAACCCCTTCTGCTGACGGAAGCCCAGTTCCGGAGAATCTTTGTAGCCCAGGATCCCTGAGCTCTAACACTGGAAACCTCACCCCAGGCACTTACAATTACGCACGAGAGTTCTACCGCCAACAGCTTCAGTCACTCAGGCCGAGCCCTTCGCAGGTCAAACTCTATGCTGCCGTTTCACAGCAAAACGGAAGCGCCAACTGCTATGGAGAATCCTCTCGTGCAGGAACTCAGTACTCAGCCGTAGCCTCTGCGACGGGAGGCACCTCTCACAACATCTGTACTCAGGGTGCAGCCACGGTGCTCTCTAGTATTCAACAACAGCTCACCGTAACCCGAATGGCACTCCGCACGGTCTATCTCATGTTAGACTCCGAGCCTGATCCTTCTAGCATTCGAGTGATCAAATACGTAGGCGGCGATCGAAACAACTCTGTGGAGATCCCTCAGAGCGCCTCAAACGGATGGACCTATGCCGGAAGAATCATCAACCAGCCCCGAGTCGTCACCAGCGGGCCCAATCCTGTCACAATGAACACTGCGACAGGCTTTGCAGTCAGGCTCAATGGAAGCGCACAACTCACGGGCGATGATACTGCAGAAGTCCGATTCAGCCCGCCTGCTTCACTCTAACTGAGCTTCATTTCAGCAACCGAGGACGGGATCTCCATCCTAGCCTCGGTTGCTCTCTTGATCTCTTCAACCGTGACTCCTGGCGCGCGCTCAACAAGCACGAGCCCCTGAGGAGTGACTTCAATTACTGCAAGCTCGGTCACGATCTTTTTTACGCAGCTCACTCCCGTCAGTGGAAGGCTACATTTCTTGAGAACTTTTGATGAACCGTCCTTAGCCACGTGCTGCATGGCCACAATTACATTTCTGGCACCCGCCACGAGGTCCATGGCGCCCCCCATCCCTTTGACCATTTTTCCTGGCACCATCCAGTTGGCAAGGCTACCGGTCTCGTCCACTTCCATTGCCCCAAGCACCGTAAGATCCACTTTTCCACCACGAATCATTGCAAACGACTCGGCGCTCGAAAAAAATGCAGCGCCTGCAATCGCAGTGACAGTCTCTTTTCCGGCATTGATCAGATCAGGATCCTCGCTCCCCTCGAGTGGATACGGCCCCATCCCCAGCAGACCGTTCTCGCTTTGCAACACAACAGTCATCCCCCGAGGAATGTAATTGGCGACGAGAGTCGGAATCCCGATCCCAAGATTGACGTAGTACCCGTGCCTGAGCTCCAGAGCAATCCGCTGGGCAATTTGTTCGCGTGAGAGTGCCATGAAATCCTCAACCTTTTCGTGTGGTGCGGCGCTCGATGCGCTTTTGATAGTTTGAGCCTTGAAAAATTCTGTGCACGTAGATTCCAGGAGTGTGAATCTGATCCGGATCAAGACTTCCCACTGGCACAAGCTCTTCGACTTCAGCGATACAAATCTTGCCGCAACTCGCCACCATGGGATTAAAATTGCGCGCTGTTTTGCGAAACACCAAGTTACCCATGGAGTCGCCCTTCCAAGCTTTTACGATCGAAAAATCAGCTACAATCGCACGCTCAAGAACGAACTTGCGTCCGTCAAACTCACGGACGTCTTTTCCTTCTGCAACCACAGTTCCGACTCCGGTTGGAGTGTAGAAAGCTGGAATACCAGCACCGCCTGCACGGAGTTTTTCAGCAAGCGTCCCCTGAGGAGTGAGCTCGATCTCGAGCTCACCTGAGAGAACGAGCTGCTCAAACAGCTTATTCTCTCCCACATAGCTTGACACCATCTTCTTCACTTGGCGTTTTTGAAGCATGAGTCCAATACCAAAATCATCCACGCCTGCGTTGTTTGAAACACAGGTAAGACCCGTAATGCCTTTTTCAACGAGGGCTACAATTGAGTTTTCAGGAATTCCGCAAAGTCCAAACCCTCCCAGAGCCAAAAGAGCCCCACTCGGGATGTCTTTGACTGCTTCAGAGGCGCCACTCACTACTTTCGAGAACTCGGGGTAGGCCATAAACTGGTTTTCCTTCAAATGAGCTCGAGACAAACTGCGGTTGCCTCGCCGCCGCCGATGCAAATTCCAGCCACTCCCCGCTTTAAGCCTCGATCTTTAAGGGCGTGCAGAAGGGTCACTAGAATCCTGGCACCGCTTGCGCCGATCGGGTGCCCCAGCGAGATGCCGCCTCCCCAGACGTTGAGTCTATCGTTTGGAATTTCAAGCTCCTTTCGTGCTGCCATAGCCACAACGGCAAAGGCTTCATTTACTTCCCAAAGATCTACTTGATTTGCCTGCCAGCCGGCCACTTTGAGTGCACGACGCATCGCCTCTGCCGGGGCAGTAGTAAACCACTCGGGCTCCTGCGCAAAGCTCCCGTATGAAACCAGCCTTGCCAAAGGCTTCAGTCCCAGCTCGCGGGCTTTGTTTGCACTCATGAGCACGAGTGCAGCGGCCCCATCATTGATCGTCGATGCATTAGCTGCAGTGACCGAACCTGCTTTGTCAAAAGCAGGTTTTAAGGTTGGAATCTTGTCGAACTGCACCTTACTCGGACCCTCGTCGGCATCCACAATGATATCGCCCTTTTTAGTAGAGATCTTTACTGGGGCGATCTCGGCCTTAAATTTACCTAAAGCCTGCGCTTCTTGAGCGCGCTTAAAGCTCTGGACCGCAAAAGCATCCTGCTCCTCGCGTGAGAACTTCCACTCACGGGCGCACAGTTCGCCGCAATTTCCCATGTGCTGATTTTTGTAAGGATCCCAAAGTCCATCATGAATCATTGCGTCGATCATTTGCGCATGCCCCATGCGCGCGCCGGCGCGAGCGCTCGGGAGCACGTACGGGACTTGAGTCATGCTCTCCATTCCGCCTGCCACAACGATCTCTGCATCCCCCAAACGGATCGCTTGAGTCGCCATCATGACGGCCTTCATCCCACTTCCGCAGACTTTGTTGATCGTGGTAGCGGGAGCTGATTTTGAAAGCCCCGCTCCTAAAGCCGCCTGCCTGGCTGGCGCTTGGCCGATGCCGGCCTGCAGAACATTTCCCATCAGCACTTCCTGTACTTGAGAGGCCTCGATCCCCGCCCGCTCCACTGCGGCTTGGATCGCAATCGCCCCCAGTTGTGGCGCACTCAAAGAAGCAAGCGCCCCTTGAAAAGCGCCCTGAGGGGTGCGAGCTGCAGAAACAATCACGACTTCACGAGATGGGAGGGTTTCAGTCATCATTTGATTCACCATGGAATGGGTTTACTCAGCAGTCCCACTAAT
>JBKCVM010000101.1:0-13520 GCA_046317855.1 Oligoflexia bacterium
AAGGCTTGGTGATGAAATCAAAAGCGCCGCGACGCATGGCTTCGACTGCTTTCTCTACTGACCCAAAGGCAGTCATTAAAATCACTGGGAGATCCGGACGCATCTCACGCAAGTAGTCTAAAAGTTCAAAGCCTGAGCCGCCCGGCATGGTCAAATCTGTGAGCACCACATCGATTTGAGAGAGATCAATGGGATCTGAGGAACCGACTTCAAGAATGATTTTGGGATCCGAATACGCCGCGACCTCGAATCCTTCGCGCTTCAGGGTTTCTTCTAAAACTTTAAGTAGGTTCTCTTCATCGTCGACGATGAGTACTTTTTTCAAAAAATTGGTGTGATCAGTCACAAGTCCGCCCCTCTTGAAGGCGTGAAACTGTCAACCAGAGCTCAAAACGAGACCCATTTCCCTCCGTCGAAGTCACCTGAATGCGGCCTTCGTGATCGCGGGCAATATGGTCGCAGATCGAAAGCCCAAGCCCAGTTCCTTCGCGGCGGGTGGTAAAGAATGGAATGAAGATCTTTTGAAGGTCCTCGCCTGAAATTCCATGCCCGTTGTCTTCAACGAAAATCGCAACCTCACGCAAATCCTGCGAAGCTTGAAGTCCCACTCTCACCTGAGTGGCTCCGGCTTGCCTCGAGTTACGGATCCAATTCTCTACGAGCTGCATCAATCGCTCTGGATCTCCGACCACTCCAAGACCCTCAACCACGCCCTGTGCCCAACCCTCCTCAGACCACGACACATCACTGGACTCGAGTCTTGTGCGTACTTGCCGGAGCCATAGAGCGGGGTCCAACCACTCCATTTCCACACGGGCCGCCTCTCTTTTTCGAGAAAGCTCTAAGAACTGTCTGACGAGTCCCTCTAAACGGGCCGTCTCTTGTTCAATGACTGCTGTCCACTGACCTTGGGGCATGAGATTGAGCGCACCTCGAATCGCGCCCAGCGGATTGCGCACCTCATGAGCAAGCCCGGCCGAGAGCTCGCCCAGAGTGGCAAGTCTCTCCTGCTCAGCTAAGCTTCGAATTCTGAGCATCGTTCTGACCAGAGGTCCTATACGGCGTGAAAATCCATCCACTTCTGAAAGGAGGATTGCACTCCCCCATGGGGTCAGTCTTGCACTGGCTTCAATTTTTGAGACCCAGACCCATCCGAGCAAGTCCTCATCAAAGAAAGGCACGATCACTTGGGCGCCCACTTGCGCCATCTCCGCACTGAGAACTTCGAGCCGCTCACGCTCGCGCCGCGACCCGCTCAGGGCCAAGTCACGATCAATGAGATCAACTGCTAGAATGCCCAGCTCATTCATAGCGTGGCGCCTGAGTACTTCTGACGCTACCGCTCCCGGATACCCCGAACGCTCAGGGTGACGCACCCAGCCTGACTGAGAGGCTCTGAAAATCCGGCAAAGAGACTCCTCTAGTTTGTGCTGCCACCTCACTGGGTCTTGAATGCTTCGTAGCTCACGCTCCACTTCAGCCAGGTCAAGCTTGAGTTGTTTAGACCTAGCTTGCAGCAAAATTTTTCCGGACAGAAAGGCAACGAAGTCCTGGAGCGGCTCTAAGAGCAACACAATCAAGAACGAAACTGCAAACGAGTGCAGCAAAAAAACACCCAGCCCCGCCTCACTCCAAGTGGCGACTAAAAGGTAAAGTCCAGTCAAAGCCAGTGCCAGCACCACGAGCACTCCAAGCCTAACGAAGAGCCCCTGTAAGTCTAAAATCTTTCTACGAGTGATGCTTTGTCCGAGCAGCATGAGGTAAGCACAGAACCAAAGGTTTCCGATTGTCGGAATCGTCGTGCCTAACCACGGAGCATGGTCCAAAGGCGTTGCAATTAAAGTGAATACCCCCCCCAGTAGGATCAACCCATCTCGAATCGAGAGAGGCCTCAGCGACACGAGCAAGACCACGGTCTGAAGCAGGAGCACCCCAGGCGCAAACCAAAGAAGCTGTAGCCAGAAGCCCCCTCGGGCTTCAGAGATCCAACCCGCCACCACCATCCCGCTCAAGGCCGATGCCAAGAGCCACGAAATCAGACGAATCGGTCTCCAGCCTCTAGGCTTACTCCCCAGAAGAAGAGGAAAAAGCTCCATGCCCGAGGGGCCTAGCCATGCCCAAGCGAGAAGCTGCACCCCCGAAAAAAACGGGTCTTGGTAAGCCGTTTTTAGAAAAAACGCGAAAAATCCTGCCCAAATCACCAGACAGAGCAAGAAGTAACGCTGCGCCAAGCGATTGGTGGTACGGCGCGCAAGTACAGAAATCCCCATTGAAAACGAGGTGATGGCCACCAGTAGAGCTGACTGAGTCAGAAGCGCCATGAGTTTCGCGTATAGCCTAAAGATCCCGACCAAGCGAGTCGATACGTTCCTTGGTATGTTCAAGCGACTCAATCCCGTGGAGCTGTTAATCTTTGCAGTGGTCACCGCCGGATTTGGATTCTCTGGCTACACACTGATGCAGGATCGGACTGGCTTTGAGAGTTCTCTTCTCGAGCCGATGGCTTCCAATCCCGTTTCTGAGACCCGCGCGCCGGCCTCAGCGCCGCTTTTTAGCCAAATCGACTTTAAGTGCGCGGGCAATCCACCTTCCATTTCTGTCGCCGCGTCCAAAATTCGAATCAATGGTCCGATTTGCCCCTCAGGGTCCGCACCACTGGCACGCGCTTCAATTACGAATGCAACCAACCAGTTTGCAGCTACGGTCTTTACCGACGCACGAGAAGGACGCTTTTCAACCGACTATATCCCGTTGAATCCAGAGAAGAATACCATTCGCCTTGAGTTCTCGTATGAAGGCGGCAAGAGTCTTCATCACGAGCTCACTTTAATTAAAAACTAAAATCAGCCCTCGGCACGGAGCTTGATTCAAGCCGGGGCATGCAAGCTATCCAGCCTGACTTTCTTGAAACCCTGCTCACCCCTTTGTTTAAACAACTTGCCCCCGGGCTCACTCGAAGCGCCCAGCTCGAAGTCCTTTTTCAAAGCTACGAACTTGCACCGGATGTGTTTTTGACCCGCCTCGAATCCCTGCGCCCGTCAAAACGTAAATGGGTGATCAGCGCTCTCGAGCTTGCCAGGCAGTACTGCATCTACCGAGAACGGGCCGGCCAGCATGATCGGACCCTAGAAAAGCAGGGATTTCATTGGCATTTAGTTCGTAATTTAGATCCACAGATCCGTGCAGAAGCCCGAGAATGGCTAGGGTTCTGGGCTCAATCCAGACAGGGAAGCTGGACAGAGCTGCAATGGGTTGAACGCGGAGTCCGGACCCATGTGAACTTTGAGGCCTCCGAGCTCTTTGCCCGAGCCCTTCCGCTTCGGCCCAGGGCGCTCGTTCTGATTCATAATCATCCTTCGGGAAACACTGAACCCTCCTGGGTGGACCAAGAACTCACTCATCGGGTGGGAGCTCTGGCCGGACATTTGGGCATTGAACTGAAGGGCCACTGGATTGTAGGACCCGGTTCAGAGACATGGCTTCCATTTCAACTCAGAATTCAGAGTGCCCGACCTGCCGCAAGAAGCAGGATCTCTGCGTCTGCAAACTCATCAAGCCGCACGCTTTGAGATTAAAAATTTTGGTCCTCCAACACCCGCAAGAACCAGACAAGGACCTCGGAAGCGCCTGGCTTGCTGTCCAGTGCCTCGAGGGAGCACGGCTTCAGGTAGGCCTCAGCTGGCCCAACCTCTCTCGGGCTTGGTCCAAGACACCTGTTGAACCCTTGGATGCATCTAAATGGGCGGTTCTCTATTTAGGAAGTGGACCCAAGCCAGGGGCCCCGATTCCTCAAGGAGCCCGTCTTTTTTGGACGGACAAAAAAGGAATTCCAAAACCAGAGGCCGAGAACAAGAAACTTCTGAAAACCCTCGAAGGCTTGGTCGTGCTCGACGGCACTTGGAGCCAAGCCAAAGCTCTTTGGTGGCGAAATCCATGGCTGCTCAAGCTGAAGCGCCTGATGCTCGCCCCCTCGACGCCCTCTCTTTATGGCAAGTTACGCAAGGAGCCTCGCAGCGAGTGCCTCTCAACGCTCGAATCAATTGCTCTTGCTCTAGAAGATCTTGGTGAAGATCAGGCCATTTCCAGCCATCTGCGCTCGGCCTTTAGCGACCTGCTTTCGCGGTATCGCGCCCTTTTGCGTTAGCGCTTGCGGCCCTTATTCTGAAGCATCGCCATTGCCTGCCTCAGTTGTGCCTCGTGTCCGGGCTGCTTCATCTGAGCCTGCATGCGTGCCATAGCCTCGGACATATTCTTAGCGCCAGGAAATGCCACTGAAAGCATTTGCTCAGCAGCTTTCTTAAGCTTGAGAAAGATAAAAACATTGATCCCAGAAAGGATCGCAACACCCAGCCAACTTAGTACCGTCCAGAACGACATGGGCAACAGTACTGGCATAGAGCTCAGCGGGTTTCAAGCTGGCGCGCACGGCCATCCGCAATCGAATCGCTATAAGCTTTTTTAAGACAAAGGCGGCACGGAGTCTCCGGAAGCACAGAGTCTTCAAGCCAGCCCTGGGAGTATCCTCGCGGATCCATAAACGGCGCTAACCATAACCTCTCTAGCCAATGACCGCCGCCGGGACCTCCAGACGACTGAACCTGAACGACCATCAGTGGAAAGCGGAGCTTTGCGTCCATGATTTCGTCTTGCTTGAGATTGATTTTAATTCTCCTGCACGACACCGGTACCTTTGTTCCTCTCACACGAATGGGGGGGATTCCTTGTGACAGCTCTTGCGGTGCATCTAAATCGAGCAGCCTTTCGAGATCTTTTTTTTCAACTACCAACACTGCAAGCTCAGCAGGAATAGGAATGCGGGCAAGCGCACCCCCGGGCGCAACACAGACTTTTTGTTCGTCGTTGAGACCTTCAAATCGCTCGATTTGCAACAACGGCCGCGGACGGCGCACGAGTCGGTAGTGCAAAACCCACGAGGGTTCGTTGTTCTTTGAATCCATGGAGAAAAGCGCGCTACATTTTTCAGCCTCAGGTTTGAGCTCAAAGAAGCGTTGTCTTAGCCCTGAAACAGACCAACAGGCATTTCCGGGCTCATCAGCCCGTCGAACCCGAATGGTTTCGTGCAACCAGACCAGACCGACGTCAGAGCGAACCGAGCCCGAATCGCCCCGGAGCGGGCTCTGGCCAGTCGCACAGCAAACCAGAGCCAGAACCTGGAGCAGGCCCGCGACTCCCCATTTTAGCATCTCCCATCTCCGCACTCCCCAAAGGTAGCACAGTCATTGCAATGCCGACGCACCGAAGGAGATTTTTCATGCACGTCAAAAACTCATTACTCTACTCAGTCGCAGTTTCAGTTCTAGTTCCGGGCGCACTTCTGGTCAGTAGCGCAGGATGCTCCCAAAAAGAGCTTCCGCCTCAGCCCACGACTCTCAAGCAGCAACCCTCTGACTTCAGCTTTAGAGTCACTGGCAGCTCCGCCGAGTCCGGCATCACGTTTCGTCCAAACAAGTCCTTTGAGGTGGGGCCAGCTCCCAACGGACAAGTACATCGGAGCCGACTTAAATCCAGTGAACACACGAAGCTTGAACGCGCTTGGGAAGCCTATCAGAGCACCGCTTTTTCAGGACCTGAAACCTGTCAAGAGTGGCCAGAGAGCTCTCCGTACCGCAACTCAGTAGCAACTCTCGAAGTCCTCGAGGCAACTCGCACCGTGCTCACCGTCAGGAGCGAAGGGGGCTCTCTCTGCGGTAAGGGAGATGCCGCTGCTCTCCGAGCCTATGCAGAAACGCTTTTGGGGCTCGGCAAGGCTCGTTATCCGAGCAACTTTCCGAGTGAATGCCTAGCCCTTCAAGACGAATTTTCAGCACTGGCAGACTCGGCTCGAAGCTGCACATCTGATTTGCAGTGCACTCACGTCGATCCGCAGTTTGAAGCCATTCCGGAGGGACAAATTCAGTATGTCTCGCTGAAATCCTGCTCCGCAGTGCCCGCAATTCCTACGGCCAATCGCGAAGCTCTCCCTTCGGTACGAAGAAAACTGCTGCAACTCAAGCAAGCCATTCGAACGCAGTGCCAACCCCAGGGGCTCCCTGCCCATTGCGCTGCCGCCGATGAGCTCGGCTTTCAGAACCATCGGTACCCGGCAAAGTGTGTAGAGAACGTCTGCACTTCGGATCCGGGTGCAGCTCTGGATTAACTTCTGCCACCCGCTTCAACCTCACGGCAGTTCTCTTCCAAGAACTCAGAGTTCCAAGGAGAGCTGCCGTGAGGAACTTAGACTCGCTGAAAGTTCAGTATGAAAAAATATAACAATCTCTTTTTCTTCTTGGCATTTCTGACACCGTTTACGTTTGGCGTGAGCTGTAAAATTGCGCCCCGAGGAGATCAGGAGAACGCAGACGCACTCACCCCCATGGTGCAGGCCACCGGATGGGATGAAGTTCGTTACACAGTGCGTGGATCAGAAATCACCTTACAGCGCACAGGGCACTTCTATGTTGAACCCAACGCCTGCTTTCGAAAAGAAAGTGGAACATTAGAGCTAGCAACCTGGAACCGAATCGCCCAAATCATCAACCAAGCCTGGCTGGCCCCGAGAACCCAGACTCCTCTCTGTGTTGCCTTACCTCCTGAAATCCCCTCGCTGCGCGCAGGAGTTGAATTTAGAGACCGCTCCGGAAATGCACTGAACTTTATCGAACCGCTAGGCTCAAAAGCGTGCGCTTCGATTGAAAATGAGACGATACTCACCGCATTTTTAGAGGCTCTCTCCGAGGCAGCCCAGATTGCGCGTCAAGAAGGCTGCTGAGACAGCTGGGAAAACTCGGCCACCATTGCAGCACGCGTTCTGGCAATCAGGTCAGGCAGATCCGACTGCTGAAGCCCTGCAGTCGAGATAGGCTCGAGCCTGCGAACTCGGATCACTCCTGGAAAAATTCGCCGTTTCTTGTAGTTCACCCGTTTATGAAGCGGGCTAGCAACCAAAGGGACAATCGGCAATTGTCCTGCGATGGCCATATGAAAAGCTCCCTTTTTGAATTGAAGAAGCTCGCTCCCCAGGCGGTTTCGTGTCCCCTCCGGAAAAATCAGGACGCTGCGCCCCTGCTCCCGGATCTTACGCCCAGCGGCCATGATTGCTGAAACTGCCCGACCTTTGTTCTTACGATCCAACAAAATATTGCCAGCAGCCACGTAGAACAAATTGAAGAAAGGAATCCACCCGATTTCCTTCTTTCCGATCACAATGGCGTTGTCGGGAAAAATGGCGCCAAAAATCATCACATCCAAATTGTCTTGATGGTTGGCGACATAGACGCAGGGTTGACTTGCCTCTAGCGGCGCAGGACTCTCCAGCTGCACTCGAATACGTAAAATGGCCTGCAAACCCCATCCACCAAAGTGCGCCACCGTGCTGTTGAGCTTTCTTCCCCAGCAAAGAATGGGCACCAGGATCAGGCCCACGAGTGACATGATCAGAAGCCAGAACAAGCAGGCGGTATACCGAAGATAAAAATCTAAAGTCTGGAGGGGCATGGCCTCTCCACAAAAACATGAATAGAAGCGGCAGAAAACCCCTATTTAAAGTGGGTATGCAACCAGCTCGAATCAATTTCTGGGTTAGAGCTCCGATGCTGATTTGAATCAAAAGGCGTCTTTGCCAGCGGAAGGGTCACGAAATCCGGGTGATCCAAACGAGAAGCCCCCACCCACTCAGAATCTTCCACTCTAAACTTTCCGTCGTCCAGAGGGACGCCTCTCAGACGATAGTCATAATGAAGAACAACGACCCTGCGCTCGGGTTGGATCGGCAACTGATCCAGAGGGAGCACTCCGTAAAGATCCATCGCGACACGCCAAGATCTAAGCCCAAACGAGTCTCCCTCGGGATCTCGCGATAGAGTCCAGCGCGCGCCCCAAATAGGGGTATTCCAGACAGGAGGCTTGGGATCGCGATCCAAGACAAAAGGCAGCCGCTCCTCCAAAAGACGCTTTTGAACGACGAGATGCAGCTCCATCGGAAGCAGATCCTCAAATGGAGAGCCTCCGTCACCGTCATTGCGGCTTCCTAAGATCGATCTGAAGCTGGGATCCAGCTCTTCAAATGAATGAATCCAGAGCGCCTGCTGCTCCCAAACCTCAAACCGCTCACCTTGAATCTCTAGGGGAGCACTCGGCTCTGGGACGAGCAATGACGCGAGCGCCCAGGCATCGCAACGTCCCTCCCAGGGAAGTGCGGGCCGGTCTGAGTGTAACTTGTCCGCTCTAAACCACTTGAGAGCCTGACGACCGGTGACACGATCCAGTTTGAGTAATGCCGACTCGCTTTCATTTCCTGAGAGCGGAAACCAGTATCCCGACCAGGGGCGCACCCCGGTATCCGCTTCAAATGTTCCCGGCTCAATCAGGAGATCTCCCCACAGCGCAGAGGCGGGATGTAAAATCGGATCGAGCGCCTGGCGGGTCCGCTCTTGAATTCTTCCACCTTCTGGCAAGGGGGCGCACGAAAGAATGAGCAAACACCAAAGCCCAGCCCCACCGCGCAACCCCCTCGCCAAAAGTCCACTCATCTGAAACTCACCGAGCCTGGAGGCAAGTGTCTAGCACTCGCCCAGTAGGAACCATTTGGATTGCCTTGACGTTCTTTTCTTTGCCGTCCTCGAGCGCCGAGGCACAGAGTTCTTCAACGGGAACCTTCAAACTGGTGATGTCTTCACAGGTCATCGGAATTTCAAGACTATAGGTCTCGACCACCTCTTGAAAGCGATGACAGGTTCCTGCCCGAGCAACCGTCGGCACAGCTCGCGACGCCGTAGCTACCTTAAATTTGTCCGAGAGAATCGCCGTCGTTACCGATCGCGACGCACTCAGCGGAAGCTCTCCTGGCTGCGCTGCCACCCAGTTGACTTCACGATTATCGCAAACGACACGAATCTCGCGAGGTGCACGTTGCACTTCGCTCTTTTCTGGAGCACTGCACTGGGCCACAAATTTTTCGAAGCTCACTTGGATCTGTACGGGCCCCCCCGCTGGCTCCTGCGCCTGCACGCTTACCGCTTGTGCCAAAAGGATCATCGCCCCGAAGGCTAACCTCGTTTGATTTTGCATATGAGTCTCTGCCTCTTTCGTTATTTACTAAGTTGCTAGTTTTGCCGGCACCCTTTTCTAGCCACCGGCTTATCCTCAGCGCATTAGCAACAGCGATGCCAGAAACTCACTCAATCGCGTAACGCCTTCTCTTTCTCCAAAGCGTACTCAAGTTAATTCCGAGCAAAGTGGCGGCCTCCTCCAGAGTGCCAACAGAGGCAAGTACATGCTGAATGTGTCGTTTTTCGAGCTCTTCGAGACTCACTTCATTACTGACAGGATAAGGAGTGGAAGGGGGGACAGACCCTGCCTCAGCGCTCAGACCCGGCAATGCTCCAATCGCTGCGACGCGATCCGGTAAGTCATCTAGAGTGACCTCGTCGACACTACTCAAGATAGCAGCTCTCTCGAGCGCATTTTTGAGCTCGCGGATGTTTCCTGGCCATGAATAACGTAAGATTGCCTGCCTGGCCTCTACACTCAACGGTCTTGGCGCACGGTGACTGGCTGCAAAAGCCCTCAGAAGCAATTGCTCCGCCAAATCAGGAATATCTTCAGGCCGGTCCCTCAAAGACGGCATATGGAGATCGATCACATTGAGCCTAAAGTAAAGGTCTTCTCTGAAATGTCCCTCTCTCACTTCTTTTTCTAGATCTTTATTGGTGGCAGCAATGATCCTGACATCGACTTTGATCGTCTTAGTATCTCCGACCTTCTCAAACTCCCTTTCTTGCAGAAACCGAAGGAGTTTAGTCTGAAGGTTGGGCGAGATTTCACCGATTTCGTCCAAGAAAACCGTACCGCCTTCTGCCAACTGCAGCCTTCCGGTCTTATCTTTCACCGCTCCAGTAAAAGAGCCTCTCACGTGTCCAAACAGTTCACTCTCGAGCAGATTTTCAGAGAGCGTTGCACAATTCACCACAGCAAATGGTCCTTTGGCTCTGGCACTGGCGTCGTGCATCGTCTTGGCAAGTAAAGTCTTACCGGTTCCGCTCTCTCCAGTGATCAGGATGGTCGAGTCACTCCCTGCAACTTTACGGGCCATATCGACCACTCTTTGCATCTTTGCATTATGGGTAGAGATCACCGAGGGATCACTTAAGGCCTCGACTTGGTCTTTGAGCTTGAAATTCTCATCCCTGAGCCTTCTGAACTCCTCCACTCTTTGAACCAAGTGCTCGAGTTGCTCGGGAGTAAAAGGCTTCACTAAGTAATCGTGGGCACCCGACTTCATGGCACTCACTGCAGTATCAACGGTCGCATAGGCAGTCATAATGACCGGAGTCACACCAGGAAAATACTCTCGCGTCTTACCCAGAAGATCGAGCCCACTCATTCCGTCCATTCGTAGGTCCGTAATCAGAATATCTGGGCTCTGACGACGCATGAGCGAAAGCGCCATTTCTCCGCTATCGGCAACTTGAACAGAATGTCCGGCAGCAGAGAGGGCCGCCTCCATCGTGCTGCAAATCCCGGGTTCATCATCCACTATGAGCAACTTTGCCATCCGTATTCCTCTCTCTGGTTGAAGTTCGCATCGGAAATCGCAATTGAAACTCGCTGCCCCGTCCAAACTCACTGCAGACCCGGAGGCTGCCCCCATGGGCTTCAGCGATCTGGCGCGCAATCGATAGGCCGGAACCCGTGGCCTCGCTTCGACCGACTCTCAAATTGTAGACGCCAGCATAGGGCTCCATCATTTTCGACAGGCGCTCAGAAGAAATCCCACTTCCCTGATCTTGGACGCGGTACTCAAAAAAGGGTCGACCGTCGGCAGAGGCGGACCTCCTTAACTCGACTCGCACCTCTCCGCCCTTAGGTGAATGACGAATGGCATTGAGCATCAAATTAGAAAGCGCCCAGCCCAATTTGGATCCGTCCACCTCACAGAACCACTCGTGGCCATCTCCCGCCTTTGCTGGCAAGATATCAGACACGACTTGGCTCTCAATTCGAACAGTGCGCGCCTCAGCCTCTGACCTGAAAGAGTCGTGCGCATTTCTAAGAAGTCTCCGTAAATCAACAGATCTCAAGCTCAAGGTGGGCACTCCAGACTCAAACCGACTAATCGAGAGAAGATCATCTAGGAGTTCGCGCAGTCTCTCAACGTCACGTGCAGATGTCTCTATGAGCCTTTTGTGGACGGGGCTCTCAAAAGCATCGGAGGCCCGCTGCAAGAGTCGGATCGCCATCACCAATGACGTTACGGGTGTACGAATTTCGTGAGAGAGCAACCCGAGAAAGTGATTTTTTGCTCTCTGACTTTCTCGAATAAAAGTTAAATCACGAGCAAGGACGATCCCTTCTCCACCTTGGGTGCGTCCAAGCCTAGTGAGAACAAAAACTCGCTGTGGAGCATCCTCTCCTAGGCTCAACTCAATCTGCTGCTCTACTCCGTTTAGTAGAACGGACTCGATCTGTGATCTCACGTGAGGCTGGGCGGCCAGAATCCTGCGGCCACTCGGATTAACGTAGGACCATTCGTTTTTAGAAATCACAAAAACGCCATCTGAAAGCGACGCAGCGATTATTTCAGCCCTGAGCTTTTGGCGCTCCAGAGTGCTAAAATCCTCATCTCGAATCACTGAAATCCGCTGAATGAGCTCGGCAACCCTCAACCAGATCTCATGGACCTCTCGAGGAGCAATGATTTGATCAAAGCACTCGTTCTTCAGACGCTCACCAAAATCGGCGCTAATTCGATTGAGGTCCAAGCCAGCTATGGTTTGCGCGAGCCGGACCGCAGGTCTTACCATGAACCGGACGATCACTGAAAAAATGAGCCAAGCTACCAGGGACCACGCAGTCGCAGTGATCGCAAATCGGGTAAACCAATGACTGGATCGATCCACGAGTTGCCGAACGTTCTTTTCAACGCTTTTCTCAGCGCGTAGCCCACTGACAGCCAGCGCTTTCTCTAGCGCTTTACCAGAGGCCTGATTTTGATCTTGGTTGTGCCGTTCGAGAGCTGCAGCCAAAAATGGATCTCCCGCTGCAACAACTTTCAAACGAGGGGCAAACTCTCTCATCAAAGTCGGCCTTTGGGTCAAAGGCAGATGGCCAAGTCGATCAAGCTCACGCATTCTCTCAAAATCAGTCAACTGCTGCAGAGCCAACTGATGAACGGCGGAGTGAAACTCGCGGATACTCAGACAGTATCCCAGAAACCCCGTGAGCATGATCGCCGCGCCTGTGAGCCAAAACAGCGAGTAGCTCCGCGGAGTCAAACGAAATTGAGGAAGGGTGTGCTCCATTGAGGGGCATGAACTAACCGACACCCCCTCCCTTGGGCTTGTGGAGTTTCTGTGAAGAAACTATCCTGCCCGGGATCGAGCCCTTTCTCTTTCGGCTAAAGATTGACACCGCGTGCAAAATCGCGCCTCTGGAACCGCTAGCAATCGCTTAAAAGGAATTTCTTCGCCGCAATCCTCACAGCTCCCATACTCTCCAGAAGAAATTTTTTCGAGCGCACGATCAATCGATGCCAACTCGCGCCGTTCTTGCTCTTGAAGGGACATGTTGCGTTCAATGAGCTCCAGACTCTGAGCAACGTCAACCATCTCAGCTTGCGTATCAATCCGCTCGAGCTCTCCTTGTTCACGCTCGCGCCCAGTCATCTCGCGATCGAGACGACCTTTGCGCTCAGTCAGATCAGAATGGATTTTTTTTAAAGACTCAAAATCAAAGGAACGACTCATGCCGGGCCTAGCCCTGCATAAAAGAGGCCGTGCCGCAGCTCGTAGCATAGGCTTGCAGATAACGACTCGAGAGCGGACGGCCCATGGACTTTGCAAGCTCCAAGCTCGCTCGACAAACGACCTCTAGATCTACACCTGACTGGATTCCAAGACCCTGGAGCATGTACAGTAGGTCCTCGGTGGCAAGATTTCCGGTCGCTCCCGGCGCAAACGGGCATCCACCCAGCCCCCCCGCTGAAGCATCTACAGTGGAGACGCCCCATTCGAGGGCCCGGTAGGTGTTGGCAAGTGCTGTCCCTCGCGTGTCATGAAAGTGCACTGCAGTGGCTGCGGCTCCTGCTGCCTTTAAAAAAGGGCCCACGACTGCATCCACGTCGCGGGGAGTTGCAACCCCAATGGTATCCCCTAGAGAAACCTGATCCACGCCGAGCTTGAGCAGCCGCTCTGCAACCTTTAACGCCTGCCGTGGAGCGATTTTTCCTTCATAAGGACATCCAAAAACAGTTGAGACGTAGCCTCGAGTCCTCAGCTTTTGCTTTCGAGCCTCTGAAAGCACTTCAGCAATTTGCGCCAGTGACTCATCAATCGACATATTGATGTTACGTTGATTAAATCTCGGGCTTGCCGCAGTGAACACCGCAATATTTTTGACTCCAGAAGCCAGAGCCCGCTCCAGACCCTTAGCATTAGGAACTAATGCCCAAAACCTAGGCCCCCGTGAGACAGAAAGGCCTGCAAAAACGCTCTCGGTCAGCGCCATTTGAGGAACCCTGTCCG
>JBKCVM010000102.1:0-4776 GCA_046317855.1 Oligoflexia bacterium
GGTTGAATGTTGAGGGTGCCTTGATGGAGAGCGAGTGCATTGAAGTCGATATAGTTGGGAATGAGCTGGATCGGGGCAAGAAAAGTGCTTTTCCAGAGCTCAAGGTTCTCGATTTTGGTGCTTCCGTCGGCAAAGGTGTAGCCAAAGTCTGCAAAGTTTTCTGGGATTAGACGGGTAAACTGTTCGTTCTGGAGCGGGCAGTCCTCGGGACTGGAGTATGCGGGCTGGCATTCTCCCTCCGTCATCCAACCCAGAACCAGTCGTTCGCGATTTTTTGCAATGGTGAGGGCCAAAAATGGATCAGTCTCGAATTGCTCGGCAAACCGATCCAGTTTTCGGTCTTTCAAGAACGCCAAAAGGGTGTCGGACACCTTTTTGTTGGGCTCCGAGAAGACGATATCGTAGCCGACCACTTTGGCTCCATAAGCAAAAATTTGGTCGGTGAGCAGAGCCGTGGCGGATCGGTCCCAGGGCCAGCGCCCAATGGCCTCGATGGATTGGCTGTCGATTTCGACAATGACGATCTTGTTCTTGGGGGCTGCCGGGCCACGGAGCTTGAACTTCCAGTCTAGGAAGAGGCTGGAGAAACGCCTCAGGTTTGGAAAAATCTTTTCCCTCAGCAGGTCATTGTGCAGCTCTCCAATGACTCCCGACTCATGCACCCAAAAGGCAAAGGCAAAGAGGGCGATCAGCGGAAGCTGGAACAGCCAAATGCGATTCTTCATGAAGCGGTGCTCTCCAGATGACCTATCGGCCCTGATCGGGGTAAACTTATGGAGTGAAACTGGAAATTCCATCCGAGCTGATGAGGCGCCCCATCCTGGTGGTCGACGATATGCCTGCGGTGCGATCCATTATTCGCGCGATGCTCGAGGGTTTTGGCTTTGCTCGAATTGAGGAAGCTGAAGACGGCGAGCAGGCGTGGACCCTGGTTCGGGAGCGTCAAGTGTCTGGCGATCAGGGTTCTGCATTTTCGATGGTTTTGACCGATTGGTTGATGCCGGGACTCGAGGGCACGGACCTGGTTCGCGAGATTCGATCGGATCCTGCGACGCGCTCTCTTCCTGTATTGATGATTACTTCTCAAGGGCTTCGGCAGCAGTGGGCCGAGGCACGCTCGGCCGGGGTGACGGGCTTTGTTGTGAAGCCGTTTGACGAGAAGCAGCTCGGCCAGGAGCTTTCCAGAATCTTTGGCCGATAGGCCTTCTTGGTGCAGTTTGCTTGATGAGGGTCTTTGGATCGGGCTCAAACGTGGTGAGTCCGACCAGACCCAGAAGGCCTGCCCAGAATCCGCCCCAAAATTTGACCCAGAAACGAGGATCCATCACTCGTTATTCGGTGCGCCTGCGGCTTGTCTTGAGGGCAGCTTTTCTGTTTGTGCTGGCCCAAGATTCGCAGACTGCACGAGAATGCTTGTGGCCATCGACCATGCTCGTTTGGGCCAGTGGATTCGTGAGCTCGTCCGTCATCCTCAATCCGCCCAACAAGTGCAGGACCGTGTGTGTCGGGGACTCTCGGAGGCTCTGTCAGGTCTACCGGTCTGGGTTGAGCTCGTTCCCTGGCCGCCCTCTGGTTTTCCGACCCCCCCTGATTGCGCTTTTAAGAATGGCCAAAACGGCGAGCTCTCCTGGGTTCCACGTCGCATCCAGCAGGAGGGCCGCACGCTGCTTTGGTTGCCGCTGGGCGTTGGGTGGATCGCTTTTGTTCCCGATGCCGAGCAGCTCAAGCGCCTCGGGTCTCAGCGGCTCGAGGCCATTCTGGTCGCGGTGGCCCTGCATCTGTGGCATCTGGGGACGATTGAGAATCGAGAGCGTTTCATGGCGATTGCTAGCCATGAGCTGAAGACGCCACTGACGGCCATCTACGGCATGGTGCAGCTGCAAGAACGAATGCTTCGTACCCGGGTGCTGGGCCAGGGTTCTTTGGAGGACTGGAGACAGGAACAAGAGCGTCATCTTTCTTTTTCTCGGATTGTGCTTCGGCAGTTGGAAAGGCTTACGGCCCTCATTGACGGCCTCATGGACTTGGCCCGAATCCGTGCTGGGCGTTTCACGGTCGAACCCATCCCGATCGATGCGGCCCGAGCGGTAAGAGAAATCGACGAAGGTAGGCTTCAGCTCCTGGCCCATGAGGCGGGAGTCGAGCTCATGATTGAGATACCCGAGAGGCTAGCCACACGGCTCGATCCGCTCAGGTTTGACGAAGTGGTCACCAACTTGGTCATGAGTTCTATTAGGCGCTCACCTGAGGGTGGGCAGGTACGGCTCCGGCTCTCAGCCCAGGACGGGGAAGTTCAGCTTGAAGTGATTGATCAGGGATCACCCATTGCTGCGTCTGATCGAGAACAGATTTTTGAACCTTTTTCTGCCCCCGAGCAGGGATCTGGCCTCGGGCTTGGACTTTACATTGCTCGCCAAATTGCGCGTCTTCACCAAGGAGAGGTGAAGTTTGTTTCAGGCCCCGATGGACCGGGAGTCCAAGGTAACACGGTCCGGGCCACTTTTTGGGCTACTGCTTTGCAGAGCGCCCAGAGGCTTTCTTTGGGCGGGTCAGGCCCACCGCTAGGGAGCTAAGCATCGTGGCCCAGAAGATCCAGAAGGCGGGGCTGGAGCTGGAGTGAAAGTCCACTCCCGGAAGTTTTGCCGCATCAAGCAAGAGCTTGATGCCAATCACCATCACGAGCAAATAGGCGGTGATCTCCATTCGTGGAAACTTTTCGATCAGCGTAATGAAGATGTTGGCCGCAACGCGCATCAAGATCACGCCCATGAGCCCACCTGTAAATACAACCCAGAATTTATTGGAGAGCGCCACGGCTGCCAAAATGGAGTCCACTGCAAATGCAATGTCAGTGAGCTCGATCACGAGCACTGTTTTCCAAAAAAACCACTTGGAACCGCGGGCTGCTTGGATGGCAGCTTTGGCGGTGGGGTCCGCGTCATCGGAGTCTTTTTCTTTTTTCTTGAGAAAGTGCGAGCCTGCCACCCAAACTAGGTAGCCGCCGCCCACCCACTTTACCCAAAGCCATTTCATCAAGTAAGTCGTTAGTCCAAGCGCAATCAGCCTGAACACGACCGCTCCCACGAGGCCGTAGGTCAGGGCCTTGCGTTGAAGGTGGGGAGGAAGGGGTTTGGCTAGGAGTGCAAGGACCAGAGCGTTGTCGATCGAAAGAATGCCTTCTAAGAAGGCTAAAAATCCGATCGCTGCAAGGTCCTGTGAAGTGAACATGGGGGCTGCCTGCCTAGCTTTTGAACGGGGTTTTGAAGTGGTGAGTCATGATGGATTCGAACCATCGACCCTCACATTAAAAGTGTGATGCTCTACCGACTGAGCTAATGACTCACCGATGGACTAGGGCGTACCAGACTCGGCCCTGGGCCGCAACCGCCAGTTGAGCCTGAGTCTTCTCAGCCATAAAACGTGTTATGGGGATTAAAGTATGAAGCGTATCTACAACTTCAGCTCCGGCCCAGCCATCCTTCCAGTGCCTGTTCTCGAGGAGGCCTCCCGTGGGGTACTCGAAATCGGTCGTTCTGGGATGTCTATTCTGGAGGTCTCGCACCGGGGCCGTGAGTACGAGCCCATTCATCAGGGCGCACGCATGCGGCTGCTTCAGCTCTTGGGGCTTTCTGCGGACGAGTACACGGTGCTTTTTTTGGGGGGCGGCGCCACATTACAGTTTGCGATGGTCCCTATGAACTTTTTGTCGCAGGGGCGGGTTGCTGACTTTGTCCATACGGGTGAGTGGAGCGGAAGGGCGATCACTGAGGCCCGGCGCTTCGGTAACGCACATCTTGCCGCAAGCTCTGAGCCGCAGAAGTTTTCATGCTTGCCAGCGGAATATCATTTTACTCAGGACGCGGCTTACGTGCACCTCACGACTAACAACACGATTGAGGGAACGCAGTTCCGTCAGCTTCCGCCTGAACTTCCCCCTGCAGAAGAAGTTCCGCTTGTGGTGGATGCTTCTTCGGATCTTTTGGGGGTCGTGCGCGACCATTCGCGTTTTGATTTTATTTATGCGGGTGCCCAAAAAAACTTGGGTCCAGCTGGGGTTACCGTGGTGGTGGCGCGTAAGAAGTTTCTCGAGAAAGCCTCGCGCGATGTGCCGTCCATTCTCTCGTATGTAAATCACGCTGGGGCCGATGCCTTGCTCAATACTCCGCCCGTGTTCTCGATCTATGTGCTGGGCCTGACTCTACAGTGGCTCGAAGGGCAGGGTGGCGTTACCGTGGTGGCCGAGCGCAACGAGCGCAAGGCACGCGTAGTGTACGAGGCACTGGATGAATTTCCGGCAGTCTATGATCCGACGGTCAAAAATCCAGAACATCGTTCTTGGATGAACCTCACTTTTCGGCTCAAGAGTCCTGCGCGCGAAGCCGACTTTCTGGCCGGCGCCCAGGCCCTGGGTATGGACGGGCTCAAGGGTCACCGCTCAGTGGGGGGCTTTAGAGCAAGCATGTACAATGCTTTCCCAGAAGAGGGCGCCCACGTGCTCGCCGAGTACTTGCGCAAATTTGCGGGGCGGTGAGGGGACGTCTGACGAGTCCAAGTGGACTTGGATCCGCGGCTGCCCAAGCAGTGCCTTTACTCAGTCGATACTCTACGGGCGGGATGTGCTGTAGTGATTTGCCTACAGCACTGTAGGCAAATCACTACAACTTGCAGGGGAATACCCCATTTTAAAGCCGTTTGAGCGCATTTGCCGCTTGGTATGAGGCTTGCCTATGGGCAAGGCTCATGCATGTCGTCCGATTTTGGGCGGCTGAATAAAAT
>JBKCVM010000103.1:0-21573 GCA_046317855.1 Oligoflexia bacterium
ACTCGAGCGGTAGCGTCGATAGAGTTCATCGAGGAGATCGAATTTCTATTGTGTGAAGCCTATTGCACTGAAAATGCGATCTCTATTTCTAGGTCGCAAGGTACTTTTCTCAATGAGTTGGCATGCACTGGATGTGCAAAATGTATCACTGCCTGTCCGGCACAGATTCCAGTGCTGATTCATGAAAAAGAGCATCAGTCTTCTGTGCAAGTGACGCTGGCTCATCCTGCAGGAGTCTCTTTCAAGGACCGTGACTTGGCTCAAGTGGTCAATCGTCAGGGAGCTCAGTTAGGTGCAGCCAAAGTGATCCAGTCCTCGCGAGAAGAGGGATGGCTTAAGCTCGAAATGCCGGCCCATTTGGCTTGGGAGGCCAGGGGGGTTCGCCGTAGCTATTCAGGCATCGAAGATGAATGGGTACTGAAAGCTGAAAGAACCGCTGCAAGTAAAGTCGAAGTGCAGCTGCAGGGTGAAAAGCGCATGCTGCGCACGGGGCAGTCGCTGGCGCTTGCACTTTTTGAAACCGGATATGCCCGCAGTGGGGACCGGCTCTTGTGCCGAGACGGAAGCTGCCGCCGTTGTGAAATCCGTGTCGATGGAGTCAAAAAACTTGCCTGCCGAACCCAGGTTCATCGGGGGATGTCGATCCAGCTTATAGACCGGGCAGGGGAGTCGCAGTCGGACTCTGAGCTCCTTTGTCCGTGTAGTTCGGTGCACGTGCCAGAAGTGTTGCAAAAGATTCGAGAGGGGCGCCTTAATTCGCCAGAATCCATCCGGCAAGCCTGTGGACTGGGTGAGGGGAGCTGCCGCGGTCGGTCTTGTTTGAGTGCGTTCAGACGACTTCTCGAAAAAGAGAATATTGATTGCTCGGATTGGATTGACTGGCGCTTTCCGTGGGCGGACTGGACGCTGTCGATTTAAAAATTTTTCAGAAATTCGGCAATTCGCGCGCTCACGAGCTCAGGTTGGTCCATCTGAGGGCAATGGCTTCCGTGCAAAATTTCTGAATAAGTCGAGTGGGGCATCAGCTGATGCAACAGCTTTTGCTGCGCCGGAGGAGTGACCAGATCTGTGTCTCCGGCAAGGATCAGGGTCGGTGCCTGAAGAGTGTGAAGCCACGGGCTCGCATCAAAGGCCTGATAGTCTTTGAGTACTTGGAGCAGCACGCCGGGGTCCATCTCTTCGATTTGCGATACGTAGCGCTCGATGTCTTCATGAGCTGCAAGGTGGGGGTTGAAGCCGCCCAAGCGCACGATCGCACGTGCAATCGGATTTCCTTTCTGAAATTCCCAGAGCCTCAAGAAAAGATCAGGAGAAAATCGGTAAAGTCGGTGCAAAAGCTCAAAGCCCATGGGCAAGAGATTGGGATTGTGAAGCAAGGTCTCCAAGGGGCGCTGTGCAGTCCCATTTGCCAGAACCAGGGACTTCACGCGGTCTGGAAAACGATGAGCAAACTCAAGGGCTACGCTCACTCCCATGCTGTGTCCAATCAGAGTGGCCTCTTTGATCTTAAGGTGATCGAGCAGGAGCAAAAGATCAGAGGCAAAGTTTGGAATCGTGATGCTGGAGAGATCCTCAGGTTTCTCAGAATTATGATGTCCACGGTAATCAAACCAAATGGCTTGGTGGGAGTGTTTGAAGTGGTCGATCTGATAGGTCCAGTGCAGGCTTGAACAGACGAGCCCGTAGCAAAAGATGAGCGGCTCTCCTTCACCCTCGATGGCGTAGAAGATCTCCGTTCCATCACTGCTCTTGAATTTTCCAAATCGCTCCGGAATGACCCGGCCCGAGTGAGAGGGGAGAATGATCTTACGAGCGCCGCGGGGTCGTGGTTTGCTGGGGTCCATAGCTCCCGCTATTTTCTCATGCGAAGGAGCTTTTCGCACAGTGCCGCAAACTCGGTTCTTGTTTTTTCGTCCGCTGCACGGAGGGAATCGTAGAGCGTGCGCATGAACTCGTAGTCTTGCTCCTCAACGACCAGAGCCTGCGGTAGCGGTCGCCGGCTGAGCTCTTCGAGGGCCGAGTGTCCGGCGCTTTCAGCAGCATGCGTGGCGCCCAGCTTGTCACTGAGCTTCATGAGATACTCGCGTTCAAGTACGGTTAGAAGTTCGGCCTCGCTCAGGTTGAGCTCCCGGCTCAGAGTGGGAATGTGGCCAGGGGGTAGGGGGGTCACCCCTCGCTCTACGTTTGAAATGAACTGGGTGGTCACCGGGGGGTTGAATCTCTGGCCCAGTGCGCGTTGCGAGAGACCTGCAGCTTCACGGCGCTGCCTGAGAAAATTACCAACCAAAGTAGCTGACTTGCGTCCAGGGTGGCCCATCTCTTTAATTAACGCACAGCATAACGAAGGTGGCAAATATCAACTGAAGTGCTTGTAATTAAAGATGATTTTTGATGTTTGGACGCTTACCGGATACGTAGAAGACGCTGTCTAAGCTAAGTCTCAAGAAGTCTTAAGAAATTCCATTTGAAGTCGTCCTTCTCGGACCAGGAAGTCCCTGAGCGGTCGGTTCTGGGGTTGGTCCAGATTGGGGTCGGTTTTGAGCAGATCGATAGCATCTTCACGGGCTTTGATCAGCCAGTCACGGTCCCTGACCAGATCGGCCATTTTGAACGGGAGTGACCCGGATTGCCGGGTTCCCAAAAATTCACCTGGGCCGCGGATGCGCAGGTCTGCCTCGGCAATTTCAAAACCGTCTTGTGACGTCTCCAGCACTTTGAGGCGCTCAGCCGTTTGCTCGCCCACACGGGGATGGGAGAGCAAAAAGCAGTAGCTTTGCGCTGAACCCCGACCCACGCGCCCCCTCAGTTGGTGCAGCTGCGAGAGGCCAAAGCGTTCTGCATGCTCGATCACCATGACAGTGGCATTGGGAACATCGACCCCCACCTCGACGACAGTCGTTGAAACGAGGACGTGAAGTTCGCCTCGCTTAAATTGATTCATAATTTCAGATTTCTCATCGGGCCTGAGCTGGCCGTGGAGCAGGCCGACCTTGAATTCTGAAAAGACATCGCGAGAAAGTGTTTCTGCCTCGGTCATGGCCGAGCGTAGTGAAGTGAAACCTTCGGCCTCGCTGTCCTGGATCAGGGGATAAATGAAATAGGCTTGGTGGCCCGCCTTGAGCTGCGCCCGGATGGACTCGTAGGTTCGAATGCGCTGGTTTCCCAACACCACCTCAGTGTGGATGGGAGACCGGCCGGGAGGGAGCTCGCGGATCGTTGTAACGGTCAAATCGCCATAGGCTGTCAGAGCAAGCGTGCGTGGGATCGGCGTGGCCGTTAATAAAAGCGCGTGCGGGATCTTGTCCCCCCCTTTTTTTCGGAGAGTGCGCCGTTGTTCGACTCCAAAGCGGTGCTGCTCGTCGATCAGCACTACAGCAAGCTCAGAGAATTCAACGGGGTCTTCAAGCAGGGCATGGGTGCCGATGAGTAGCAGGGGCTCGCCCTTTTTGAGGCGCTCGAGCAGAATCCTGCGCTCAGATTCTGGGGTTTTTCCGGTCAAAAGGGCTGAGCGGATTTTTCCTGCAAAGAGCTTTTCAGTATTTTTGAAATGCTGCTCCGCCAGAATTTCAGTCGGCGCCATCAGTGCAGCCTGGGCACCTTCAGCAAGGGCTGCGGCAGCAGTGAGCAGAGCAACAACGGTTTTGCCCGAGCCTACATCGCCTTGCACGAGCCGGTTCATGGGGTGGTCTTTTTCAAGGTCATCTAAAATCTCTCCAAGTGCGGCCTTTTGGCCGCCGGTGAGATGGAAAGGGAGTTGCGCTTCGAGATCGGCCGATGCCTTGCGTCCGCCGGCTTGCCCGATGGGACGGGCTTGCTCACGCTGCATGCGCAGGCGTCTTTGGAGGACAAAGAATTCGAACTTAAAAAACTCTTCGTAAATGAAGCGAGCGTGCCAGGGAGTAGCAAACTCAACCAGGGATGGGATTTCCTCTTCTTTTGAAGGAAAGTGAATCTCTCGGATTGATTCAATCGCAGTGGGTAGTCCGTGCTTTTGAACGCAAGGTGCAGGAAGGTCCTCAGGAAACTGAAGACCAAATTTTTGAATCGCCTCCCAAAGCACTTTTCTAAAGGTCCTACTGGGGATGCCGTCAAGCTCCGTGTAAACGGGTACGACGCGACCGACGTTGAGTTCTGTGTCGGACTGCGAGTCAGCGGATTTTCCCCAGCTGATTTCGGGGTGAATCATTTCGTACCGCCCGAGGTAGAGCTTGGGAGTGCCCGTCACGATGATCGGGGTGCCAGCAATCAGTCTGGATTCGAGGCCGCGAGGAGCGTGAAACCACTTGAGTGATAACGTCCCTGCGTCGTCCGAGGTTCTGGCCTCAAGGATCGACCGGCCCCCTCGCATCGAAATTTTTCGAGCAGACAGAACTCTTACGGCGACACTGGCCTTCGTGCCTTCGGTTAGATCTGAAACAGGTTTAAGTTGGGTCCGGTCCTCGTATCCGCGTGGAAAAAAAGTAAGGAGATCGCGGACTGTCTCGATGCCACGGCTAGAAAAAATGGCGCCCAATCTTGGGCCCACGCCCTTGACGTACTGGACCAGCGAAAAAACTCCGGTCTCACTTGTACTGGATCTGGACGATTTCGTAGTGAACTTGTCCTTTTGGGGCATGGACCACCACTTCGTCTCCGGCGGTTTTTCCAATCAATGCGCGGGCAATGGGAGAAGTAATTCCTACTTTTCCGCTCTTAATGTCGGCCTCGTCCACTCCGACGATCTGGTAGGTGATTTTTTTTCCAGAATCCGTTTCTTCGAGCACCACAGTGGCGCCAAAGACCACTTTTTCGGATCGAATGGAGGTCGGGTCAATGACCTGAGCGCGGGCGAGTTTTCCGTTGATGTCCTGAATTCGTCCTTCAATGAAGCCCTGTCGTTCTTTTGCCGCAGAATAGTCGGCATTTTCGGACAGGTCTCCGTGTCCGCGGGCGACTTCGATTGCTTTGACGATGGTCGGGCGTTCGACAGTCATGAGGTGCTTGAGTTCATCTTCAAGCATCTTCTTGCCCAGTAAAGTCATTGGAATTTTGTCGTCAGCCATGACCCAACTTTTACCACACAAAAAGGCGCCCGGATCAGCCTTTTTTGATCAGCCTTTTTTCTTGAACAGGGCCTCGGCTGCGGCCTTGAGGGCGTCTCGGGATGTGGCTCCGGTAGGCCTGAGCGATGGATTTGGCCTGAAATAGTCGCAAAAGTTCGAGCGTTCCTTATCAACGACTCGGTCGGCCTGGTTTTCTCGACACTGATTGTTGGCCGAGGGTTCGTAGTGCACGCAGGCGCGGCAGGTGCGCGTGTCTCTCCCGCAGTGTCGGCAAGTGTCTTGCCTTCCAAAGTCTAGTGATGTCAGCGCGGCTCCGCAATTCCAGCACATCATAGCGGCAAGATCTCTATCGGCCCACGCCGCAGTTGTCGAATGGATTGGAGCATGGCCCGGGCCGACGAGAGAACCGTAGCGTACGGAACTTTTCGTTCGAGCGCTGCACGGCGCATGGCCTTACTGTCAGTGTAGGCGCGATCACCCGAAACCGTATTGATCACGAGTGCAAAGGTGCCAGACTGGATGGCCTCGATGCAGTGGGGGGATCCTTCGCGTACTTTATTGATACGGGTCACCCCCAACTCGTAGCGGTTGAGAAAATCAGCGGTTCCGCCCGTTGCCCAGAGCTCAAACCCAAGTTGTTTGAGATCGACCGCAAGCTGTAGGCAAGCTGCTTTGTCTTCGTCGCGGATTGAGAAAAAGACTTTCCCTCCCGTGGGGAGTCTGACTCCGGCTGCGGCCATCGCCTTTGCGTAAGCACCCGAGAACTGGTGGGCTCGGCCCATGACTTCTCCAGTTGAGCGCATTTCTGGCCCAAGGAGAACGTCGACTTCTGGAAATTTGTTGAACGGAAATACCGGCGCCTTGACGTGAAAGATATCGAGCTCGTCATCTAGGTCACGCCTCAGGCCAAGTTCTTGAAGCGTTCGGCCCATCATGAGTTGTACTGCAATATCCACCAGCGGTCGTCCCGTGGCCTTAGCCACAAACGGCACCGTGCGCGACGCACGGGGGTTGATTTCGAGCAAGTACACTTCGTCGCCCAGGACTGCAAACTGGCAGTTCATGAATCCTACGACTCTAAGACGGCGCGCGATCTCGCGCACAAACGTACGAATCCTAGCCTGCAGATCTGGAGAAAGCGTTATGGCCGGAAGGGAGCATGCACTGTCACCGCTGTGAATTCCGGCTTCTTCGATGTGCTCCATTAAGCCAGCAACGATGCAGTCTCGACCATCCGAAATCGAATCGACATCTACTTCGATCGCACGATCCAAAAAACGGTCGATCAGCACCGGGTGAGAGTCGCTCAGACGAATCGACTCTTCGATTTGCTCCCGCAGGGCGGTCTCGCTGTGGATGATTTTCATGCCACGGCCGCCCAGAACGTAGGACGGGCGAATGAGTACGGGGTAGCCCAGCGCTGCAGCTCTTTCGATGGCCTCTCTGGGTGAGCGTGCGATCGCCGAGGGGGGCTCGCGTAGTCCGAGCGGAGCAAGTTCTTTGACAAGGGCACTGCACTTTTCTCGGTCCTCGGCCCAGTCGATACTGAGGGTGGTTGTGCCCAGGATCCTGAGGCCCGAGCGCTCGAGCGCCTTGGCAATCTTGAGTGGAGTCTGGCCACCCAGCTGAACAATGACTCCGGTGGGGCGCTCGTGCGCAGCGATTCGGAGTACATGCTCTGGAGTTAAGGGCTCAAAGTAAAGCCTGTCCGAGACATCAAAGTCCGTACTCACGGTCTCCGGGTTGGAGTTGACCATCACTGTCTCGATGCCCAGACGTTCAAACGCTTGCGCAGCTTGCACACAGCAAGTGTCAAACTCGATTCCCTGTCCGATTCGATTGGGGCCTCCGCCCAGGATCATCACTTTTTGACGCCAACTTTGGGGGGCTTCGTTGGCCTGAGAGCGATAGGAGCTGTAGAGGTAGGGGGTCCTTGCCTCGACCTCGGCCGCACAGGTGTCGACTTGAAGAAATCCAGCCTCGACGCCAGCGCTCAGGCGGGCGTGGAGCACCTGCTCTTCAGAAATCGGTTCTCCAGATGCTTGCAAAAACCCCGCAATCCCGCGATCCGTCCAGCCCAAGTGTTTGATCGACTGAAAGACCTCGCGTTCGTAAGGAAAACGGTGGGCCATCATGATTCTCTCGGCCGAGAGATGGATCTCGATGCGGCGCAAGAACCATTCGGTCACTCCGCTTCGACGTGAAAGCTCTGTGAGATCTGCACCCTTGCGGATCGCGTCGGCCAGGGCCCAGAGTCGTTTAGGGTGCGCCACGTCGATCCAGTTCCAGAGAATCTCGCGGCTCTTGGGAGGTCCGAGCGGCTTGAACCAGCTGAGATCTGTTTCGAGTCCAGCCACTGCTTTGGCAAGCGCCTCTTCGAAGGTTCGGCCGAGAGCCATCACTTCACCCACTGATTTCATCTGGGTAGTGAGGAGCTCGGGCGTGGGTCTGAATTTTTCAAAATCAAAGCGCGGGATCTTCACCACTACGTAGTCGATCGAGGGCTCGAAGCTTGCGGGCGTAGTGCCCGTGATTTCGTTGGTGAGTTCGTTGAGGCGATAGCCCACCGAGAGCTTTGCTGCCACTCGCGCAATCGGAAAGCCCGTGGCCTTGGAAGCAAGCGCGCTTGAACGCGACACGCGTGGATTCATTTCGATGACAACCACTCGTCCGTCGGCTGGGTTGATCGCATACTGAATATTGGATCCACCCGTCTCTACTCCGATGGCACGGATGATGCGGATGGAGGCGTCGCGCAGGGCTTGGAACTCTCGGTCTGTCAGTGTCTGTGCGGGCGCCACCGTGATGCTGTCTCCGGTGTGGACTCCCATGGGATCGAAGTTTTCGATGGAGCAGACGATGATGACATTGTCGCCCCCGTCGCGCACGACCTCGAGCTCAAATTCTTTCCAGCCGGTCAGGTCCTCTTCAACGAGGCACTGGCCGGTGGGTGAAAGAAAGAGCGCGCGTTCTAGTTTTGCCAAGAATTCAGATTCAGTTTTAGCTGCTCCGCCGCCTTCGCCCCCGAGGGTGAAAGAAGGCCTCAAGATGAGCGGAAGGCCAATTTCCTGGAGGATCCGTTTGCCGTCCTCCAGCGACCGGGCGATCGAGCTCTTGGCACTTCCGAGGCCCAGGCGGTCCATGACCGCTTTAAATTTTTCGCGATCTTCGGCCAGCTCGATCGATTGGGGCGAGGCACCCAGCATTTCGATTCCTAAACGCGAGAGCACGCCATTGCCATGCAGGGCTAGAGCTAGGTTGAGCGCAGTCTGCCCTCCCAGGGTGGGGAGCAGTGCGTCGGGCCTTTCGATTTCGAGGATCCGCTCCACGTACTCTGGGGTGAGTGGCTCGACGTAGACTCGGTCGGCAAGACCTGGGTCGGTCATGATGGTGGCCGGGTTCGAATTGACGAGGATGACCTGATACCCTTCTTCTTTTAGGGCTTTGACGGCCTGAGTCCCCGAATAATCAAACTCACAGGCCTGACCGATGATGATGGGGCCGCTTCCGAGGATCGCAATTTTTTTTAGATCTTTGCGTGCGGGCATCAAGGGCTCCGGTTGAGCTGGATCGGGTCATCGGGATGCTTGCGATTGTAGTGGTCAATGGCACGATCTAAGTTGCGTTCGTTGGCTGCGAGCTGTGCTTTACCAAAGGCAAAGCTTCCAATGGTGAAGCTGAGTCCGCCAGCGACTAGAAGATTTCGGGTCGTGGCATCCGATGAAAATCGCGGAGCAAGCGCTGCAACCAGCAGACCCAGGGTTCCTGCGTAGGCAGTTCCAAAGCGGGATCGCCGCTGAGCTTGGTATCGATTGAGCGACTCGAGGGCCTCGGGAGAGTCGTGCATGAGCATGCGTAGCCCCTCGCCGTCAGCTGCAATGGGACTATCGCACGGGAGTGTTTTTGCTCGATAGATGAGGGTCCGCTCACAGCCTAAGACGTCTTTAGGAACCGAAGGAGGCCCAAGCTGAGGTGAAGTCGCGATCGCAGCAGCGAAAAGCGAGCTTTTAAAGCGGCTTTCTATTCGTCTCTTAAAGGCCGGCTCAGGCATCGCAAAAAGATCTAGCGGGTCCACCGCCCTTTTGACAATCTTCATCGCCGTGAGGACCATAAAAACTGGCCATTTACAGTCGATCGGGCCCTTTCTAGAAGTCGTCTACCAGAAGTACCACCGCCGGCAGTGGCTCGGTTCTGATCCGTTGGAGTTTGTGCTCCAGTTTCAAGACCCTTGGGATCAAGAGGCCGTGGCCTTGGTGGCAGCGCAATTGGCCTACGGAAATGTTCGGCAGATCAGGCGATCCATACAAGACTGGTTGTCCAGAATTGGCGCTCAGGGTTCCCCCTCTAGCTGGGTACGGGAGGGGGTCTGGCGTCCCGGTGCTTCAAAAGTGCTCGATTCGTTTGTGCACCGACTGCACCGAGGAGCTGATCTCCTAGCGCTTTCGCGATTTCAGTCGCTCAGCTGGCGCAAGTGGGGCTCCTTAGGCTCTCATTTAGAGGCTTGCCTCAGGCCGGGGGACCGAGATTTTGGGGCAGCGCTCAATCAGGTGATTATGGATTGGAAAAAAGAATGGCAGCACTGTGGGGATTGGACTGAGGGTCCAATCATTTCCCGCTCTCTGCAGCATCTCATTTCGTCTCCACAGAAAGGAAGCTGCTGCAAGCGATGGTGCATGCTCCTGCGATGGATGGGGCGCCGCGATGATTTGGATCCCGGTCTATGGACGGAGGGGTCTCCGCTCGTCAAAGGGGAAGGAATCAAACCTTCGCAGCTAGTGATTCCACTCGACACCCACGTGGGTCAGATCTGCAAGTACATGGGCCTGACGCATCGTAAATCTCTGAATTGGAGGGCTGCTGTCGAGATTACAGAACGCTTGCGATTCTTTGATCCGAGTGATCCTGTAAAATATGATTTTGCATTGGCTCGGCTGGGAATCCTAGATTTGTGCCGAAAAAAATACATCCCTGAGGTCTGCTCCCAGTGCGCACTTTTTGGCGTCTGTCAGCTTGCGAACCCAAAAATTTCCATTCGAAAGGGAAAGATGAGGGAGGGAGCCAAAAGTGGAACAAAAAAGAAAGTAACTCTATGAAAACCCCTGCCCCCAGATGGATCGTTTTTGCGACCAGTTTTTATGCGGTCAGTACTCTTTTTTCGCAAGCCGCCATGAGTATCGGGGCGGCAGCGGTTGGGAGCGCATTATTGTTCTGGGCCGCGCGTCCTGCTTCGTGGCCTGGAGTGCGCAACTGGGCACGTTCCATGGTCAGCGCTCAACCTCTGGTTCAATATTATAAAGTGAGTTTGTTTCTTGCGATCGCTTGTTTTGTCAGCCTGTTGGGCTTAAGGATCGCGCCCATTCGAGTTGAAGGATTCGACGCGATCCTTCCGAGTTGGGGCCGCGATCTTGCCAAACTTTGGTATTTCGTTTGGGGGCCGCTTCTTGCCCTGGCGTTGGGAGTGCTTTCTGCGGAACAACAAAAGCGGGTCTGGCGCGCATGGGCTCTCGCGTTTCTGGTTTTTTCGATCGTGGGCTGTCTTCAGTTTTTCACGGGCTGGCCGCGACCCCAGGTCATCCCCAATCTTCCAGGTCGTTTTCATGCGACTCTCTTTATTGGGCATCACCTCTCTGTGGCGAGCATCTGGATCTTTCCTTTTTTTGCTATTTTGGGAGCCGTTTTTTCGAAGCCGATCCGAGATCACTGGGGTTTGAGCCGTGCTTTTTTGGCTGGCCTGGCGCTTCTGGGTTTTACGGTGCTGATTCTGACTTTTAGTCGCATGCTTTGGCTAGCGCTTCCGGTTGGGATCCTGGTTTTTACTCTGTTGTTTCAACGTGGGCTTAGGATCAAGCAAGTGGTCTGGGTTTGTCTGGGATTATGCTTGGCCGTGAGCCTTGCTGGGCAGGTCCCCGCCATCAAAGACAGGATGCTGAGTTCAATGGGGAGCACTGAGCGGTTTGCTCTTTGGCGGGTGAATTGGAAGTTTTTCAGTGAACGCCCCCTGACCGGAGCGGGTTGGCATCACAACTTGGAGCTGGCAGGACAAGTCCTACGAAAGGAACGACCCGAGGGTCCTGTTTTTGTTGGCCATGCCCATAACAACGCGATCGATGTGTTGGGTGCGCTCGGAAGTCTGGGGTTAGTGGCTTGGTTGGTTTGGAATGCGTGGCTTGCGCGTGAGCTCGTGAGGCTGGGCTTTGGGGTTGGGGTTCCGGCTTGGGTGAGTGATCTTTCACGAGCCTGGCTAGCAGCTTTTGTAGTCTTTCATTTGAACGGCCTCACTCAAGTGAATTTCTGGGAAGGCAAGGTCCAGCACCAGCTTTTCTGGGTAGTGGGGTGGGTGCTTCTCTGGCGCTATCGCCAGACGAGCACTGAGCGTGTTACTGGGTCAGCATGAAGCATTTTGTCGTCACCGGCGGAGCCGGCTTCATCGGGTCTCATTTGTGTGACGCTTTGCTTGCCGAGGGCCATGCCGTCACTGCAGTCGATAATCTCGTGACTGGGCGCCAATCCAATCTCAAACTTGCGCAGGCAACGGGCGGAGCAGAGCGATTTGATTTCGTAAAAGCGGACGTCAGTGACGGGCTTGATCCGAATTCGATTCCGTTGATTTCACGTTACGGACTTGCGGGCGTTCTTCATTTTGCCTGCCCAGCAAGTCCAGTCGATTTTGACCGCATCCCGTTTGTGATTCTGAAAGTGGATTCATTGGGGACCTTCAATACCGTCGAATTGGCCAGACGCTATGGAGCTCGCTATCTTTTGGCTTCTACTTCAGAGATTTATGGGGATCCGCTCGAGCACCCACAGCGAGAATCGTACTGGGGTAATGTGAACAGCATTGGGCCCCGTGCCTGCTACGACGAGGCTAAGCGTTTTGCCGAGGCCGTAGTGAGCACTGCCTCACGGCTGCAGGGGTTGAATGCTGCCATCGTGCGTATTTTTAATACTTACGGGCCTCGCATGCGCCTGGACGACGGTCGCGTGGTCCCCGAGCTGGCTCGTCAAGCCCTGACTGAGCGACCGCTCACGATCCATGGAAACGGAAAGCAGACTCGAAGTTTTTGTTTCGTCTCGGACTTGGTGGACGGCATTCTTCGTCTTTTGCATAGCGATGTGAAAGAAGCCGTCAACTGTGGCAATCCCGTTGAACGAACGATCCTTGAGTTTGCTGAGATGATTCAAAAAGTGGCTGGAACTCGAGTTCCGATCGAATTTTTGCCAGGGCGTGAGGATGATCCCCATCGCCGTTGTCCGGATATCTCTCGGGCTCGCACGCTCTTAGGTTGGAGCCCCAGAGTGGACCTTGAAGAGGGGCTCCGTCAGACGCTCGAGGCTTTCAAGCTGGAATACAAATGAGTACGAAAGATCATTCTCGTGTAGCCATTGTTCATGACTGGTTGACGGGAATGCGCGGCGGCGAGGCCGTGCTCGAGGCGATTGCCGAGGTTTTTCCTGAAGCCCCTATCTTTTCTTTGATTGCATTCAAAGAGAGGCTTTCACCGGCGCTGCAAAGACGAAAAATCATCACAAGCTGGATGCAGCACTTGCCTTGGGTGGAGGCCCGTTATCGGCACTATTTGCCGTTGATGCCTTGGGCCATCGAGTCACTGAATCTCAAAGACTATGATCTCATTTTGAGCTCCAGTCATTGTGTAGCCAAAGGAGTGATCAAGAAGCCGGGGGCTCGGCATGTTTGCTACTTACATGCTCCGATGCGCTACATGTGGGACCGGTTTGAGGATTATTTTAATCCCGCTAAGGCCGGGTGGGTGACGCGTGCCGTGGCTCGGATGCTCAGACCTGGTCTGCAGCGCTGGGACGTAGGCTCGAGCCGAGGGGTCGATGTGATGATCGCAAACAGCCGTTTCATCGCAGAGCAAGCCCGAAGAATTTACGGTGCTGACCCTTGGGTGCTTCATCCCTTTGCCGAACTCGAGCGCTTCAAAGCCAGGGAACGTAAGCCTGAAGATTTTTATCTCATGGTGGGTGCGTTTGCTCCTTACAAGAGAGTGGATCTTGCGATCGAAGCGTTCAATCGTCTGGGCTTAAAGCTTTGGATCGTGGGTTCTGGGCAAGAGGAGCAATCGTTGCGTGCGCTTGCAGGCCCGACGATTCGCTTTATGGGTTCTTGTGATGACCAGCAAGTCGCTGAGCTCTATTCCAGATGCAGGGCCTTTGTGTTTCCCGGAATAGAGGATTTTGGAATCACTCCGCTAGAAGCGATGGCTGCGGGTGCGCCTGTCTTAGCGCTTGCATCGGGCGGAGCTCTCGAAACAGTCACTCCAGAGACGGGTATTTTTTTCAATGAGCCCCGGGTGGATTCATTGATGGATGCAGTGAGTCTCTGCGAAAGCTCAGATTGGCAATCGAGTGCCTCGCAGCGAGAGCAGTGCTGCCGAGCGCGCGCTGCTGAGTTTAGTAAAAAGAAGTTTCAGAGCCGTTTGCTTGAAATCGTAAATGGGCCGGGGCTCTCGCCCCGGCCCGGGACTTCGTAAGACGCTTGAGTGACCCCTTCGTTTAGAAGCGTCTTGACTCTTGCTTGCCTTTCTCTCCTGAGACCTTTTCTCCTTTAGATGAGTCTTTTTCTGCCTTGGTGGCGGACTCTTCTTTTTTGCCTTCGAGCTTTTCGTCTTTTTGGGAGCCTTGCTGGGTTCCCTTATTTTCGCTGCCTTTGTGCTCGTGATTCGATGTGTCCTGGGCCTGTGCACTGGTTGCAATGAGTGCGGCTAGGAGCAGGGTGGTCAAGTTACGTGCTTTCATGAGTTGCCTCCGGATTGGATTCGCCATTGGGTTCGCCGAACGGCAAGATAGCAACGCGGATGCCAGTCACTTTTACGAGATCGAGATCATTTTCATGAGTGAATTCTGACGGTCCACTAGTTCATGCGAGTTGAGTCGCATGAGTCGATGCAAACTGAAATCTTCGACCGTGAAACTTGCCATGACGCAACCTGCAAGAACGGCACGTCTTAGTAGATTTTCCCATTTTGCTGGGTCCTGTCGCATGAGATCGCGATGTGCCTGAGCTTCTGCAAGGTAGCCCATGAATGCTCCGGCAAAGCTATCGCCAGCTCCCGTGGGGTCCACGACCTTGTCTACTAGGTAGGCAGGCGCCAGAAATGCGGAGTCACGGGTAAAGAGTGCCGCACCGTATTCTCCGCGCTTAATGATCACGACCGACGGACCGAGTTCACGGATCTTTGAGGCTGCGCGCGAAAGGTTTTTTTCTCCTGACAATAAGAAAGCTTCGCCTTCGTTCACCGAAAGGATGTCCACGCGTTGAAGCGTCTTTTTAAGTTCCTCTGGCTTGCCGGTGATCCAAAAATTCATGCTGTCACAGGCTACGAGTCGGGGAGGCTCGACTTGGTCAAGCACTCGCTGTTGAAGAACGGGGTCGATGTTAGCCAAAAAGACGTAGGGTGAATCGACGTGGTTGGAAGGGAGTTTTGGGTCAAAGTGTTGAAAAACATTGAGAGCAGTGGAGAGAGTTTTAGCCTCGTTCATGTTGCCGTCGTAAGAGCCCACCCAGTGAAAGGTCTTGCCCTTGGCCACTTGCACGCCACTGACGTCAATGCGCTTTTCTGAGAGCCATTTAAGATGACCTTGCGGAAAGTCCTCTCCTACGACACCCACCACCCGGATGGGCGCATAAAATGAGGCGGCAACTGAAAAATAGTTCACCGATCCGCCCAGGACGGCTTCGGCCTTTCCGGCAGGGGTTTGAACGGAATCGAAGGCCATTGAGCCCACAGCAAGAATTGAATTGGGGATGTGTGTTTTTGCAGTCATGTCCCGGACCCTATTCCGACGGGTGCGGGTCGTCAATCATGGCTAGAGAACCCTGGGAAGCGCCGCGGAGATTTGGAAGAGCAAATGAGCAAGCACAGCTAAAACGCCCATTCCCGAGGGTGCAGTCTCTGGGGTTTTGAGCTTTCTTTCTTTGTCCGTCCTCGCTGCGAGCGCGGTTTCAGGGTCTCGAGCACTTGAGGCATGGCTTCCCAGCCGCCCCCGATCACTTCAAATCGTGCAGGAGTTTTAGCAGCATGCATCGATCCAGAGTCTGACCGATCAAAGGCCATGGGTGCTCCAGAAGCGTCCACGAACCAAATGCGTTCTGTCGGGTTTTCTTTCCACCAGGTGCCCGCAGGCTCAAATGGCGGAAGGTGGGCCAGAAGTTCAGATGGAGTGGGTTTGAATCCAGCCAGCCCAACGAGATCGCGGACCTGATCTGGGGTGGGCACTTGCAACCGGCGATGCCTCTCGATGGCGCTTTGCTCGATCGATGAAAACGAAAGAAGTCCTATCAGAGCGGCAAGCGAGCAGGCTATCGCGGCGCGTATGCGCCTCCGGCGTTCAGGGTTGAACGATAGCGGCGGGCGCCCAGTTGATAGGCGCTCGAAAACCCCAGAAGCAATGCTGCGAAAAGTGAGATCCATACGATCACCTCAAAAAGGGCCTGGCCCTGATCCCCTCGCTTGCCAAAGGTCGTAGGAGGCAGTCCATTTTCTGCTTGGCTTTCCGTTTCTTTGCTCATCGAAGACGACTGCATGGGATTTGAGTACTCCTTTCAAGAAGCCCCGCCTGAATTTGAGCTCGATCCTTCGAGGTTCGTGAGAAGGCCATTCCAGAGGCCGGGGCCCCACCGGATCTGGACTGGGGCGAATCCAGGCGAGCGGGCGCGGGGCAGTGAGGCACCCTGCTCTGCTGCCTTTCCCGATCTGAAGCGCCATCCATTGCGCGAGCTGGAGTTGCTGAGTAGCGATCAGCAGCTTGATCGAAGCATCAGCAGTTGCGACGATCTGTCCTTGACCCGCAGCACTGGCGGCCACTTTCGAGGCTCGAGCCACCTGGATTGCAGTGTTGGTGGTCTCCAGGGAGCGCTGGATCTTGCGGAGTGAAAGCGCAAGCTCGGCTGCGCAACGATCTAACTGGAGCTGCGCCTGGACCCTCCGTCTCCAAGACTCTTGAAGCGAGAGTAGGCCAATCGCGGCAGTGGCCATTAGACCAAGCAAAAGAGCAAGTGGAAGCATCAGCTGTCCGCTGTGATTCTTGATGGGACGCCGTTTCTCTTTAGGGTCGGTGTTCGAGTTTTTCAAATCCCACCTCCGTATTTTTCCCTGAGCGGCAGGTGCTTCTGGCCATCACTCGACTTGGTGTTTCAGTCACTTCAACTAAATTGAACCCGCCCGTTCTGTGCTCTCCCATCAGAACCAGGTGGCCTGCTTCAAAAGTAGCTCGTTCGCAGCGCAGCTGGTGCCAGGCTGAGTGGAGAACTTTCAAACCCCCGGCTGTAACGAGGATCCAGAGAGAGAAGGCGATCAGGAACTCGCTCATCGGTTAAACGACAGGCCGTTCACTTCTTCGTGGGCCTGCTGAAGCTTGCCTTTGATTCGGCTTCCGAGGGTTCTCACTGCTGCGATCGACACCATCGAGATCAAGATGAGAAGAATCAAGTACTCGGTGAGTCCCTGGCCGCTAGGTGAGCTGGGGTGGGTCGGTTTCTTGGAGAATTGGGTTGAGGTCATTTTGGGTTCCTTTTCTTGTTTTGGGCTGCCCTCTGTGCGGGAAGTGTGCCGGCAAGTTGACTTTGGGCCCCCTCGCTCGCTATCACCATGAGATGGACCGCAAACCTCGGCTTCTGATCTACGAACGCAAGGAATTCCTACTGTTAGTGGGGCTTGCCGTAATGGTGGGAGTTTTTGCTTTCACGTTTGGTGTGCACCTCGGAAAACGGGTTCCCCCCAAAAAACAGGTCGTCGGTGAACCTTCTGTTCCGGGAGTGAACCGTCTCGAGGATGCCTCGCCTTCTCGTTTAGACCTTCAAGAAGAAGTGGATGCAGCTGCTGGAGCGGCTGAGGTCATGGCTGACGAGGCTCTTCGGGACGAAGTGGCTAAAACAGGAATTCAAATCGATCCTACGCGGCAAGTGGAGCTGCCGCGCAAAACGGTGGCTCAGAAAACGGGAGAGCCAGTAGAGGCCGATCAAGAGCCTGCTAAAGTATCGGCTTTGTTGGCCCAAGCCCTTCAGCGCCCGGCTCCGGCAGGGCAGTTTACTCTTCAAATAGCCGCTTTTTCGGTGACCGAGGCTGCGGTCGTTGAAAAGGCTCTGCGAGGCTGGGCGGATTCGAGTCTGACGCCTTGGATTCGTGAAGTTCAGATTCCAGGAAAAGGTCGGTGGTACCGAGTTTATCAAGGCGGATTTGAAACTCGTGCTGAAGCAGAGGCTGCGGGCTCCGAGCTAAAGGCTGCAGGGCGATTGGCTCAGTTCGTGGTGACCAAAGCGGTTTCAGGTTCGACGGAGACGCACTGATTTTTATGGGACTTCAGAAGATTCAGAAAGTGGAGAAACCTTGGGGACACGAGCTGATTTGGGCTCGAACAGGGGACTACGTCGGAAAACTTTTGTTCATCAAGAAAGATCACCGACTCTCGCTTCAGTACCATCGTCAAAAAGAAGAAACGATTTTTGTCCAGTCCGGAAAGATGCAGTTCGTCTTTGAAGTGGAGCCCGGAAGGCTGGAAGAGATTGTTCTTTCTCCAGGTGAGGCCCACCACATTCCGGTGGGACGAAAACACCGAATGATTGCATTAGAAGATTGCACAGTCTTTGAGGTCTCTACTCCTCAACTGGATGACGTGGTTCGACTCGAAGACAGCTATGGTCGGACCCCTGCATGACTTCGCCTCATCTCGTGGTGATGGCGGGAGGGAGTGGGACTCGGTTCTGGCCCAAGAGCACTTCAAAGCGCCCAAAACAACTGCTCAGCTTTGAAGGGATCTCGGAGTCCAGGGGCTCTGCATCACGTACGCTGTTAGAGCAAACCCTGGATCGTTTTACGGGTTGGATTTCTGATGAACGGCGCTGGATCGTGACCACATCACAACTCAAGCAAGCCGTACAGGAGCAGTCAGGAGGCGCAAAAGTTTTAGCCGAGCCTCAGGGTAGAAATACCGCTCCTTGCATTTATTGGGCTGCGCGTGAAATCGCAGCGGCAGACCCTCAGGGCATGAAAGCGGTGATGCTAGTAATGCCTGCCGATCACTTGATTCAAGATGTTGCCTCATTTCTTGCGGTTGTTCGCGCAGCCGCTCATTACGCTGCAGAGTCAACTGACCTGGTCACCCTGGGAGTAAAGCCCACTCGACCTGAGACTGGGTATGGTTATTTGAAGCTAGGTGCGCCTTTAAAGTCAGGTTCCTCAGCCCCCAATGGTGCATTCAAGCTCGACGCTTTTGTTGAAAAGCCTGATCTTGATCGAGCGCGCAGATTTTTAACCGAAGGAACTTACCTCTGGAACGGTGGGATGTTTGTTTGGCAGGTGGGCTCCATCCTTGCTGAGTTTGACCGATGGATGCCAGAAATGAAGAAAGCCTGGGATTCGAGCAACGGAGTGGTTGAAAAGGCCTACCCGCTGATGACCGCGACTTCAATTGATTTTGGAGTGATGGAGAAAGCGCGCTCTGTGGTGACTTATCGTCTGGATTGTGGCTGGGATGATCTGGGCAGTTGGACTTCAGTTGAGTTACTGGCTCGCGCTCGGGGCGGTTTAGAAGACTGGGGAGTGGGGCTTTCTGGTCAAGTGACTGCGGTCGACTCGCGCGGACTTGTGATTGATGTTCCAGGTCGCCAAGTAGCAGCGCTCGGAGTCGAAGACCTCATCTTGGTTGAGACCGATTCTGTACTGCTGGTAGCAAAGAAAGATCGGGCTCAGGACATTAAGAAGTTAGTCGATGCGGTCAAGTGCGCACGCCCTGAGCTTGTCTGATCCGTATCGTTTGGGAGCGCTCTTTAGGCTTTATTGGCCTTCTGCTCGTTGACTGCCTCAATGCATTTGAGCGTCCGTTGGAGGCGCACCGAGAGCATGAATTCGTCCGCGTTCACGGTGGTGAGCACTTCATCATTCGACTTTGCGGCGATGTTGGAGCCGTAACCCAATGTAATGAGTTCTGCGAACTCATCTATTCGAAACGGTGGCTTGGCCTCCGGAGGGGTCTCAAGCTTGAGGATTTCTGCAAGATTGACCGTTGCAGAGCCATTGGGGTCCTTGGCTATTTTTGGAAGGTATTTGGCAATGAGCACCATGATTAAGAAACCTTTGTTAGAAATGTCGTGCCTCTTGGTGGGTTCACGAAGGTTTTCTTCGTTCATGTAATGAATCAGGGATTCGAGAAAGTCGACATCCGTGAGAACAAGATTGCCGCTAGCGTCGTCGGTTTTCAAAAAACCTGCTTGGGTAAAAGCGTCGACTACGCTGGTGAGCTTGGCGATGGGGACTTGCATGATTTGATTCACGTAACGTTGGAGGAGCGCAATCTTGATATCGATTCCTCTTTTTCCTGCGATTTCTGTAGGTTTTCCCCATCGAGACGCCACAAGAAGGAGTGCCGCGCTTGTCTTCATGACCTCGGCCGTGGTGAGGTAGACGTACTGGGATACGCGTCGGCCCTCTTTTTCACTGTAAACGAACTCTGTGCTGGCGCTCTCGAGCTGCCTAATCCGGGTGCTTGCAACTCGAAGACGAGTCACAAGAGTGCGTAAAAGAATTTTCAGCCACTCCGGAAGCTTGTCGAGCACTTGCTGGAAAGAGGGTCCAGAAATCTCCACCAGATCGCAGTCAGTGAGGGCCTCACCAGAGGCGGAGCGTGGGTTTCCGTCCAAGAAGGCAAGCTCGCCCAGAATTTGGCCACTGCGGATGGTTTCGATTTCAATGTCCGAGTTTCCCTTCTTTTTGAAAATTCGGATATTGCCCGTTTTGAGAAGGTACATCGAGCCAGCATTTTCTCCCTCTTTGAAAATGAACTGGCCTTTTTGGAGGCGCGTCGTTGGCACGCCGCCTGGACTCGGATTTCCATTTGTTGGAGGGATTGACATAGGGTTGATCCTTACTTGCTGGTCACTTGCTTGTCATTTTCCAGGCGCCGTCCCAATTGGGTTCGACGCCAGTGGTTTTAAGCTCTTCGCACCTTTCAATGTACATCATGCAAGGGCCATCATCTGTTCCAAGGTAAGAAAGTTTTTGGTTTGCTTTTCTAAATAGCTCGATTGCTTGGTCCCAGGATTGTTGAGAGTAGGCTGCTCGTGCGCTTTCAAAGAGCTTCAGTCCCTCGGCGTCAAAGTCTCTTTCAAAGACCTGGATGAGTTCCACAGCTGATTTTTTGCCTTTCACTTTCACAAAATCAAGAGTGCGATGGGCAGGAAGGGGTTCGCCGCCTTTTTCGATGAGATCAAAGGTGAAGCGTGTCGTAACGATCCCGGCACCGTAGTACTTGGTGAGGCCTTCGAGTCGTGAGGCAAGATTCACGTGGTCACCAATGACAGTGTATTCAAAGATTCGCTCAGAGCCCATGTTTCCTACGTTGACCAGACCCGAGTTGATGCCGATGCCAATGGCGACTTCTACACCGTACTGTGTTCTGAACCTCTCGTGATTTTCAGCCAGTTTTTGAAGCATGACCCTCGCTGCTCGGCAGGCGTTGGCGGCATGCTTGGGTTGATCGAGTGGCGCACCCCAAAAGGCCATTACGGCATCACCGATGTACTTGTCGAGAGTACCTTCGGTGTCGAAAACAACATCGGTCATGATGCCCAAGTAGTCGTTCAAAAATGAGGCAAGGGCTTTGGGGTCCATCTTTTCAGAGAAGGTCGTAAAGCCACGAATATCTGAAAATAGAATCGTCAGATCTCGGCGTTCTCCGCCTACTGTGAGTTTGCTTGGATCTTTTAGAATGGAGTCGACGATTGCTGGAGAGACGTATTTGGAGAAGGCCCCTTTGATGAACTTTTTGTTTCGTTCTTCGAGTACGTATTTTACTGCGTTTGTAGTGATAAAAATTGCAGAGAGCTGGACGTAGAGAAAGCTGAAATCCCAATGGATGTCTTTCGCAAAGAGTAACTTGAGGTCCACCCATCCCATTCCGGCAAGAGTCGTGATTCCGAGCGCGAGCGCTGGGATGGACTCGAGTCGCTCGATCGTGAATGCAAAGAGAATTCCGCCGATAACAAGGAGAGCAAAGAGGATCATTGAGTAGCGAGCGCGTCCCAGTTTTCCGTAGCTCAGAAAATCGTTAGAAAGCAGATTGTCTAGGATGTTTGCGTGACCCTCGACTCCAGGGACATTGGAATCAAATGGAAAAGCGCGCATATCAAATGCGCCCACCGCGCTCAGTCCAATGAGGACGTATGCATCTTTAAAGATCTCGCTCAAGTTTACCGTCGTCAGCTTGTAGTTGATCTCGGTCTCGGCAGTTGTATTGCCTTCTTTTAGAACATCCAGCGCAGAAATGTACGGAAAGCTCCTTCGAGGGCCTCTGAAGTTGATGGTCAGTGCGCTCGTGGGAGTGATGGGTAGCAATTGGCCTTGGCTCCCGAGTTTGAGCTCTGAGAGCTTTTGTTGTGTGTCGAGTTGAGCGATGAATTTTTTGCCGGTGCCAGCTTCGGCCATGGCAAAGGCCAGCGGCTTTTGGAGAGAGTTGCCCACGAGCCGCACTGCCACAGCACGCCGGACGACTCCGTCCGGATCGGGTTGAATGT
>JBKCVM010000104.1:0-7358 GCA_046317855.1 Oligoflexia bacterium
CTCTTCAGGGGGTTTAGCCAGTTGGAAATACTCATCACCAGAAAAAGTTCCGCAATCGATTCTAGACTCGATCATGAACCAGGGCACGAGTTCTGGTTCCTTACAAAACAACATCAAAAGCAGAGTGATTCAGCTTCTGAAAGCTCACTTTGAGCCCATCGCTCACTCGGAGAACTCGTCCGAGGCTGCTCAAGCCAAGCGCGCACTGCTCATGTATCGATTCTTACCCGTCCGCGTACCGGAGCCTCCGGGGCTGATCGAACCAGGCTCTCTCGCTTTGATCGAGATTCTGGTCAAAACCGGAGCCTCACCCAAAAGCTGGGTCTTCATGGTACCCGGACACGGAGGGCTTGTGACCGATTTTGAAGGGCTTCCGCTCCAAGTCATCACTCCCCAGAGTCCGCTGGGTGAGGCCCTTTTGGGCAAGACGACCGGACAAGTCGCTCAAGTCGCCACCCACACTGGCGCACTTAGGTCTTATCGAGTGCTCGAAGTGCTCTGAAGAATCTGCCGTAGGGTCCCGATGTGGCCATTGAGCACATCCTCTGGGGATCGCCCCGTGGCCCAGACCTCTTCGTATAGGGTCACTCTTGAGAGCGCTTCTTTTGAAGAAACCTCTTCGATATCCATCCAGCCACAAAAATGAGATAGTCTAGAATCGCCTTCTGTTTTGGCGTAACGAATCCTTGAGCCCCCGGCGCTCTCCGTACCCGATCGCTCCCAGAGCTCGGTCCACTTGATATTCAAAAAAAAGATAGGACGAGCATCCACTTCTACTCGCTTTTGAAGGGGTGAAATAGACGTGACCTGAACAGTGGCGCGCTTGGGGTCCTTGAGGTTGGCAGGATTCCAAAGGAACTCCACAATCTCCTCACTTTTGCGCGCCAATTGAGCAGTGATGGCACCCACTGCACCTTGCTCTTTTCCATTTTTTCTTCTTTCTGAGGAGTAACCTCGAACTCCTCCAGGAAGCTCCGGCGCAACGATGCTCCCCCAGCGCGAAATCGCAAGAGGAGGAACCTCAGGACACTTAAATACTCGCCGCTCAGATGCCTCAGCTTTTTGAAAGCCAAATCGGCTCAGCACCTTTTTCAAGATCTCAATGAGCGAGGGGCGTTTGAAGACTTGAATCACCGCTCGAGGGCGTTCACGCTTCACGAAAGGCTCAAGCTCAGCCTCAGGAACAATCTCAAAATACAGAGCGCCGGATTCGCGCTCCAAAAGCTCCACCCTTCGAGTCCATCTGCCTTTTTTAGGATGATGGAGCAAGATCCCCAAAAACCGCATCCTTTCACCTTGTTCAGTGACTTGGACCAGATTGAGCTGGGGAGCTGTCTCTCCAGGTGCCAGCTCAATCCGCGCAGAAAGGTCGACCTTCTTGAATTCGCGAGTATGTATCTGCGCCTCTTCGGCCCAAAAGTCTTTGATCTCGTAGGCATGAACCCATTGGAGTCTAAGCAAGCTAAGGGGCAAGAGCCAAAAACACGGCTTTACTTTCAAGCGCATACCCTATTTAAACTGGCTCCATGTTTGATGCCCACCTTTTTATCTGCACCAATCGAAAGGCAGAAGGAAAGCCCAGCTGCGCCCCAAAAGGCTCAGAAGAGCTTCGAGAACGAGTCAAACAGGCCGCCTCCCGAGTCACTCAAACTTATCCAAACGCGAGAATTCGGGTCAATGCCTCGGGCTGCCTGGGTCAGTGCCAGCAAGGAATTGCGGCCGTCTGTTACCCTTCTGGTGCCTGGCTTACAGGGCTTGAAAACGATGCAGCCTCTGAGTCTGCCTGCCTCAAGGTGATTCAATCAGCACTCAACGCTCAGACCACTTGAGCCAGCAACACCTCAAGCTCTCCCAGAGTCTTCATCTTTTTGATTTCATCAAACCAGAGCAAACCCCGATGCGTCTTTGCCATCCGGACCCATTGCTTGCACCGAGCTAAAATCACTGCGTCCGGCAATCCAGGATCGCGCCACTCTTGACGAGAAATCTCGATAAACTCTAGCAAAATCGGAGCCCAGTGACTCAACTCAAGGTGAGTCACTGGGCAACTGCCATCATCCTTCAATTGCGTGACTTGAGAATCCCCCGGATGCCCCAGTCCCAGTTCAGATGCAATCCTGAGCACCAAGCCCGGATCACAAAGAGCCCCCCGGCCCATCATAAAATGGTGGGCTCCCGAGAGCTCCCGACACTTCAAAAAATCCTGCCAACTCCAGATATCTCCGTTGGCAACCACAGGCACTCCTCCGCGATCGCTCTCCAGCACGCGTCTTAACTGACCGATCTTTTCCCAAAAAACCGGCGGTTGATACCCGGCCATTCTTGTACGCGCGTGAACCGTGATCCAGCTGGCTCCCCCTTCAACTGCCCGAGAAGCATTCACAAAGATCTGATCAGGATCGTCCCAGCCCAGCCTGAGTTTAGCACTCACTGCAAGATGCCGGGGCACTGCTCGCCTCACGGCCTCCACAATCCCTCGAATGCGGTCCGGATATTTGAGCAACGTAGCCCCGCCATCATGACGATTGACCGTGGGGGCCGGGCAGCCAAAATTTAAATCCACACCCGGTGAACCGAGTTCACATGCCACTAAAGCGCTCTCAGCCATCAACTCAGGATTTCCACCCAGAAGTTGCACTTGCACTGGAGTGCCGGAGCGGGTCTGCGATCCATGGTCCAGCTCCGGAACAAAAGCTCTCAAGGTTCGTTTTGAAATGACTTCCTGACTCACCCTCACAAACTCTGACACACAGTGAGTGAAGCCTCCCCGAGCACTCATGAGCCTTCTCATAGGAGCGTCGGTCACCCCCTCCATTGGAGCGAGCACTAGCCAGGGTTTTGCAGTCTCGATTTTGGCGGTCTTAGACACGATTTGGGTCTATTATCAAAATCAATCCACATGGGAACTGTGAAGTTCAAGGCCAAAACGGGCCAAAAAATCAATGAAACCGACTTTTGCGAGCCCAACCTCAATCTATTGGCGCACGCCCAAGCTCTCGAGCTGAACATTGGGAGCCGCTGCGGAGGACACGGTATTTGCGGTGGAGACAAAGTCAGAGTGACCCTCTCTCAGTTGCAGAGTCTCGGACAAAGCGTAAGTCCCCTCACCGCAGCAGAGAAAGAACACCTCTCTCAAAAAGAGCTAGAATCGGGATACCGGCTGGCCTGCCAGTGCTACCCCAACTCTAGCGAGCTTGAGCTCCAAGTCGAATTCAGTCCTTCTTGAGTGTAAAGCCAAGATTCAAAGCATCTTGTTCGTTGATGAAAAAGATCCGCTCGCAAACCGGAATTCGTTTGTAGTCTTCGGGTCTGACGTACTCACGGGTACGAATATCGCCCACAAACTTGTCTGCTTTGCGCTTTTGAACTCGAAGACGAAACTCAAAAGGCATTTCCTCAAGAGGTTGGCGTTTATCAAAGATCCCCACTTCTTCTGCCTGGGCTTTGCGACAGGCATCAGCAAATTCGTAGACCTGCTGTTCCTTCAATAGATCCTCAGTGCAATTTCCTGGAGCACAGATGTGATAGTTTGCCGCCTGGCCCCGGCGCACTTGCTCGAGGTTAATGTTTTTTCCGGCAAGAAAGACCTGCCCCAGGGTGCGACCGTATTTATCTTTTCCAAAAATTCGGAGCGTGACTAGGTCCCCTGCTCGAAGCAAGCTTGCCAGCATTCGTTCGGCCTGCTCGCCCCAGGGGAGCTGCGCTACCATTCCGTCCTCAGTGGCCAGATGTAACTCAGGCGTATCTATGCCGTGTAAACGGACTTTCAGAACATTTCCCTTTGAATCGCTTCCATGAATGGTGTCGCCATCCACAATACGACTCACTTTGAGTGGCTCCTCGACAAAAGCAGCAGACGTGGATTCAAGGCCCCCACCTAAAACCACATGAAGAACCGCCACTGCACAAAAAAATGCAAACCTCAGCTTCGAGCCAAGCAGCATTGGACCACGCGACATGAGACCCCCTGTTTTTAGACAAAAGTAGGGGGCGACTTGCCGGGTTGAAAGTTAGGATTGCGTTAGGAAGCGCATAATGCATCGCACCATGAGAACCCCATTGGAATAGATCGTGAACCCTCACTTTCGTTGCACATGCCCACCCTCGTTGCCAGACAACTTGCCTTCTCTCGATTCATGATGGCGCTCATTTTTTTGGTCTCTGGAGCTAGCAAGCTCTTCAATTTCTCTGACACTTTGACGCTGATGCAAAATGCCGAGATTTGGATGCCCTCGGCGCTTTTACCTTTGGCAATCGCCTTGGAGCTGCTCGGCGGATTTGCACTTGCAGCAGGATATCGCACCCGAATGACTGCGCTCTTATTGGCAATCTACTTGGTGCCCGTGACTTTTATCTTTCATGCTTTCTGGATGAACACAGGCTTGGCCCGGCAAGAATCCCTGATTCACTTTTTAAAGAACACTTGCATCATCGGCGGACTGCTCTCGGTGTCCTTTCAACAAAAGGTGCTCCAAGCGTTTACAGGCGGCACCCTGATTCAATTGAGACGCGAGTCTTTTGACCGAAAAAAGGTGGCCTAGCCCGAGATTCGTCCCTAAAGTGGGGCCATGGAAATTTCAGCAACGACTGCTCCGGCGTGGCTCTGGCTCACTCAGTGGGGATCGCGCGCGGTTTTACTCATTTTGGTAGGCTTGTCGGTCACATCGATCGCTGTGATTTTAGACCGACGCAAACTCCTCAAGCACGAACGTCAGTCCGACGCGCTCGGTCCAGCACAGCAAGCCATCAGAAGCGGCAGCCTGGCTGCGGTGCAAAAAACCGCCCAAGAATTGATCCAAAATCAAAAAATGACAGCATCTTTTGACAGCGGCCATCCTCCGATCATCGTGGGCTACCTGCTTCTCTTGAGTCAAAGACTCTCCCGGTCCAGCGAGCGTGCCATTGACCGATCCACTCGGAGCTATCTTGTTCAGAGTCGGGCAAGGCTCGAAAAAGGAATGACACTGCTTGCAACTGTGGGTTCAAACGCGCCGTTCATCGGACTTTTCGGAACGGTTCTAGGCATCATTCAAGCCTTCGGGGAGCTTTCGTCTCAGCAGGGAGGAACGGGCTCGGTGATGGGCGCTATTTCAGAAGCACTCATTGCCACCGCCGTGGGGCTCCTGGTTGCGATTCCAGCAGTGATTGCTTTTAACGTTTTTCAAAAGCAGTCCAAAGAAATCCTCTCATCGTGTGAAATTCTGCGCGACGAATTCGTTTCGTCATTTATTGCGCCCTTGGTTCTGCCTGAAACCACCCGAGATAGGTCAAATGGCGATTGAACTGGATACCCAAGAGTCCGGAGCCACATCCGACGGCGCACCGATCAGTGCGATCAACATCACTCCTTTTGTTGATGTGGTGCTGGTGCTGCTCGTCATCTTCATGGTCACCGCCCCCACCCTTCTCAAAGACACTCTGGGTATTCGACTCCCAAAGGCCAGCAGCTCTGAGGGCGGAAAGCCCGAGTCGCTGGCCGTGGCCATCAACGAGCAGGGGCAAATCCTGGTCAACGGAATACTCTCGAGCCCTGAACAACTCTCGCTCGAGGCACAAGCCGCGCTTACTCGCAATCCAGCCGTACAGGCGCTCATTGCAGCAGATGAAAACTCCCGCCATTGGGCGCTCGTAACAGTCATCGACACTCTCAAGCAGGTCGGCTTGGAGCGCTTTGCGATTCAGGTCCAAAAGCAAACGATGCAGAAAAAAAACTCAGGAGAACCGGGAGCAAAGAATTGAATTCTGAAGCTCTGCATGCTCCCCTTTTACTCCAGCGCTCGTTTCAACGCTCACTCAAGCGCTCTCTTCTGATTCACCTATGCGTTGTAGCTGCGTGGGCGATCGTCACCTTTGCGCCCAGGGTCTTCACTCAGCTTTCTTTGACCCAAGATGTTCCGTTCGAAGTGATCGAGGCGCCGCAAGTGGCCCCCCTTCCGCTGCAACCCACGACCCGCCCCAAACCCCCCTCGACCCAACCCCGGGCTGTTTTTGGAATGTCGCGAAAATCGCTCACCGCAGACGACGCGCAATCTCCCGACGCCAAGGCCGGAAACACCCTGGCCAAGACCCCGGATACCACAAAGCTCAAAGACTCGGATGCCGACTCGCTCCCGATCCCGACCGACGATTATCTCGTGAGCCAGATGCCCGTCCTCTTAGGCGATTTTAGAGTTCCCTACCCTGCTGATGCCCGCAAGGCCGGCATACAGGGGGCGGTGCTCATGGACCTGCTCATCGATGCCCAGGGCCGCGTACGCCAAGCTCAAGTGATCCGCCCACTTTTTCCTTCACTCGATCAGGCAGCGCTTGAGGCTGCAAAAAATCTTGTTTTCAAACCTGCCAGCGTCGCTGAGCAGGCCGTTGCCGTGAGGATCAGATATGCATACCGTTTCGTGCTCGAATAAAGGCACACTTTCGTTTCTCTGCCTCTTGCCCCTTTTTGCACTGGGCTGCGCCAACGAAAACCTACCCTCGTCGCAGGAGCTCGGTCCACTGAGGGTGCTGGGCCTCATTGCTGACAAACCTGAAGCCAACGAGGGCGACACGGTTCAAGTCATTCCAATCATCAGTGACTTTTCTGCAGCGTCTACTTCAGGCCCACGAACGCTGGCGTATAGTTGGAAGTTCTGCGCTGATCCCGGCGTGGCGCTCGGAGTCACCCCGTCCTGTTCGGGCACCCTGATTGGCAGTGGATCGGGCTCCATCACCGCATCCGAAGCTCCGCTCACGACACTCCCTTTTTCTGGCAAGGCGAGCTCTGACCCAATCAATCTCACCATTCCCGCAGGCGTGTTGGCGGCAATCTCACCTGAACAAGCTTCAAACGGAGTACCCTTGGTGTTTACGTTTGAGCTGAGTGCTGGCTCAGAAGTCACTCGAGCCTTTCGACGAATCATCGTGACCACTCGCACGGGAGCCCAGCTCAACACCCCGGTGAGCCTCACTTCACTCTCAGGTCTGATTTCTGGAAGCCCGAGCACTTTTCCGACCACAGAAGCCAAACTGACCCCAGTTTTAGCCTCCAGTGCCGAGACCTATACGGTCATCAGCACGACGGGAGAGAATCTCACTCGTACTGAGAAACTCACAGTCAGCTGGTTTACCACTGCAGGCGAATTTGAGTTTTCTCGCACGGACGGGAGCTCCCCCAACACCTGGACCCCGCCTGAAAGCGGGACTGCTCTGGGCCTGATTATTTTACGCGATGACCGGGGCGGCGTGAGCGATCCGATCACTATCGGATATTGAGCATGAAGAAAATCCAACCCGCCGCTCGTGCTCGTCTCGCTCTGATCACACTTTTACCGCAACTGGTGACCTGGGCCCACGCTGCCTCGATCGAAGGAAGGCTCCTTGAG
>JBKCVM010000105.1:0-3934 GCA_046317855.1 Oligoflexia bacterium
GCCATTGTCGACAATCTCATCAAGGATATGGATGGGTCAGAGCTCAATAGAGTTCTCAAACACAATGATAAGGATGACAAAGGCGGGATTGCTTTCAATCTCTTGGGCAATCTCTTGCACGAGATCGTGTTGACTAAAAAATGCGGAGATCTCTCGGGTGTACAAAAGCCGGGCACTTTCTGTGTGACGAGCCAAGGTACTTTATTTGAGAGAGTTTCAAAGCCAGAAGCTGGATGGCGTGTGGCTACAGCAAACGGTAAAACTTGGTTTGATGCGGTGAAGACGGGAGTGAATCATGCCCAGGCGCAACACTTTTGTAATAGGCCAGGACTTGCCCTGCCAACAATGGAGGATTACCAATCGTTTAGAGCCTACTTTGAACAAGACGCATCCGGTAAATTCACCGATGCAGGTCGTAAAGAGCTCTACGCATTGTTTCCTAACATGGCAGGCAAGGGGTTCTGGTCTGACACGCTGCGTCCGGGTGATTCTGGTTACGCGTACGGATTCAATGGCCACAACGGCGACATCGACAATGACTCCCGCGACAGTAGGAGCGCCTATGGTGCGGTCCGTTGTGTCTCGGCGCCCAGCGTGGAGCGTTGATTGGTTGATTTGGGATTGGCAGGCCCGTTAAGGGCCTGCCTCCTTTACGTGCCCGAAGGGCACGTCGGTTTTTGTTGAACTTCTGGATTTCTGATGAAAACAAGAGAACTTCCGATCTACGGCGCAGTCTATCGTTACGCGCGAGAAATTTTTGCTATCAAAATTAAACTCCCAAAGTCTTTAAAGCACGACCTTGGGCAAGAAACCTTCAGCTCCGCAATAAGGATCTTAAAACACATCGCGCTTGCAAATCGAGCGCACGACAAGACCCCGCATATCGAAGAAGCTTTGCTTGAAATTGAGGCCCAGTGGGCTTTGACGAGGCTGATTTTTGACCTGCGCGGTATTTCAACAGGACAGTTTGAAGCTGTATCGCAGCGACTTTCTGAGATCGGAAGACAAGCGCAGGCTTGGCTCAAGTGGGACAAGACACGACAGGCTTGATCTTTTGGTTGCGTGAGGTAGTGCTGCCAACGAGAGAAGCGACCAGAGTCCCACGGACAATTGCCTGTGAGAGCGCGTCATTTCTTTCCACGGGAGTCCGACCCGGTTTTGGCGAAAGCCACTAAGGGTGAGAAGCTACGAAGCCAAGATTTACTACGGGATCTTTTGGCGGGAGTTGAACAGGACGTTTGAGCGATTGGTTTGCACGCTGCATCCGGGTGATTCTGATAACGCGTACGAATTCAATGGCAACAACGGCGACATCGACAATGACAACCGCGACAATAGGAACGACAATAATGCGGTCCGTTGTGTCTCGGCGCCCAGCGTGGAAGAGCTTTTCTGATTACGGGCTACCGCGTTCGCTTCCGTTTAAGTCGAAGCGCGCGGTAGCCCTTCTTGATCAAGAAGGATCTCCTAAGCCATTTTGCTTTTGAAAAAAGCCGCTCTAAAGTCGCCCGCCGAAACGTGTGACTCCGCGTATGAAGAAGCGAACCGAGCCGTGAGTTGATGCTCGCCAATAGGGTCACAAGCCTGCGTTTGGGAACAAGGTGAGCCACGGTGTGCGGCCGCAACCTGGTTGATTCTCGAAATTTCTCAAGCTCATCAACCGCGTGAATGAAATCCCAATTTTTTTTGGGTTCTGCAAAAACCTGAAGCGGCTGTGAGGGAGTTGGCGTCTGCTTGAGGCGGTAGCCAAGGTATGAAATCCCGTTCTCCAGGCGCGAAAGTTTAGTCTTTGCAGGGTTGAGACGTTGTTTTCGATGTTGCTGGAGCCATGCGTTGATTGGTTCAGTGAAGCGCTTTAGTTTTTCGGGGTCATCCTCGAGCAGCGTCAGATCATCCATGTAGCGAAGGTAGGCGCTGGGCTTCAGCGTCCGCGTGATGAAGTGATCCAGCCCGTTCAAGTAGACATTGGCGCCAAATTGGCTTGTGAGATTGCCAATCGGCAGTCCAAGTTTTTTGGGCTGATCAAACCAGCTCTTGCCGGGGGGGATTTTCTCATATGAATCTTTTCTCCCCACTTTTTTTGCGCCGATCCGTGCGTCATGGGCATAGATGGTTTGAATGAGCCATGAGAGCATCGGGCCCGAAGGACTTGGAGTGGTTGAGAGAATCTCACAAAGGATCCTTCGATCGATGGTTACAAAAAAGCTCTCGATGTCGAGCTGTAGTGCCCAGATAGACTTTTCTCCGCCCCGGCTGAGTGAACGGACGCGTTTCTGGAGGTAGTGGATGGCTCCGTGAACGCCGCGATCTTTTCGGCATGCAAAGCTTGCATGAATAAAGTGTCGCTCCCAAGTTGGCTCAAGCTGGTCTACGATCAGGTGGTGAACGACGCGGTCGCGAAAATCAGCAGCAAAGATTTCGCGAGGCTTAGGATGCGTGACCACAAAAACTCTGGCGGGACTAGGCTGATAAGCTAGAGAATGAATTCTTCGCTGAAGATCGAGTAGATTATTTCCAAGTCTGGATTCAAACGCAATCTGGCTTCGATTTGCGGTCTTTCTGATCCGGCAGCTTCGATAGGCGCGCACCAGATCCTGGAACGTTGGCCAGTCAGTGGATGGCATCTCGCATCTGTCTCGAGTGGTGGGCAAGTCGTTGAAGTAGTCGAACTGGCCTTCGCGAACGATCCTATCGTTACTTTTGAGTTTGAGGAATATCCAGAGCCGAAGTGTCTCGAGCCAGATGAAACAAAGGCCGTTTGCGAGCGTTATGAGCGGTGTCGGGACGTAGCAAAGGCATTCGGATCTTCCAGATCGTTTGTGCGTCAGGCCGTGTATCGCGCCAGGAAATAAGCGTTACCCCGTCTTCTTCATCAGCTCATCCCTGACAATATTTCGAATCCTCTCCTCATCACCGGAGCCCAAATGCGACTCACGAAGGTACTGATTGATGTAGGTCTGATAGGGTAGGCCCTTGGCGCGTGCACGCTTACGGATTTCATCGAGGACATCGAGGTCAATGAACATGGAGACACGAAATTTCGTCTCTTTGGGATTAAATGCGTTATTGTCGAGTAGATCGACTTTCCCGTGCTGAATTTTGCTTCGTTTATTCTTCTTCATTGTGAATCGCCTCCCAGGCCTCAAAGAGCTTGTCCTTCTGCTCAGCCAAAAATGTCGCGATCCGCTTGAGATCATTTCTCGTAAAACCTCTTGAAAACACAACCTTCTGAGACAGGATCTCGATTTTGGCCTCCGCATCCCCACGGACCACGTGGACATGCGGTGGATTGTGATCTTTGGTTCGGATGACAATACGGACATCTCGATACCGAAAGATCGTACCCATGTGCTTTTTATGCATCAAAAAGGCATATCGTGTCAAGATGTCGTTCTTTTGAACTGCCCCCAGCCACTATGACCTGCTCACGCTAACCCGTTGGTTTGGAATCAACTTTGCTCAACCCGAGCAAATGAATCCAAACTGCCCTCGTTGTTTAAGGCCCGGTGGTCGTAACTCGTTCTACATTCGAAAATGCGACAGCAAAAAAATCACGCAATATCGCTGCTTTAGCTGCAAGCAGACCTGGACCCCAGAAACAGACAATCTCGAGAAGCGCCAACGCCTTCGGTCCGTAAACGAGACGCTGCGTTTGCTTCTCGTATCGTGTGTCTCGATGCGAAGGTCCGCAAAACTTCTGGGGATCAATCAAAAGACCGTGGCCAGGCGAATTCCGTATCTTGCAGCTAAAGCTCGCCTCGAGCTGGAGAAGTTCGATGCAAAAACTGAAAAACCAAAGCCCTACCGGGAAGTCTATCTCGATGAGCTCATCACGTTTGAGCACACTCGCTGTAAGCCACTTGCAGTGGCGATGGCGGTTTCGAAGGAACGAAAGATTCTCTCGTTTGCAGTCTCATCGATGCCGGCGATTGGA
>JBKCVM010000106.1:0-6052 GCA_046317855.1 Oligoflexia bacterium
AACCAAGTAGTCAATGGAGATGCCTTTTCGCTCTCTGAGCTCTCGGAGCTCAGCACCTGTGCTGATGGGGGCTACTGGAGCGGGCGCGCCTTTGGAGGGGCTCATTTCATGCGGAGGGACACGCGGAGGCCGGGGCGGCACTGACTTTTCTGATGCAGTCGTCCCGGCAAAATCAGTGCTGGGTGGAATGAGCAGATCTTCGGATCCTTCGACTGATCCAGACATAGGGGGGGCGCGATCAATGGAAAAGATTTTTGCCGAAGGGCCTTGAGCCCCTGAGCCTTGCAGCGCAGGTCCAGGAGGTGGATTACGGAAGTGGCTCTGATCGTAGAGTCTTTTACGGTCGGGGTTGGAGAGGACTTGAAAGGCTTCTTCGATCTGACGAAGCATTTGCGCCGCTTCTTCTTCACCCATGATCGAGTAGAGGGCTAGGCTGTCGCGTTGATACGAGGCTTTGGTGCGAAGGTAAGCTGCACGAATTTCTTGAGGTCCGGCATCGGGCCTGACTTCAAGAATTTCGTAAAGACTCTGTGTTTCATTCAAATCGAGTTGCATGTGAAACGATCTCAAGTCTGTTTCTTAAATAAGTTCTGGGTGATTCGGTCAATTGAGGCCACCAGGCGAGAATTTGGAAATTCGACTAAAAAAGGACGTTTGCGGCGCACGGATTGCCAAACAGAAGTGTCATAGTCCAGGTAGCCCAAGTACTCGAGGTCAATTCCAAAATACCGCTTACAGACGCTCTTAATCGAATGGCCGACATCGATATCCGTCTGCGTGCGAACTTGATTGAGAATCAGGCGCGGCTGAATGCGGGCGATCTGTTCTTTCATTCGAATTGCGGCCTCCGGGCTCACTGCATTGACCTCACGGTAAAGATCGCTCGGCGTCTTGATGCCCAGGCTGTTTTTCCCTTCCATCGCAGCGTCGATCAGGTGGCCCACTTGGGCCAATGCAGGGGCGCTTCTTAATTTCCGGTAAAAAGCACTCTTGATAAATCGGTAGGCATTTTCAATCGAAGTGGGCTCGGGAAGTACGGTCACGATTCCGATGTCAGCGGCTAAAAAGAAATCGATCGTATGCGAGCTGGTTCCGGCGCCAAGGTCATAGATCACATAGTCTGCGTCGATTTTTCGAAAAGCCTCGAACAAGCGCACTTTATGCTCAGGTTTGAGGTGCATGATGCTGATCGAGTCTTGAGCGCCGCTGATCACCGAAAGGTTAGGAATCCCGGTGGGGATCATGCAGTCATCGATCCGAGCCACGCGATTGGCTAAAAAGTCGCTCAGCGAAAGTTGTGGCAGGTCCACTCCGAGGGTCGTGTGCAGGTTTGCGCCGCCGAGGTCCATATCCACTGCCACGACTTTTTGATGAAGGCGTGACAGTGAAATCGCGAGACTCGAAGAGATCAGGCTCTTTCCGACGCCGCCTTTTCCGCCGCCGATCGCCCAAATCTGTTTCACCCGCCCTGTAGCAGGAACAGAGGCCGACTGAAGGGGGTCGAGAGACCATTCCGGATTAATGAGGGTTTCAGCCATAGAGCATCACCTTCAGAATAGTTTGACTCCAAGGCTCAAGGTTTCAATGAGCAAGATTTGCCGGGCAGTAACGCATCGCGTTACCTAAAAGGTTGCTCAAAGCATCATTTGAGCTTATGAAGAGAGGGTGGCCTGGGGGAGGTTAACCGATGGCGTTGAGTCGAGAACAGCAAAGCAGCCAGTGGTCGGGGCTTTCACGGTTACACATGCGGCAGGACTTACACCTGGCCAGAAAGCTCTGGCATTGTTTGACTGGCCTGCTCGGAGTAGCCGTTTTTCTCTCTGGATTATCGCGGCTTTCAGCCACTCTGATTTTGGGATCTCTCTTAGGAGTTAACCTCTTAGTGGAGACCATTCGGTTAAGAGTCCCTGCTTTTAATGAGGCTTTTGTTCGGTTCTGGGGCCCGATTATCAGAAGCTGTGAAATCAATCGTCTGAGCGGCACTCCGTATTACTTGGGGGCTGCTGTCGTTGCTGTAGGGCTCTTTCCTAAGCCCATTGCAGCGCTCAGCCTGCTTTTTTTGGCCTGCGGCGATCCAATGGCAAGCCTAGTTGGCATTCTGTACGGAAATCGTTGGGGCCAGAAGCTCCCCCCCCTGCCTGGCGGTAAATCGTGGATCGGGACTGCTGCGGGGGTTCTGACTTGCGCCGCAGTGAGCCTTATTTTTTGGCTGACGATGCCCGGTGTCAGCACCTGGCAGCTTGCGGCCCTCGTGGTGCTTGGAGGATTGGCTGGCGGCCTTGCAGAGCTTTCTCCCTGGCCGATCGACGATAACTTCACGATTCCGGTGCTCTCGGGCCTCATTCTTTGGCTGGGATGCATTGCCCTCGGGGTTGCTGTCTAAGCTGATTAGCTGAGGCAGTGTCGAACTTTTAGACAGAGGTCTGAAAAACATTCACTCTGGCTGACCGGCTCCCTGTTTTAAGCCAGTTAGGGAGTGTGGTGCGGGGCTTGCTGAGTGGTGCTCGGAATGTTGCGTCTCAAGCTACAAAAGAGGGTTCTGGGCGCGCTTACTCTGGGCGCGGCTTGGGCGCTTTTAGTCGGGGTCCGGTCGGATCCATCGGCCTCCGATACCATGGGTGAGCGGGTGGTTGCTTCACTGAGGGTCTCCCATCGGTTTCAAAGGAGATGGGATCGGCCTCGGGACATTAGGCCCCAATGGATGCGTGACTCAGGCTTTGCGGGGCATAAGGTTCAGGAGAACTCCTCAATCATTTTTCACCCACGGGCAGGTTTGGAGCTCGCTCGTCAAAACGAGGTTTTTGGGATTTCAGTTCTCAAAGAATCTTTAAGAGCGGCTCCAGGTTCAAGTCAGGGTCAGTTTCAAAATGAAGTCCGTGAGCGCTATGAGAGGTTGCAGCAGGAGCAAGAAACTCGTGAAGCGCAGGGGCTTTTGGGGCAGCAGCATCAGCAAGAATGGTTTAGTCAGAATCAGGCGCTGGGTCGAACCTTCTTGCGCAGTTTGCTCAACATGCAGATCCAAGACTCTTTACGTAGGGCTGAGAGAGGCTCACCCGAGATTGCCGCTGTAGTGAAAGTACAACAAAAGATTGATCGCGTGATCATGAGTGGCATCACGGTTCAAACACAGTCTGGATTTCGATTTGGGTCTCGAGCGGATCTCCCTCGGCAGACCGGTCGAGTTTGGATGAGCTCTCCGCTGCTCCACGGTTCAGTGGATTTTAGAGTGGGCGGGGACACTGGGCTTGCTGAGCCGGGAGCGGGGCGGTCAGGAGCTTCTCCAGAAGCCCTTCAGGTCACTGTGGGCCGGGAGCTTCCGTGGGAAATCCAAAGCGGAGTGATCTACGGTGGGACTTCTCAGACGGTCACGACGCAGCTGAGTCGCCCCATTTCTCCGCATTTGACCTGCTCAGTTGAAAACCGCGAGGGCATCCGGGACTCGAGTTCTGAACAGACCGCTCGCATCAACTATCAACTGAGATTCTGAGCAGATTCTGATCAAATTCGAAGGTCCACGACGGTTGCGCCAGTGCCACCCATTCCGGGTCCACCGTCCCGGTAATCGGTAATGAACGGGAGCTCCGAGAGCAGCTTGCGGATTCCCTCTCTGAGAGCGCCCGTGCCTAACCCATGGACTAAGGTCACCTGAGTGTATCGACCCGAAGTGAATACTTTTTCGAGGTAGCGCTCAGCACGTAAAATAGCTTCATCCAAGCGCAGCCCACGAAGGTCTAGGCGCGGACTTGACTCTCCGTCAGAGCCGTCCGAATGGGACTCCCACTTGACGGTCACCTTTTGCGGCCTCGGCTGCGAGCTCACGGGCAGTCCGGTCAGTTCAAACTCAGAGGGCTTGAGGGTGACTTGGAGCGTGCCCATGGCAACTCGGACCATTCCACCTGAAAGCACTTCGAGCACTTTTCCCGTTGTTTTCCATTTCGAAACTCGGACGGTGGCGCCAGGTTGTAGGGTCACCTGCGGTTGGGGACGGACCGGCCTGAGCTCTGCACCGGATTTCTTGAGTTCGGCCCCAAACGATTCTTTGATCTCTTGGGTAATTCGTTCGGCGCTCTGTTCGACCTCACGCACGAGCTCATTTCGTGAAGTTTCGATTCGTTTTCGAGAGGGCTCTTGCTCGAGTGCTTGCAGCCGGGTGCGTACTGTTTCTTGCGTCTGCTCGAGTATTTGACGGATTTTCTGGCGCGTGACCTGTCGAAGTTCGTCTTGAAGGGTGCTGAGCTGCTCAGAGAGGCGCAAAGATTTTTGCTCGATTTCGGCAAGTTTTTCTTCGGCGTGTTGTCGGGCAAGTCGGGCGTCCCGTACCTGGCGCTCGAGTTCCCCGACCCAGTTCTCCCACTCGCGGTGCTGGGTCGATAAGTATCCCTTGGCCCGCTCGAGCACCCCAGCAGGGATTCCAAGTCGTTCTGCGGTCTCAATTGCGCGCGATCGACCCGGAACTCCGAGCTCCAAGCGGTAAGTGGGCGTTTGGGCTGCCTCATCAAAGGCCATGGCCGCCGTGAGGATTCGGGAGTCTTTCTGTCCCAGTGATTTGAGAACTGGATCGTGGGTTGTGGTGACGAGCCATGCGCCGCGCTCAAGTAGGGTCTCGAGCAGGGCCCGGCTCAGAGCCGCACCCTCTTCTGGATCGGTAGCAGAATTGAGTTCATCGAGCAGCACCAGGGTGCTTGGGCCAGCCTGCGCCAGGATGTTTTGAAATGCCCGCAGATGGCTTGAAAAGCTCGATAGATGGCTTTCGATGGATTGGCTGTCGCCGAGATCCGCAACCACTTGGGTAAAAAACGGCACTCTTCCGGGTTGGTCCTGCGGAAAGAAAAAACCAGTCCTCGCAAAAAGAGCAGCAAGTCCAAGCGTCTTGAGAAGAACGGTCTTTCCGCCCGTATTTGGGCCAGTGATCAGCAACGCACGCTTCGATGATTCAAGATAGATTGAATTTCGCTGGATCTGCTCGAGCGGGAGCGTCCACCACAAAAGCGGGTGCGCCGTGCCCTGCAAGTCAAATGAATCCCCGCCGCACTCCAGCGGGAGGCCTTCGTAATGGCGGGCCACTGCGGCCCGGGCGTGCACCGCATCCCAGTAGATGAGGTGTTCAGAGGCTCGAGTCCATTCAGGGGCCTGCGGCGCAAGGTCTCGCGTGAGCTCAGTCAGGATTCGATGAGCCTCCTGAATCCAGTCGTTTTGCCGCTCTCGCAGTCTGTTATTCAATTCAGTGATTTGGCGCGGCTCGATGAACACGGTCTGGCGGCTTGCCGAGGCCTCATGAAGGAGGCCCGGAACCTCATGTTGCGCCGAGAGCTTGACCGGAAGTACGAACCTTCCGTCGCGAACGTCTGAGAACTGATCCTGAAGAACGCCTTTCTGATGATAATCTCGGGCAAGCAAGTCCATGCGGTTCGAGATCTCGCGCTTGAGGCCTCGCAATTCTGCCCCGATGCGCGCAAGTTCAGGACTGGCGTTTTCTGAGAGCTCGCCTTCGGGAGTGAGGATTTGATCCAATCGATGGAGGGCTGGATCCACATCCGGAAGAGAACTCGTCATGGAGCGAAAGATCGAAAGCGTCAGCGGATCAGGGGGGAGAACGGCTTGCCGAAAGGCTTGGATAGCCCCAAGCCAGCGCCTGATTTGCGACCATTCTGGGGCGTCGAGTAGAGCACGCTTGCCGAGTCTCTCCAAAAGAGTGGCCGGCGACTCAAGGTCGTGTAGAGAACCCCAAAGTTCGTTCTTGGTCAAAAGTTGGGAAGCTTCGATCGTTTCTTGCTGGCGCAGTGCCGCGGACTCGATCGACGGAGCCCAAGCTGATCCATCAGCGAGATCCAAGATTTTTTGGCGGCCCGGAAAACTCAAAGCAAGCTGAGAGGCCCGGTCCAAGAAAGAGAGCCACTCGATTGCTTTTGGCGATTGCAAGCCTACTTCGTGATTTTCCACCTGGGTTCAACTTAGTTTTGCGTACGGTGCTTGGCAAGGCTTGGCAAGAAACGGCCTCGCGCTTATGCTCAGGTTGCCGTGAACGGTCTGCCTCAATCCAACCCTCCAGAAC
>JBKCVM010000107.1:0-4225 GCA_046317855.1 Oligoflexia bacterium
GTACCGGTACTAGTAAATGAAGCAATTACGGTTCACAATAGCAACCGGGGCAATTTGCTAACTTGCGTCTTCTTTTCTCTTCCTTGCGCTTTCTTTCTTCTTCTTTTTGTCTTTCTTCCTTTGATCTGAGGATAGTTGAAAGCGTGTCGTCCACGATTTGTCGTTGAGAGGCCGAGTAAAACGGTAGAACTTCGAGGGCACTAATAATGTGCTTGATTCGATTGGAATTGAGCGATTCCTTGTTTAGTTGTTTTAGGAACGCTTGTTGAATTCGGAACGTTCGCTCGATGGATTCTTGAAGGTCGTATCGAAGTTTGTCGAGCTTTTGAACGGTCTCTGGTTCCAAATGTCGAATCCGCTTGAACTCGCGGCGGTTGTCGAAATCTCTTGATTTGCGCTTCAGTTTGTCTTCTAGCCGCAAGCTGGAACGTGGCAAGGCAACAAAAATGGCCAAGCTACAAGTCCAAAGCAATTACTACGGCAGGTCCTTGAGGTTCCTTGTCTTGGCGGATTTTTCCCTTGAATCCCTTGTTTATCCTTTTTCCCGTTAGGTACTGTCCCTCGTTTTTGGAGGTTTCTGGATAGTGCAAGGAGTAGCGAAGGGTCGGACCCGACTGGTTCTTGACTTCGATTGGCTGATTCCCGGACTGATTCGAGAAAGGTTGCTTCTGATTGGCTGACTCTCGATCTGATTCGGGAGCGGTTGAACTTGGTGGAGAGAGGCTTGCGCTTGAAGGTAAGGTTGTCTTGGTGTCGCTGGGTTGGTTGCTCAGTCGGTAGAGCACAGTGCTGATAACGTGTTGAAATAGCACTTGAGTAGTTGAAAGTAAATTGTAGAATGAATTATTTTCGTTAGGAGGAACACTAAATACATGCATGTCCTACGGTTAGATGTACTGCCTTTACTTCACTCAATCTAATCCACCATCTTCAACGGTAGATCTATTGAAGATGGGTGAGACAGAAGTGGATGACATCACTTCATCCACAAATGGATGGGAGACAGATTGATCTTCTACTTGAAGTTAGTAGAAGCAGTTCGGAAGTTTCTCTTCACTCCCCCTCAGTACTAAAACCGTTAAACATGCAAATGAAGTGGTCCACATAAAACATGCAGTTGACCTGGAAAACTCCCCGCTAGTCGGTGAGGGTAAAAACCAAGTCTAGTCTTCAGCGTGAACGTCCACCATGCCGAGCTTGTTCCTTAGTCGCTCGAAAGCAGTGCTTCCTAGACTCTTAGTGAAGAAATCAGCGAGGTTCTTCTCAGAGGATATTTGTTGGATGTTGAGTTCTTTGCCTTGTAGGTCGTGCATGAAGAAGAACTTGGGGTCGATGTGTTTCGTTCGATCGTTCTTGATGTAGCCACGCTGAACTTGGGCGACGCAGGCTCTGTTATCTTCATGTATGGTGGTAGGCTCTAGTGGACGTTCTTCACCTAGACTTGCGCGGATAAATGTGATGAATTGTCGTAACCATACACATTCGCGACTTGCTTCGTAGAGTGCGATGATCTCGGCTTGGTTTGTTGAAGTTGCGACAAGTGTTTGTTTAGTTGATCTCCATGAGATCGCTGCTCCGGAATGCAGGAATGCGTAACCAGTCTGTGATTTTCCCTTGTGTGGATCTGATAGGTAACCTGCATCGGCATATCCTTCGATTTCGTTAGTATGAATTGGTTCGTCATTCTTTCCTTTCCTATAAAACAAACCGTAGTGCACTGTGTTGGCTAAGTATCGGAGCACTCGTTTGATGCCAGTCCAGTGTCTCTTGGTGGGTTCGGAGGTGTATCTTGCAAGTACACTTGTCGCAAACGCGATGTCCGGCCGGGAGCAGTTCGCGAGGTACTGCAGGGCTCCGATTGCCTCCTTGTACGGATATTTTGAATCTAGGACTTCTTCTTTGGCGCGCCTGGGCCCCAGGACATCTGTGTCCGGGCCAAGAGTCCTTACTACCATTGGGATCTTTGCAGTCTTCAGGGCGTCCCCCATATTGAATCTTTCCAGCACTTTCTTAGTGTACGTTTGTTGATGTAACTTTACTCCATTCGGAGTCTGGATGATCTGCAGTCCCAGGCAGTACGAGAGTTTCCCGAGGTCTTTGACCTTGAACTCTGATTTCAGAGCTGTCATTGTGTCTTCTAATGCCGCGTCAGTGCCCACCATGACGATGTCGTCAACATAGATCCCAACGATGGCGATCTCGGCTCCGTTTCTTTTCACAAATAGACAGGGACAACTCTTATGGGTTGTGAAACCGCATTTCATTAAGTACTTTGTAAAGTGCAAGTACCACATTCTGCCAGCTTGTTTTAGTCCATATAGGGACTTTCGAACTTTAACACATGGGCGTTGATACTGTGTCTCCCCCTCGACACGTAGGCCCTCCGGTAGTCTCATGTAGAGTTCTACGTCTATCCAGCCGTATAGGTATGCAGTCTCGATGCTGCTTGTCTTGTTTTCAACGCATGCTTGGCAGCGAAGGCGATTAGCCATCGAAAGATTGTCATGCTCATGACGGGGGAATACGTGTCGGAGTAGTCAACGCCTGGTCTTTGTGTAAAACCTTGGGCGACTAGTCGTGCTTTGTAGCGAATGACTTGTCCATCTTGGTTTCTTTTTCGAGTGAGGACCCACTTGCAACCGATAGGTTTGAAATTACTGGGGCACTCTTGGACCTCTCCGAACACTTCGCGATCAGCGAGTGACGCTAGCTCGTTGCGGATGGCTTCTCTCCATTCTGGCCAGTCGTCGCGACGGCGACATTCTTGTAAGTTTGTCGGATCAGCATCAGGCTCTGCTGATGCATGGAAAACTAGAGCGTAGTTGATGTCGGCGATTTCTTCACTGGGCGGTGCTTCATCGAGGATACCCAGACTTGGTGGCCCGCTAGGGGCAGAGGAGAGGATCGTGCCGGTAGAGACCCGACGTTTCCGTGGTTGGGTGTCTTTGGCGCCTTTCGGTCGGCCGCGTTTCTTGGAGGGTTCGGACACATGTGCTGGTGTTACATCAACTTGAGTACGGCTTGGATAGTTCGCGGCTTGATTCAGGTTCGATCGCGTAATTCTTGCGGTAGGGGCAAACGCATCGGGTGCGTTCCCGGCGAACGCCTGGAGGTGGAGGATTCTGCGTACCTCTTTCTCTCCTTGACCATTATATGGATCTTTGTGAAGCATCTTGGTATCTTCTTGATCAAATTCGAAGTCTGAAACGTTTGGAGGGCGTGGCTCCGTAAGAAGACTTGGGAAGTTTGTTTCATCAAACTCACACGTGGAAGTGTGTGCCATGAAGAGTTCGCCAGTGGTTTGTTCTAAGTAACGTGCAATTGACGTTGAGTTGAACCCGACATAGATACCAAGTATGCGTCGTGGTCCGAGTTTGCTCCGCTTATGCGGAGGGATCGGTACATAAATGGCGCTGCCAAACACCTTTAAGTGTGCTAGGTTCGGAGCGAAACCATGCACAAGTTGGTGTGGTGACATGTCCATGCTTGCCGAGGGACGATAGCGGATCAAAGCACCAGCGTGAAGTACAGCGTGTCCCCAGCATGAGAGTGGCAAGTTTGAGTTCAAGAGTAACGGCCGTGCAATCATTTGAATTTGTTTCACGAAATTTTCGGCGTTGGTGTTATGAACATACGGGACAGATGTCTCAAGCTCGATGCCAGTCGACGCGCAGTATTCACGGAAAGACTTCGAGACGAATTCAGCGGCATTGTCGACCCGGAGGTGCTGAATCGGGGTGTTCGGTGAATGGGCGCGTAATCTGATCAAAGTTGTCAGGAGTTTCGGCATCGCTTGGTTCTTGGACGTCAACAGGTGGACTTCCGAGTAGCGTGTGGCCACATCTTTAATGACCATATAATAATGGAATGGTCCCGACGGTGGGTAGATGGGGCCACAAATGTCGCTGACGAGAGTGTGCAGTGTTTCCGTTGGCACGTACTTTTCCCCAGAGAACGAGTGTTTCGTTCGGTTCTGTGTCTTTCCAAGGGCGCACGGGCGACAGAATGGCGGTGGGAGACGCGTCAAGTCTGTCGGCGTCAGTGAGATCCCCGTTGTTGCTTTGAGCATGCTGGTGAGCATTCTCGCTCCAGGGTGTCCCAAGCGTGCGTGCCAGAGCAAGAGTTTACTTTGGCGTTTCTCGCTTTGCTTCTCTGAATAAAGAGTGAGCGTCGTGCACTTTGAAGGCTGGATTCGGGAAATGTAGAGGTCATTTTCAGTGGCAAG
>JBKCVM010000108.1:0-11188 GCA_046317855.1 Oligoflexia bacterium
GGCCAAGGCGATGGACTGGGAATGGTATCCCCACTGGACCATGGCGGTTTACACCGGAATGAGAAGTGGCGAACTGTACGCCCTTACGTGGGACAAAGTGAATCTCGACGACCGGCTAATCAAAGTGGACACATCTTGGAACAACAAGGATGGATTCAAGTGCACCAAGTCGGGCGATGATCGAATCATCGAGATTGCACCTAACCTTCTGCTGACCTTGAAGCAGCTTAAGATTCAGCAGGCTGATTCGCACTTCGTCCTTCCGCGTATCGACAAGTGGGACAAAGGCGAGCAAGCAAGGGATTTGCGGCTCTTTTTGAAAGGCATTGGGCTTCCGACTATCCGCTTTCATGACCTGCGGGCTACATGGGCCACTATACTGCTCAGCAAGGGCGTGGAGCCCATCCGAGTGATGAAGATGGGCGGATGGAAGGACATGAAGACCATGATGATCTACGTGCGTACTGCGGGCGTAGATATTAAGGGCATGACCGACTGCTTGGACCTGCACAACCCAGCGGCAAACGCTGGACAGGTGCTGAAATTCGAGGGTCGTAGTTGATCGTAGTACATTCAAGTTTGAGAGCGGTATTTTGGCCGAAATTCGGCCCCTTCACCGTCTCCACCATAAAAAACCGAGGTGCCCTCTGGGTACTTCGGTTTTTTATTTTGGGAGTGAGGGAGTCGAACACTGAGCAAGCCGGCCCGCAGCGCGGGCTGAGCGAGCGTGATGCGAGCGAAAGGCTTGCGAAGCGGCCTGGAGTTCTCGGAGCGGGACGCGACGAGAACGGAAGGCGACTCCCACCGTCTCCATCAAATTTCGCCCGAGGGAGAATACCCCTCGGGCACTTTTATTTTAGCTTGGGATTTCAGTATTGGGTACGTCAATACCGAACACGTTTGAAGCAAGTTAAGGATCGGAAGATGGCATCCCTCATCCCGGCCTACGTCGGTAAAGCAGCTGCGCCGCTCCGTTCTCTGTCGCACCGGCCTGGATGAGTGCCCAATTTTTCTCAAGAGCGATCTGCCCCTGAAAAAGCGGCACACCGGCGCCGATGCATTTGGGAATGATGGTCAGAACCATTTCGTCTAGACGATCAGCCAGAAGGGCTTGCTTGGCGATATGACCCCCACCCACTAGCCAAACGCGACGGGGGTGACGCTCCTTGAGCCTGGTAAGAAATGCCATCGCATCAGGACTTACAGATGACGAAAGGGAAACCCCGGGCAAGTGTGCATCCGTTGGTTTGAGGGAACTTGATATCACCCAGGACTCCAGAGGCGCATAGGGGTTGGAGCCATACCTGACCAGGAAGGATTGCCCGGCTCTGAGCGGGCCGCTGACCAGAAGAAGCATCAGGACCGACCAGCTCGCCAAGACGGCGCCGAGCACCATGAGGGGCAGTTTGAGGTATTCATGTCCCTCGGCTTCAGCGAGGGCCGCAGGGGGTCCAAAGCCCAGGAGTGTAAAGAGAGCTCCTGCCGTTCCTCCGGCAAACACGAGCACGAGGGGGTAAAAAAGAACCGCTCCCAGGACGACTTCGTCCTGCTGTTTAGCGCGGGCACGCAAGTGGGAGACTCGCCTCAAGCAGGAAGGCTTTCGCCCTGAGTGCGCGAAAACCTTCTCTCGTTGCCGTCTCCACCATTTCTAGAAACCCCGGAGCGCTTCACAGCGTTTCGGGGGTTTCTAGGCTCCGAGCTTTAATATGGTATGACTACTTTTTAGTTTTATGCCATATTAACGGTATGGCTATGATCGATTCTAGAATCCTCGAAAGACTTGACCGCAAATGGTCTGAGCTAGAGCGGAAGCGCCCGCTTTCGGCCGCCGTTGTCGCGCGCCTGCGAGATCATTTTGCAATTGAGTTCACGTATAACTCCAATGCGATCGAGGGGAACAGGCTCACGCTCCGCGAGACGGAGCTCGTGATCAGCCAGGGAATGACCATCAAAGGTAGGTCCCTGCGAGAGCATCTCGAAGCCAGGGATCATCACGAGGCTACAAGGTTTCTGTACGACGTCGCAGACGCCAAGAAGTCCGGACCGGTCACGGAGGTGTTGATTCGTTCGCTTCACCGTCTAGTGGTTCGGGAGACCGAAGCAGAAACGGCAGGAAGCTATCGGAAGGGGTCCGTAAGAATCACTGGTTCTGCCCATATACCCCCTGAGGGCTTCGACGTTCCGCGGTTGATGCGCGAATTCGTTGCGTGGATCCGGAGGAGCAGGACAAGCCTCCATCCATTGGTCTTTGCCTCCCTGGCACATCATCGATTGGCTGCAATTCATCCCTTTGAAGACGGCAACGGGCGAACGGCGCGGCTTTTGATGAATCTGCTTCTGATGCAGAGGAGATATCCCCTCGTCGTGATCCTCAAGAATGACCGCAAAAAATATTACCGAGCCTTGGAGCAGGCGGATCGAGGCGACGAGGGGCCTCTGGTGAGGCTGATTGCTCAGGGCGTCGAGCGATCGCTCGATCTCTACCTCAAGGCCGCGGGCTCTACTCAGGAGCGATTTATCTCGCTTGCGGAGCTCGCCAAAGGGACCCCGTACTCGCCGAAGTACCTGAACCTCCTGATTCGCAGCGGCAAGCTTGCTGGACATAAGGAGGGGCGTAATTGGGTGAGTTCGAAAGCCGCGCTCAAACAGTATCTGGATGCGCGGCTTCGCAAGAGGGGGGCTCGCCTCAAGTAGGAAGGTCGTCGCCCTAAGCGCGCGAAACTATTTTCCTGTTGCCGTCTCCACCAAATTCCAAGTTTTAGAACCCGGAGGTCCGCGAAGGATTTTTGCGGTCGTTCGTGTTAAGGAGATCATATGAAACTGATACTCTTGTGGTTGTTTTGCCTGATGACGATGCCTGCATTCGCTACGCAGATTTCTATCGATAATGACGAAGACGACTGTAAGGCAGCAAGGATTTCAATGGACGTTACGGTCAAGGTTGACGGCGAGTCTTTCGATTTTGATCCATCGTGTGAGTTTAGTTTCAATAAGGACTTCAAGACGAAGAGTGGACTGAGCTGTCAAGCACAAGCTGGAATGTGCTCTTCGTTTTCTCCGCGCAATCGGTTTGAAGTATCTTGTGAAGATGGATCTAGAGAAGGCGTCGTGATTGAGTGTGAGAAGCGGAAAACTGGATCATCAAAAGACAAGAAATGTACGAGTGATGGTCAATGTTGCGCGCATTGGACTGCGAGTGGAGCTTGTGCTCACGAATATAGTTGCGGTGACTGTTGGTGATTTTCAGGACTGCGGAACTCCGGGTTTGACAATCGAGTCTCCGGCTCCACCAAATTCAGAGTTTGAGAACCCGGAGCGTCCCTCCGGAGTTCTCTCAACGCGATTTTTGGAGTTTGTATGAGGAGGTTTCATTGATCGAAATTGAAACGGGTATTCTCATTGATCGCTCAACCGATGTCGTATGGCGAGAATTAACGAACTTACCCATGCATCCAGAATGGAACCCATTCATTAAATCAATCAGCGGGAACTTGGCTGTTGGCGAGAAGCTAAATGTTCACATTCAACCTCCCAATCAGAGTCGAAGTATGAAGTTTAGCCCGCGCATATTAAAGTTCGAGGCCGCAAAAGAGTTTTCTTGGAAGGGACATCTGTTGATCCCAGGACTGTTCGACGGCGAACACTTCTTTCGACTTGAGGCTGTCAGTCCAAGTCAGACAAGGTTTGTTCACGGCGAGAAGTTCACAGGGATTTTGGTGCCTGTACTCAAGGGGATGCTTGGAGAGACAAAAATGGGTTTTGAACTCATGAATCAAGCCTTGAAAAAAAGGGTGGAGAAAACGTAATGCCGAAGTACGTCTCCACCCTTTCTGGAACCCCCGGGACGCTTCACGGCGCTTCGGGTCTTTTCACTTCATGCGCATGAAGCGCAAGAAGTTGCAGTGAATCGTACCGGCGCTCAAGCGGCCCAGCCTCAAGACAGCAGTGCATCGAGATCCTCTGACGTCAGGGTCTTGAGTAGGGCTGTATGATCAGCGTTTACAATCGCATCCGCCAGCTCGCGCTTCTGTTTTTGAAGCGCAATAATTTTTTCCTCGACGGTGTCCCTTGCGATCAGTCGGTAGGCCATGACCTTGTTTTTTTGGCCAATCCGGTGGGCACGATCGATGGCCTGCGACTCGACGGCAGGGTTCCACCATGGGTCAAGCAGAAAGACATAATCTGCAGCTGTTAGGTTCAGGCCGGTTCCTCCAGCTTTCAGGCTGATCAGAAAGACTCCGGCCTCGTCTTGCTCCTGGAACCGCTTAACCCGCTCTGCGCGATTACGCGTTTTTCCGTCGAGATGCTCGTACTTGATGCCCTCTTTTTCAAGCCGTGTGCGCACCAGGTCAAGGAGGCTTGTGAACTGCGAGAATACGAGTGCCTTGTGCCCCTCGGCTCTGATGAGTAGGAGCTGCTCTACCAGCAGATCGAGTTTAGTACTGTCGAGGGTCCTCATTTTCTTGTCGATCAGTCCAGGATGGCAGGCCGCCTGGCGCAGCCGCAGTAAGGCTTCGAACACTAGGATCTTTGATCGGGTCAGGCCGAGCGAAGAAATCTGGCGCTTCAGGGTGCTCCGGTAATGGTCGCGAAGGTCGGTGTAGTTTTTCCACTCCCGTGGCGATAGCTCGCAGTGAAGAATGAGCTCAGTCTTGGGCGGGAGCTCGCGGAGAACCTGTTGTTTGGTGCGCCTCAGTATGAACGGACTGATGGCTTTGGCGAGGCTTTGCAGAGCTTGGGGATTTTCGTTTCTTCTCCAGCTGCCCAGGATACCAGGATTTGTGAAATCCATAATCGAGATGAGATCTTGGATGGAGTTTTCGATGGGTGTGCCGGTAAGGGCCAGCCGGTGGCGAGCTTGGATGAGCTTGCATGCACGGGCGCTCTGCGAGTCGGGATTTTTTATTGCCTGGGCTTCGTCTGCAATCACGAAATAAAAAGAAACGTCCTTTAGCCGGTCAAAATCGATCCGTGCCGTTGCATAAGTCATGAGGATGAGGTCGTAGTCGGCGAAGCTCTCAAACGACTTGGCCCGTGAGTTTCCATGGTGAATGAGAACCCGCAGGTTTGGAGTAAATCGGGCGGCTTCTGCGGCCCAGTTGTGCAGCAGGCTTTTGGGCAAGAGGATCAGAGAGGGCCCCTGGGTAGCGTGCTGGAGATGCGCGAGAATTTGGACGGTTTTTCCGAGGCCCATGTCATCAGCCAGGATTCCACCCATGCCGGCATTTTGAAGGGTTTTCAGCCAGCCTAGCCCCAGGGACTGATAGGGGCGAAGGCTCCCCTGAAATCCCTCGAGGGGTTGGAGAGGGGTGATGTGAGTGAAGGTCTTGAGAGTTTGCTTTAGCTCTTGGAGCCCAGAAAAATCGGGGGTCGCCTCTTCTCGCGCAAGCCAGAGCGAGATCAGCAGACCTTGGCTCTTGGTGAACCGGATTCCTTCTTCGGTTTCAGTTCCCAGATGTGCAAATGCGGTGAACTTGGACAACCATTGCTCGGGTGCCATGCCCAGCGTGCCGTCCCCAAGTTCGATCATTCCGTGCCCGGTTTTGAGGGCTGCAAGCAGGGCCGAGAGACGAACCGGGTCGCCTCCATCATGCGGGGCGTGGGCTCTTAGTTCAAACCAGTCGATACCCGAGTGGGTCGTGATCTTGATTTCCTTTAGGGCACGGATTTTTCTTCCCTCGGCCTCGACACGCCAGCCCCAGGATAAGAGAGTGTTCACGAATTTTTTTAGATGCGAGACGGAGAAGCGATACGGAAACGGGTCAGCCCTCCGCAAGGGCGTAAACTCCAGCCCCAGGGATCCGAACTTCTCCATTAGCATCTGCTCTTGTTCAATGTCCCGCTCCAGGATCACGCTTGATTCGCGTTCGGCGTGAAGCTTGGGTGGTGTCAGAGCTTGGATTTTGAGGGTTCCGTACTCGAAATAGACCCCTGCGCGGATCCAGGAGTTGCCCTGAAATCCCAAATGAGCACCTGTGAGTGTGACCAGTGGCTTGGGCGTGCCGATGGTCCGTTTCCATTCAAGTTCCGGAGGCCATTCGCGCACAGGGCAGTGGGGATCCTTGAGTATCTCGTTTGCAAAGTCCCTTCCCTGTTCAAAAGGGACGAGTGTTTTTGCACTGGCTCCCCTGAGCTCGAACAGCCAGCCAAGGTGAACGGATGGATCAAGTTTTCCGATCCGGTCATGAAATAGCACGCTTCCAGAACGGAACGGAGCAATGGCATCCGAAAGGGGGCGTCTCTCTACCGGTGAATCTGAATTGGCTGGCTTTCGTACGAAAAAACCTTTCAATCGGTAGCCGCCCGCCTCTGGGAAAAGATTGAGTTCGAAGCGCCACGGATCACCCGGATCGGCTATCAGCGGTGAGGGTAATGGCTTTGTCGAATTGGAGTTCAGAAAAAATCCCCGTTCAGTCCTACTGAGTTTTTCCAGAAAATCATTCAGAATGGCCGGGTGCACCACCGCCTCGCTCAGGCTCGGATCCATCCCAGGCCTCCGGTGTCGCAAATAGCGAGGCTGTGCACCGACAAACAGCATTGCAAGGAGTTCGCGATCAAGCGAATCCGGATACAGGGCAATGTCAGAGAGGCTGATCCGAGATCTTTGGAAACCGCCCAGTTTTCCATTCTTGCGATGTTGCCGGTAAAAGAGCTCCACGGTCAGCTCTTGGGGCTCGGCCTCGTAGGGAGATCGGATTCCGAACCATGCTTGCCGTGGGTTGACGGAAAGTGTTGATTCAGCAGAAAAAGGCGCCACTGCGTCAGTTTGAGTCCGCGTCCGCGTGCGATGAATCTGACGAAGCCAGGCGGGTTCTGGGCCAGTTTTCGGAGCGAAATGACTGATGGTTTGGTCTGGATCTTGGCGGAATTCGTGAACGAGACCGAGAGTCTGCGTCCCAGGAGGAATGAGAGGCGCCGCCTCTGGATGCTCGACCAAGTAAAGAATCGACGCCCAAAGATGCTTGCAGAAGGCTCCGTCTTCATAGTGAGGGCAGGAGCAGTATAGGGCAAGCTGACCGGATTCGATGTCAGAGGCGTCGACTCTGACTTCGTAGGGTTTGCTCCCTGAGCCGTACGCAACAAATTTGGCAACGCCCTGGGCGGTCTTTTGATGATCGAGGGTGCGCGATCGCTGGATTTTCTGACCTCGCGCCAGGATCGCAGAATCAAAGTGGATCCTGCAGAGATCAATAATGGATGGGGTTTCTGGGCGTAGATTACTCATTCGGGTAATTCCTTGCCTTTTCCGATCTCACTTTCAAGCTCTTCTGACGCTTTTATGCCCCGTTGCCTGTTCGAACTAGCACGCCTCACGGCGTTTCTGGGTTTTTACTTCATGCGCATGAAGTGAGGTCGTCCGAGGCGGGAGTGTTACTCAAACCGATACTGTGTTGCAACCTTCGCGCCCGTCTTGGTGAGTATGCCCTGGCTTACGCCCAGAGCGAGATCCCTGCTGGCTGTGGCTGTCGAGAGCGTCTTGAAGAACTGCGTGGAGTCTTTTCTCGAGTAGTTCTTTTGACCGAAGTCAGATTGGGCGAGCTTGAGGCGAGACTCCGGCGTTTCCTGAAATCAGGCATATGCCTTTTTGATCCTCCGGGCTACTCTTTGCCCTCGCATGGACCAGAGGACGATTCGATTTTTGAGGGCTCTCAAGCGCAACAACCGCAAGGAGTGGTTTGACGCTCACCGCGAGGAGTATGAACAGGCAGTCAAGCTACCGGCTAGACAATGGGTTTCGGAAATCAGGCCGTTACTGATCGGGCTTAGCCCCCATCTCGAGGTCTCGCCTCGCTCCATTTATCGCATCAACCGCGATACGCGCTTCAGTGAAGACAAGACGCCCTACAAGACCTGGTTGGGCTTTTTGTTTTGGGATCGACGCTTTCAGAAGGAGCAGGCTCCTGGTTACTATTTTGGAATCGATCCCACTGGATTTGCCTTGGGTGCAGGGATTTATCGCTTTCATTCCCTGCAGCGCGCCGTCTTTCGTGAGCGCTTGGTCGACGAGTTTTCAGGGCAATCGTTTGCGGCGGCAATCAAGCCCATCCAGCGAGCTCGGTTTGAACTCAAGGGCTGCGAGCTAAAGAAAATTCCGCAAGGGTATGACCCCGAGCATCCGCTTGCCGATTATCTGAGGCACAACGGTCTTTATTCCTCGAAGGAGTTTGATTTTCCGTCGAGCTTTGGAACCGCAAGATTTGCTCGGGATGTGGTTCGCTGCCTCGAGCCTTGCGCGCCGCTCATGACATGGCTCGGAGAGCATCTTAGGATGAGAGACTCATGAGCGGATCCGGAAAGCCCCTCAAGATCCTGATCCCTCCCGCCGAGATCGAACTCACTTATGTTCGAAGTTCAGGCCCTGGCGGCCAGAATGTGAACAAAGTGAACAGCAAATGCCAGCTTCGGTGGAACGCAACCCAGAGCCCGAGTTTGCCGCCACATCTGCGCAGCCGCGTGCTGGCCAGGCTTTCGAGCCGCCTCAGTTCTAGCGGTGATCTCGTCATCGTCAGCGACCAATTCAGGGACCAGGGCCGCAATCGCGCGGACTGCATCGCCAAGCTCCACGCCCTGATTGCTCAAGCGGCGATGGTGCCCAAAAAGCGCAAGCCCACACTGCCAACGCATTCCAGCAAGATCAGGCGTGAAAAAAGTAAAAAGCAGCATGGCCAAAAAAAGGGACTGCGCGGGCGCGTCCGTGAAGATTAAAAAAGTGAAGATTAAAAAAGCGCCGGCTCTTCCGCTTTAGGTCTGCCGCCTGCGAATCACAAGCGGAGGGGCCACCGATGGGGAGGGACTGGGGGTTTCGGTTTTGGTTTCAGTGGTTTTTTGAGTCCGCGGCTTTGCCGGTTCTGGTGCTTCTGTGCCGTCGGCGGGCGCCCTGCGCTCTTCGGCCCAGGACTCCTTGTGCCTGAGAACCGGAACATGCGCGTCCCAGCATTCAACAGAACAGAAGGTGAGTCCCGTGCGCTTGCGATTGCAGGTGGAGACATTGCACACCCAATACAGCGCCCGATGTGCGATCGATTTCTTACAAGTCGTGCATTTCTTCCAGTGAGTGGTCATCGTCTATTCCTCAAGTCGCCCGATTCATAGCCATGAAAACAATCGCGAGGTTGAGAAGCAGTAATGCGGCGGCCGGGATCATTTCGATGGGTCTGTCCCGTACTCGCAGTCGAGTGGCAAGTCCCAGGAGCATCAAGAGCGATAGGCCTGATGCTGAAAAAACAAGGAGTGCCTTTGAGAGGGTTCCGAGCAGAAGTCCCAACCCACCGAGCAACTCGAGGATTCCGACCAGTTTTCTGAACTTCAGGAGGCCATAGCGCTCGAACTCGCTTTTCATATGCTCGGAGAAAACGCAAAGAGCACCGTAAACGATGAACGCCACGCTTGAAATCAGTGTGAGGATCCACGCCATTGAATTCATTATTTTCTTTTCCCGGCGACAAACGTCTCGTAACTTGCAGACTATTGAAAGGGATTAAAACGTGACCTTCACTCTAGCTGATCTGATTCGATTCGTCGTGGCATTGGGGCTGATCAACGTTTGGCTGTTTCGCTCAATGCTCTCGACTCCGTTTCGTGGCGGTGCTGCGAAAAATCTTAGGGAGGAGTTTAGAGTCTATGGTCTGGGTGACGCCGCGTTCTGGTGCATTGGCGCGCTCAAGCTGAGTTGCGCTGGGCTTTTTCTGGCAAGCCCATGGTTTGCCGAGGGAGCGCTTCCGGCTGCTGTGATGCTCTGCGTATTGATGCTCGGTGCGATCGCAATGCACATCAAAGCCAAAGATCCTGTGGTCAAGTCTCTTCCAGCACTGGTGATGCTGCTTTTGAATGTGTGGCTCGTGCTGGCTGCGTGAGCCTTTTCAGATTCCGTCATTTTATGCGATTGACGCATTCGGCTCGAAATGCAGAATTGGGTTCATGAAAAATCAATCTGCGATTTTGGTATTAGCACTCGTCAGTCTCTCCGCTTGCGGGCGCGGCCTCGATGATCAGGAAGAATACGCCCAGTCCGTCGGCGATGTGATGAGCTCGATGGACGAAAGCAGCGGCCAGACGGGAGGGGGATTTGCCTATTTTCGGATTCCGGAGCGTCTCAAACCGCGGTCGACTTTTTTTGATGTCTTGATGCCAGATGCGTATGCTGCATCTTGTACTCTGCAAAGCTTCTCAGCTTGCGCTTCAGGTGTTCGTACCCGCACCTTTGGCGGTTGTACGTTTGCAGGCGGCAGGGTGACGCTCTCAGGGACGGTGTCTCTTACTTTCTCTGATACTTCGTCCTGCACGATGAATGACACCAATGAATCCGTCACCCGGACTGCTGATTTCACAATCTCGGGTCGTCGCGGTTCGTTGACGGTGAGTGCTCCGGGAGGCGGGCAGACAGTGACCCGAACGAGTTCGGGCTTTGATTACTCCGTGGGCGGAATGAAGCGCGTGCTCAAGGACTCGGATGGCGAGACGATCGCAGATATCGAGACCCGGACGCTCTCAGTCATCGCGGTGACTGGAACCACGCGTACCAATCGTGTGATGAATGGGGGTCAGCTTGAAATCAAAAATCTCACTCGAGGCACCACAGCCGTACTTACCCCGAGTAATCTGACTTGGAGCGCTAACTGTAACTGTGCAGTGTCAGGAAGTCTTTCGGGCACCACCTCGGGCGATGAGAGCTTTGATGACTTCAAGATCGAGATTACGGGCTGCGGAACCGCCACCGTGAGCAGCGGGGGAGCCAGCGTGGATGTGGAGTTTGATCGCTGCGTCGGTGTGTGATCTGAATGGAATCCAACTACCAGGTCACTTGCCCCTACTGTTGGGAGCAGGTCCGCGTAGAATTTTTTGCTGAGGACGGAGAGCATCAAGAAACGGTAGTGGATTGCGAGGTCTGCTGCAATCCCGTACTCTATCTGGTTTCATTTGAGGGCGAGAAGGCGCGGGTCCGGGTGGAGAGGGCGCAAGACTGAACCTTGGCGAGCCAGGTTTACTTACCCAGAAGAAATAGCATCTTGAGCAAGGCGTCTCGATTGGGAGAGCCTTCGATGGATTCATATCCAAACTGGGGATCTTCTGAATTTCCAAACCACTCCGAGATGACCTGTTTGCGCTCTTGAGGATTCATCTTCTGACGGCGCTCTTTTTGAAATTTCTTGAGCTCGGTGAGCGAAAGTTCCTTGGGCAGTCCATGCAC
>JBKCVM010000109.1:0-13139 GCA_046317855.1 Oligoflexia bacterium
CGCACACGCAGTGACCCACCTTGCACCTCCAGTGCATGCCAACGCATTGAGAACAGGACCTTGCGACCTAGACATAGAGATCGCATTTTCAGGGCAAGAGGCTTCACACAATCGACATTCGATCTCCTCGATGCACTCGATCGACGCTACCGCTCGAGTCTGGTGCTCTTGCCGCGGAACACCAGAGAAGGCTCGCACTTGCTGCATCAGCGCACGCGAGCTCCATTTGCCCTCATGGGTCCAGGACATCGGTTGTTCTAAATGTTTCAGCGCTCGTTTAAGACGATTTCTAGCGCGTCGCTGGAGTTCTTCGAGCTGCTCTCGAGGAGCGTTTCCGAGAGCCTTGATTACCCGCACGGCAAGAAGTCGGCCCCTCTCCTCTTCAAGCGCCCATCCCTGTGGATCTTCGAAGAGCGATCCGCCACCCGACTGTTCCATTTCAAAAAGGCAACTTCCGGGCGGAAATTCTCTCAATCCTTCGCTGCGCGAAAACGGCCCTGCCGAAACAACCCAGGCCACCTCGAGCACTCGAACCCCAATGGAGTCGCGCACTCTGAGTTCCCAAAGCAAGGGGGCCTTGCCGCGTAACTCGAGCGGAACCGCAGCGATCAATTTTCCACCCAAGGTACTGAACCTTCGTCGATAAACTTCCCAGCCGCTTTGCCCCATTCCCGGATCTACACAAAAGACTTCTGGCACTCCAGACTCGAGCAACTCACAGCCCAACTTCAAAGCCCGGTTGCCCGTGCCTAAAATTGCAGTTGCTGGGCTCCAGACGGTCTGGCCCTCCCGCCTGAGCCTAAGAGCTGTCTCCAGCGGCAAAAGTGCGGGAGCCGTCCATCCTGGAAAAGGGTCCGGAAACTCAATGGGCTCGTAAACCCGAACCACAGCTCTCGATTCGACCCGGTGAATTCTACCCTGCGAATCTTCGATCAGCGCCACGCCGCCCGTATTTTGAGACGGTAAAACGCCACGGACCCTAAGGCCCTCGCCACCAAAAAGCCCCACTGAAAGCCCGACATCCGAGCACGCCGTGGCCAGCGCCCTCACCCCGAGGCCCGGCCAGCGCTGCACTCCAGGGGCCGCAAGCACGACTACGTCAAAGCGGCCTTGTCGAACTTGAAGGCTCATCGATCAGCCTCACCATCGTCCTCAGCATTGTCGGCACAAAAAGACTGCACTGCGTGGACGACACTGACTATCGGTCCATCGACCCCAGAAAAAACCCTGAGTCTCCCATGCTGAGCTTTGCCCGGCGCGACCCCAAAAACCCTTCGTTGCTTGAGATCCCGCACACTGAATCGGTCCCACTTGAGCATGCTCTGCACGACTCCTCCTAGTCGGACAAATGAAGTATGCTCCATGGGCTTCTCACCCCGATTGACCCGACAAAGCACTGAAAGCTCATGAAGCGGGCCTCGGGGAGCACCCTCTACTTTGGCAGAAACCAATGTATCGCCCATAATCGCCACATATGCCGGATCCAGCGCATCTCTTGAAATGAGCGTCCATTCTTCCCAGACCTCGCTCTCCAAAGGTGAAGCAACTCCCAGTGACTGAAGCCACCCATTGAGACGTGGAGTTCTAAAAACTTGAATCCCTCGCCTGAGCTTTACGGTTCGTGGAGACCCACCCTGATAGAAACGCACTCCTTCGGCAGTTGGCTCAACAGCTCCAGCAGAAGTCACCCAATCCTGAGCTCCCAATGCATCCAGCCTCGAACGTACAAACTCCAAAATCCCGTTTCGATACCGACCCACATCGATATCTGACATTTTTGCGATGCTCAGACATCGCACTGAATCCGAACCGGAAACGAGCGTGGCAGAAGAAAAGCCAGGAATCCGTCGCAGGGCCGAAAGCCCTTCTAACCACTGTGGGTGCCAGCCACTGGACTCGCAGCCTTGAGCAAAGCTTGAGAGATCGTGTGATCTAAACCAACTCCAGCTTCGAGAACGAAGAAAGGGCGCTGAAGCATCATAAAAATCCGATTCTTTGTCTCGTGCCCAACTTTCGATGGACCCAGGATACTCGGGCTCGAGAACCTCGCGCGATCGATCGGCCCTTTGCAGAGCCAGAACTTCTGGATCCCACGAGGGCACCATCCCCATCTCAGAGTTTTCGATAAAGAAGTCGTGATCAGGATTTAAGACGAGCACCTTTAGCCCGCGCCGCATCAAAATTTGCGCAGCAACCAACGGCGCGACCCCAGTACCCACGAGCGCTACGTCACGCTCGACCGAAATCAACGAGAGCTCCCATCACGCGCTTGAGCGCAGTCTGCACTTGGGCTTTCTTGTATTCGCTGTGAGCGCTTCTGCCCCGTTCATTCTCTTCCGCACTCACTCGGTCCATGAGCTGAACTTCGAAGGGATAAAAGAATCTAAATTCACGAGGGACGTGCTTCGAATCTATTCTCTCAATTCGATCCATGAGCGTCCTCGCTGCGGTACTTTCATGGTCTCCACTCATGGTCTTGACATGCGCCTTCAGCTCTCGAATCTCGTCATGGAGCGGATTTCTAAATTTAATGAGCTGCCTGGAAGTGAACTGAATGGCCCGGTAGAACTTGCTGGAGTGGGGATTATCAGGATCCTGCTCAGGATAAACCGCTCCAGTGGCCAGAAATTGCTCGGCCTGCTCATCAGTCCATTCGCGAGACTCCCAGCGGCCCAAAGCCTCTCGCCAGCAACCTTCAAAGCGATCCAAATCGATCAAAGAATTTCTTGAACGGCTCGGCTTGATATTGGGAGGCATCAAGATCATGTGGTCTTTAAGAAATTTGATCACACGAATCGTATCGAGCGGAGTGTGCGTCACAAATCTCAGACCCACGCGATCAAAAATATCTTCAGCAACGTTTTCGGGTTTGTGCAGGAGCTTCAGAAGAGTCGAATCCCGTGACTTCTTGGGTTTACTCTCAAAGGCCACCAGCTCAATTCGATCATCACCTTCACCGAGAAAGAGTTTTCCATCTGCATCCCGATGGAGCACTCGGTAAAATCGATCCAAAATCTGCTTCTGACACTCGGCAAAATAATGGGTGCGCAGGTCCTTATCGATATGAGCAATCGTGTGAATGACTTTTAAAACGGCGCAAGCAAAGTCGCGAATCAGCTTTCCAGAGGGATCATTATTCTGACCAGGCGCACTCAGACTCGCCATCAGAAAAAGCTCACGAACATCCACGAGCTCGACAATTTTTCTGGGGACCTCCAGCTTTAGCCCGTCTGGATTTTCGGGACTCAAAAAATTTTTCCGCACGAAATTCAGAGCTTCATGAAAGTTTCCAAAAAGCTCTGCCTTTTCGATGGGGTTTGTTAGATCAAATCCATAACCCAGTAAAAAGCGCTCGACGTCGTCAAGACTCTTGAGCTGAAAACCTGTGCTGGCATCGATCGCGGATTTGCCGCGAACGATAATATCGAGGGTTTCCCAGCGAATGTCGTAACGCCGATTGAAGGCCATGACTGGCCGCACTCTAGCTCAAGGTTTCAACAGCTTGCAATGATCTCGACAGTGATACGAGCGTGAGCTAGCACCAGGCTGTGAAGCAGACGACACAAACTCTAGACGCACCATGGCATCATCAGTGCCGCATTTTCGTTCGCGGGTACGAGCTCGACAGCTATCGCCACGTCAACCATGCCGTTTATTTGAACTACCTGGAGCATGCACGCTGGGAATTTCTGGCAAGCTGCGGGCTTACGCTTTCACGCCTCGATGAACTGAAACGCTGGCCCGTGGTGCGACACCTCCAAATCGACTACCTCAAATCTGCTCTCATCAATGAAGAGTTGGTCATTTTGAGCAGGCTCTCCGAGCTGGGGCGCGCCAGCCTTGTGATCGAACAAGAGATCCGTCGGGGTGAGCAACTCATCACCCGGGCCCAAATCAAAGCCGCAATCATCGACGAGAAAGGGCGTGCTGTGGCAGTTCCAAGAGAGTTTTCTGAACTGAGCAAGGGAGAATCATGAATCGCAGACAGATCCTTTGGCCAAACATCCAGAGCTCTTGGCGCGGAAAACTTTCCCTGCTGGGTGCCACTTTTTTTGGCGCGGGACTTCTTCCTGCAGCCCCCGGAACCTGGGGGAGCCTGCTCGCCCTGCCACTCTGGTGGTCGCTCGCACCCTGGGAGCCCTGGCTACGAGCGACCTGCTGGATTGTGCTCGCTGCATGGGGAGTCTGGGCCTCAAAAATTTTTGATGAACTCAACCAAACCCAGGACAACCAGAACATCGTGGTGGACGAGGCTACGGGAGTCGGAATCGCAGCCGCTACGGCAGGTGACCACTGGGAACTGCTATTAGCGGCCTTTTTGCTTTTTCGAATTTTCGACATCCTCAAACCTTGGCCCGTCAAGCTCGTGGATCGCTGGTCCCATTCCTCTGGCTCGGCGTGGCACTGCGCCTGGGGCGTAATGGCTGATGACTGGGTGGCCGGCCTCCAGGCCCTTGCGTCGATTGCGATTGCCCAACACTATGGCTGGCTCCCCACACCCTGAGGCCCTTCGGCTAGCAAAGTTACTTGAAAAAACCGGAGCACAGCTCGTGCTGGCGGAAAGCTGCACCGGAGGCTTGACTGCTGCTCTGCTGACTCAAGTTCCAGGCATTTCTAAAAACTTTTGCGGAAGCGCAGTCGTCTACCAGTCCGAAACCAAGAGCAGCTGGCTCAAAATCGATCAGTCCCTACTCAAACGGTATGGGACTGAAAGTACCCAAACCTCCCGGATGCTTGCCCTGAAAGTTCTTAAAAAAACCCCTCAGGCAACGATCTCAGGCGCCATCACTGGAGATCTGGGCCCACTGCCCCGAGATCCAAAAAAAGTTGGAACAATTTTCGTGGCTTGCGCAATTAAACGGCGCGGCAAAGTTCAGACTTTTGCAGTGACGAAAAAAATCAGGTTTCCACAAAAAACCAAACGCACCGCACAAACTCGAATCGCACTCCAACACGCGGCTTCCATGGTCTTCATACGCATGGTACGCCAAATGCTAACCGACACGCTTCGTCAGCACCTTTGTTAACCATCCAGTTCAACCCATCAGGGGGAGCATCACTATGGAAACCAGCCAGAACAACTTGAACCACACCCAAAAGAACAAGGCCATTGAGCTTGCTGTTGCTGCGATCGAAAAGCAGTTCGGCAAGGGCTCGATCATGCGTTTGGGAGAGACCGAAAATCTCGTCGCACAGGACACCCAGGCCGTGCCAACGGGCTCGCTGAGCCTCGACCTAGCGCTCGGCATCGGCGGCATTCCGCGCGGCCGCATCATTGAAATCTACGGACCTGAAGCATCGGGCAAGACAACCGTTACTCTCCATGCGATTGCAGAAGTCCAGAAACTGGGCGGCATCGCAGCCTTCGTCGACGCAGAACACGCACTCGACGTGAACTACGCCCGCAAGCTGGGCGTCCGCACGGATGACCTCCTCATCTCGCAGCCAGACACTGGCGAACAGGCCCTAGAGATCGCCGACGCACTGGTCCGCTCCGGCGGCATCGACCTGCTGGTCATCGACTCGGTCGCAGCCCTCGTGCCGCGCGCTGAAATCGAGGGCGAAATGGGTGATTCACACATGGGCTTGCAGGCCCGCCTCATGAGCCAGGCCCTCCGCAAACTCACCGGCACAATCAATCGCAGCAAGACGATTGTGATCTTCATCAACCAGATCCGCATGAAGATCGGTGTGATGTTCGGAAACCCAGAAACCACGACGGGCGGCAATGCACTGAAGTACTACTCGTCGGTTCGCCTCGACATCCGCCGAATCGGCGCCCTGAAAGACGGCGAAAATGTGATCGGCAACCGCACCCGCGTGAAGGTCGTGAAGAACAAGATGGCGCCTCCCTTCAAGGAAGTCGAATTCGACATCCTTTACGGCGAAGGCATCTCCAAAGAAGGTGACCTGCTGGATCTCGCGACAAATATGAACATCATCGAGAAAAGCGGGACTTGGTACACCTATAAGGACGAGCGCATTGGACAGGGACGTGAAAACGCACGCCAGTGGCTCAAGGACAACACTTCTGCCATGGATAAGATCCGTACAGAAGTGCTCGCCAAAGCCGGTATCGGAGTCAAAAAAGAAGCCACGGCAAACCACAATCCCCAGACGGCTCCTGCTGGAGCAACCGCAGCAGGCAAGCCCAGTATTGCAACTGGGGCACCTGCCACGCCTGCAGCAGCAAAAGCTGCGGTTTCAGCTGCTCCCAAGGCTCCTGCCAAAAAGTAGGTTCTCAAAAGCAATCTAGGACCTGAGTTCCATACGAAAGGCCGGGCGACGCAAGTCCCCGGCCTTTCTTGGCTTGACGCTCACGCAGCCCCTTCAAGCCCTTGCGACAGCGGCTGCTGAGGGCTATGCATAAAACACATGAAAGCCGCTGAAATCCGTAGCAAATTTCTGAATTACTTTGCCCAAAACGGCCACACCCCAGTGGAGAGTTCGTCGCTCGTTCCGCAAAATGACCCGACCCTGCTTTTCACCAATGCGGGAATGGTCCAATTTAAGGACGTCTTTCTTGGAAAGGATCACCGGCCCTACAAACGCGCAACCACTTCACAGAAGTGCGTGAGAGCAGGCGGCAAACACAACGATTTAGAAAACGTGGGCTTCACCGCCCGCCACCACACTTTCTTTGAGATGCTCGGAAATTTTTCGTTCGGTGATTACTTCAAAAAAGAAGCAATCCACTTTGCATGGGAATTCGTCACTCAGGAGCTCAAACTTCCCAAGGACCGGCTCTATGTGACGGTCTTTGAAAAGGACGACGAAGCGGCTGAAATTTGGCACCAGCAAGAGGGCGTCCCCAAGGACCGTATCTACCGCTTTGGCGAGAAGGACAACTTCTGGTCGATGGGCGATACCGGCCCCTGTGGCCCGTGCTCGGAGATCTTCATTGATCGCGGCGAGAAGCATGGCTGCGGCAAGCCCACCTGCAAGATGGGCTGTGACTGTGATCGATACATGGAGTTCTGGAACCTTGTTTTCATGCAGTTTGACCGCGACTCAAGCGGCAAGCTCACTCCGCTTCCCAAGCCCTCGGTAGATACCGGAGCGGGCCTTGAGCGCATTGCCTCGATCATCCAGAACGTCGAAACGAACTACGATACGGACTGCTTTCAGGACATCATCCAGAAGACGGCCAAGCTCGTGGGTAAGGCCTACGACACCAAGTCGCCCGATGCTGTTTCGTTCCGAGTGATTGCCGACCACTCGCGCGCCACGGCTTTCTTGATTGGCGACGGAGTGCTCCCTTCAAACGAAGGTCGAGGCTACGTCCTTCGGCGCATCATGCGCCGGGCGATTCGCCATGGATCGAAACTGGGTTTTAAAGGTCCTTTCTTGCATCAAACCACAGGCTTTGTGATCGACCAGATGGTCGAGGCCTACCCAGATCTTGCCGATAAACGTGAATTCATAAAAAAAGCCGTACAAGCAGAAGAAGAACAGTTCTTGAAGACGCTTGAGCGCGGCCTTGAACTCCTAGACCTCGCCACCGCCTCACTCAAGAAAGGATCGTCACTTGCCGGTGATGTGGCTTTCAAGCTTTACGATACCTTTGGCTTTCCGCTCGACCTGACTCGTGTGATCTGCGCTGAGCGTGGACTGAACGTGGACGAAGCTGGATTTGAAAAGTCCATGGAGCATCAACGCGCCGAAAGTCGCAAGCACTGGAAAGGCTCAGGCGAGGCGTCCCTCAATGAGGCCTATCTCAAGCTGGCTTCTGAACTAAAGGCCTCAAACAAGCTCCCGCAGTTTGTGGGTTACGAAAAGCTCGAGGTCGAATCCGAGTGCCTTGCTGTGATTCCCTCTCACGACCCAGGCACTCGTTCTGACTCTCCTGAGCTGATCGAAGCTGTTTTTGCCGTCACGCCCTTTTACGGAGAGAGCGGCGGCCAACTGGGCGACCACGGTCGCGTCAAGAGCGCTGACTTTGAAGGCGAGGTCGTCGACGTAATTAAACCGGTTCCAGAACTGACCGTGGTAAAGATCCGCCCCACTCGCGGGACCCTCAGTGCCGGAAAAAAGGTTCTCCAGCAGACAGATCGTGAGATCCGGGCGCTGACTGCCCGTAACCACACTGCGACCCACATGCTGCAATGGGCGCTTCGTGAAGTGCTCGGAAAGCATGTCAAACAGTCTGGCTCGCTCGTTGCTCCGGATCTCCTGCGCTTTGACTTCACCCATTTTCAGGCCATGACTCGGGACGAAATCCAGAAGGTCGAAGACCTGGTGAACCAGAAAATCTGGTCAGGAGAGACCGTGTCAAAGCAAGAAATGGCTAAGGATGAGGCGATCGCAGCAGGGGCAATTGCCTTCTTTGGAGAGAAGTACGGAGATCGCGTACGAGTCGTCAGAGTGGGGGACTACTCGACCGAGCTCTGCGGCGGAACTCATGTGGACCTGAGCTCGGACATCCATCTCTTCAAGATCGCCAGCGAGTCCGGCATCGCAGCCGGAGTCCGAAGACTGATTGCCTATACTTCTAAAGGAGCTTTTGACTACCTCCGCTCCCGCACCGCTGCGCTCGCGGAAATCGAAGAGCGCCTCAAGGCCTCGGGAGGAGAAGAGGTCCTCGCACGTCTGGATGCCATGAGTGCACGGGAGCGCGAGCTCAAGAAAACCATCGAGCAGTTTCAAGCTCAGTCGGCTGCTGCCGAAGTCGACACTCTACTTGAGCAAGCACGTGATTTTTCGGGCACCAAGCTGGTGGCTGCAAGCTGCGCTCCAGACAAAGACGGAATGAAACGCCTGAGGGATCTCTCGGACGTTCTCAAGCAAAAAGCGCCCAATTCTGTCATCATTTTGGGCATGAAAGACCCAGAGGCCGATAAGGCCTCGCTCATTGTGGCGCTTGGCCCCAACGCTCCCAAGAAGATCTCTGCAAGCGATCTGCTCAAGGGCATCGCTCCGCTGATCGAAGGCAAAGGCGGCGGAAAGCCAGATTTTGCCCAGGCCGGCGGCACCAAGCCAGCAGGCCTTACTGAGGCTTACAAACAAGCAACTCTTCTTGTTGAAAGAGCATGGCTGAATTGAGGTTGAAACTGACATGAAGATCTCGGGTCAGAAAGTCTTCTGGTTCACCGCAGTGGGCGCCCTCCTTCTGCTCTACGCCTCAACCAAGAGACTCCCTCCTTCAGAAATCCGAATTGCGGCCATTCAAAGACCAGCAGGAACCTCACCCAGCCTATGGGATCATGCCCCCAGTCGCCCTCTCTTGCTTTGGACTCACGATACTTTGTTTGAGCTATCAAAAACTCCACAGGGACCGCTCCCGGTCCCGTTGCTTGCGGCTGAGGCGGTTCAATGGGACTCCACTCGCACCCGTGCAGAAATCAGAATCCGGGAAGGCATTCCTTTTAATGGAACTTCCAGAAAACTCGTGGCTCAGGACTTCGTAGATTCGTGGAAAAAACTGAGCTCGCTGCCTCCGGAGTCTTCGGCGCGCAGACTTTTTGCCGATCAACTCAAATCGGTTACCCCAAAAGACCCGAGCACCTTAGAGGTTGTCCTCACAGAACCCGACCCTGATTTCGAAAGAAAACTCACACTGGGCTTCACTGCTCCTTCGATTGATGGCCAAAACGAAAACCTAGGCGTTGGAACAGGCCCCTGGACTCTGGATACTTGGTTTCCGAGCAGAAAAGCCACCTTCAAGGCGACCCAAAACTACTCCAACTCGTTTGATCTGAACCAGGGGCTCCTGGCCCTGCCTCTGGCTGACCATCTGGAGCAGCTCTGGTTTGAAAGCCCCAAGCTGGCACTGGACGCTTTTTTAGCAGGATCAGTGGACCTTCTTGAAGTTCCAGGCACTCTCACATCCGATGTTCTGGCGGCACCCCCTCGACTGGAGCTCAAGCCGGAGCTCACTGCCAAAAAAATAAGGTTAGATGCGTCTTTGGCTCCAGAATTTCAGCTGGCCCTTCTCAATTTAAGGACACTGAAAAATCGCGCCCACCGGACTGCTCTCTTATCCGCGCTCGATTCTGAATTCTGGCAAAAAGCCTTTGAAATCAATTCGACGGCTGAGCTTTTGGGCGACAGAATCCTCCCCTTTCTCGAGGACTGGGGATCAAGCACACGGATCACTCTCAAGCCGCCTCAGGGCGCCCGACCCCTTCCCAAGAACTTTACGATCCGGGTGGACTGGGTGGTGCCTGGCCCTGAATTTGCTGCCCCAAACTCGGCCATTCGGTCGCTCTCCAGAAAAATGGATGACGCCGGAGCAGCGATCCGGGTGGAGCCTCAGCCTCTTCAAGCCGCTTTGCAACGCTTTCGTGAAGGCGAGTGTGATCTCCTTATTTTTTCCTGGAACTGGCTTTTTGCGAGCCCGTTGCAACTCATCGCTCCGATCTTGGAGCTTGAACCAGCAAGCTCGCCAGAAGTGCTCGAGATCCGCAAAGCAGCTGCCGAATCCAGCTTATCCAATCTTAAACCCTTGGCGCTGGCTTTAGAACGCAACCAGCTCTGGAGCGCCGGGCCACGCCAGCGACGTCTGACTTTGCTGCAGCCCTGGATTATTGGAAAATCTCCTGAAAAATTTTATGGCGTGGATCGCCGGCTTCGCAAAGAGCTCACCCACTAAGTGATTATGCAGATTTTTTCTGCTGCAAATGCCGCGACGGAAAAAGCGCCTGCTTCAACCATTCCATTGCTTGTTCATCAAATCGCCCTTGAAAACGATCCGACTCTAAGACCGCCAGCGCCTCGGCAGGAGTGAGCGCGTCTCTGTGTGGATGCCGACTGATCAGAGCGGCCCAGGCGTCCACAAGCGCGATGAGCATGGCAGGCGGGTGCAGCGACGAACCCTTGAGACGATTAGGAAGCCCCTTGCCATCTGGGGACTCATGATGCTGGAAGACCATGAACCTGACCTCTTTGGGGACCACTTCTAGTTCCTGGATCGCTTCAACTCCGAGCTGACAGTGCTCCTCAATTATCCTCACCTCCGCTGCACCTGGATCAATCAATGGATCACAAGTCCATTGCTCTTCCATTCGACTGAGGCCCACGTCGTGCAAGAACCCTCCCCAGGCGATCAGACGGATATCGGCATCAGAATACTTCTGCGAGACCCTGGCCAGAAGGCCACTAAAAATAGAGACAGCAACTGAGTGATAATAAAGATAATCGCCGTGTGAAACCAACCTCAGTAATGCCGCAAGCGACTGCGGCTGAGCACTCATCAGATCCACGAGACTGGTCACGAGCTCTCTACTTTCTCTCGCCGCCTCTTCTGTGACTGGCATCTGTGAAAAGACCTGAGCTGCCGTCTGCTCAGTCCAGTTCAACAGGACGCCTGCCTTTTGCTCGGGAGTGAGCTGACCTTTTCGAACGAGCTCATCCATTCGATGTTCATTTACGTAGCGAGAGATGAGGTCATGGTCCTCCGCTTTGTAGAAAAGCTCACTGACGCCTTTTTGACGGTACGAAACCAGGCGCCGATAATCCAACCCAGTGCTTTTTGAAAACACATGACAATAAGTGCCGGCGCCTAACTGCAGATAAAGATCCACCGGAAGGTCCCGAGTGAGCTTACTGAGTGCTGCAATTTCGATCGACTTCCACATCTCGTCCCACTTTTCGGCAAGGTTCCGTGTCAAGATGAGACAACAGACTGAAAGCAAGTCAGGACTCATGAATTCACGCAATGTGTCCGAGAAGACTCCTGAGGAAGGCAGGAGGTTTGCCATGAAACCGGCCAGAGAAGATCTGAACATTTTTGCAGCCCATGCGCTCAAGCAGCGCATTTGGATCACCGGAATGTTTTTGGGATCGGCAATCCTGACCGTGACTCTGGTCATTGCCCTCTGGTTCATAGCCCCCACGACTGCAACGGCCGCCGATGCAGTGGTGTACAGCGTCCACCGGGGTGTGGACATGGGAAATCCAGGCGAAATCCCGTCAAAAGACTACTACATTAACATGGGCGTTCAGCAGGGCGTCCGAAAGGGTTCCGTCTTAGAAGTGAGCCGAAAACTGGCCACCTATGACCTCCTGAGCGAGAAGCTATACAAAGAAGTAGTTTTTCCGATTGCCACGCTAAAGGTGATCCATGCCGAGTCGGGCGTGGCCATCGCCCGACTCGACAAAATGATCAGTCCAGATCAGGCCCCCTCCTTTAGCCCGAGGGCAATCATGGTCGGGGACTTAGTGACCTCATCACGCTGATGCGATGTCAGACTGCAGGGTGGGAGCAGGGGCTCGCGTCAAAAAAGTGACGTGATCCGCGTGAACTTCCATGCGTTGCTTCTGCTGTCCTTCTGCATTCACGTAATCATGACTCTTGAGGGTCCCCTCAACCAAGACCAAGGCACCTTTTCTTAAGTAAAGGGCAGTGTTCTCGGCCTCCTTGCCCCAGCTCACGACTCGATGCCAGACCGTCTTTTGAATGGGTTCCTCTGTTCCGTCCGCCCCTTCGGGCCGAACTCTGCGAGAAGTGGCCATCGAAAATGAAGCCACCACTCGCCCAGACTTGGTCTCAGACTTCACAGGATCTCCTCCCAGACGACCAATCAAGAAGACTTTATTCAAATCACGCATTTCAGTATTACCTCCGGGACGGAGTCATGCGATCGGCGTGCCTAAAAAATCGCCGATGAGAGGCTTTTACGCGAAAATTTCCGGTCATTCAGACCGATTGCCGGACCGATTTGCAATTTCGCACAGATTGCCTCATCTTACGTAAAGAAACCTTTTCTATAGGAGCCTCCTCATGATCAAAAAACCATCTTTCTGGTCGGCCCCCGCAACCCTGACAGCCACCCTGACAGCCGCGCTCATGACTGTTTTGATTTCTGCCTCAGGCTGCGCCAAGAAACAAAAGCCAGATGACGCCTTTTCGGCAACAACCGATCTGAGCGACGGAGATCAGATCGGTGACTCGGACTCCGGCAAAGCACTCGGCCTCGAGACTGTAAGATTTCCCTACGACTCTTTTACAATTACGGATGCTGCCCGGACTGTCCTGAAAAACAACACGGCCATTCTTAAGGACAAGACCAGTCTCAAAATTCAGATCGAAGGCCACTGCGACACCCGTGGGGGCATTCAGTACAACATCGCTCTAGGCGAAAAACGCGCCAACGCCATCCGGAAGTACCTCGAAGGACAAGGACTTTCATCGAACCGGC
>JBKCVM010000110.1:0-10646 GCA_046317855.1 Oligoflexia bacterium
CGCTGCACGAGCAGCCTTGCAGAATCTAAAGACGTGACCATGTCGGCCAGCATGAATTGAAGACCCTGGTGCTCACCGATAGGTTTTCCAAACTGGGAACGCTCTCTCGAGTGTGCTGCTGCGATCTCCAGTGCAGTTGCAGCAACTCCAATGGCAACCGCAGCAATGGTGATTCGTCCAGCATAGAGAGCGTTCATGGCCACCTTAAAGCCGTCACCTTCGTTACCCACCCGATGAGTGACCGGAACCTTCACGTTCTCCAGCAGGACTTCCATAGTGTGAGAAATGTGTAGGCCCATCTTTTTTTCGCGTTTTCCCATCGAAAGCCCGGACATCCCCTTTTCGAGAATGAAAGCGGAGATCCCTTTGGGGCCGGGTTCGCCGGTGCGAGCCATGAGCAAAAGGGTCGAGGCGCTATCGGCTTGAGTGGTCCAGAGTTTGGTACCGTTGAGTACATAATGATCGCCCGAAAGTTTGGCAGTGGTGGTGAGCGAGCCTGCGTCGGATCCAGAGCCTGCTTCTGAGAGACTGAATGACCCGATGGCAGAGCCCGAGGCTAGCGGCGGTATGTATTTGGCTTTTTGTTCAGGAGTGCCTCCCTCAGCCAGGATGACCTGAGGGAGTCCAGTCACTGCAACGCTGATGGCGTAAGAGGCGCTCACGCGAGCAATTTCTTCGAGAGCGACAATGTAGTCTTGATAGCCCAAGCCTGCGCCCCCGTACTCCGTAGCCACGGGAATCCCGGTGAGTCCCAGCTCGCCTAGCCCTGCAATGATTTCGGGTCGAAAAGTCCCCGAAGCTTCGTCCTGCTCGACGATCGGCGCTATTTTCGTTTTGACGAATTTACGGGCCAGTGAACGCAGCTCAGCTTGAACGGGAGTGGGCAGAAAATCCATGTCCCGCTTATATCAGCCGATGGCTCCGTCGCCTAGCATCTGGCGGGCGATAATCATGCGCAGGACTTCATTCGTGCCCGCTCCAATCTCAATGAGCTTGGCATCCCGCATGTAGCGCTCAACCGGAAATTCGCGAATATACCCATACCCGCCGAGGATTTGGATGCATTCCAGTCCTACTCGGGTGGCCATTTGGGCACTCGTTAATTTGGCTTTGGCGGCCATCATTGAAGCTTCTTTTCCCACGAGTTTGCCTTCGTCCCACATTTTAGCAGCAGAGTAGGTCAGGGCACGGCAAGCTTCGAACCAGCCTGAGCTCTCGGCGAGCCTTTCTTGAACAGGGCCAAAGCTTCCGATGGGTTTATCAAATTGTTTGCGATCTCTGGCGTAATGGGTGGCAGCTTCGATCGCGGCTCGTGCAATTCCTAGTGAAATTCCTGCGATCGTGATGCGCTCGAGGTCGAGATTTCGCATCATCATTTTAAGGCTCTCGCCTTCGCCGCCGACGCGCTGTTCGAGGCCAACCGTGCACTGATCAAAAACGAGCTCACCCGTGGGTGAAGCGCGCATTCCCATTTTAGAAAATTTCTTTCCCGTAGAGAAACCCGGCATTCCCTTTTCGATGATGAAAGTTGAAATGTCTTTTTTTGATTCGCCGGTTTTTGCGTAACAGTAAAACACTTCGCCGCAGGGCCCATTGGTGATGAAGGTTTTGGAGCCATTCAAAGTGTAGGACTTTCCGTCCGGAGATTTGACAGCGCGGGTTCTCATTCCGAGCGCATCAGAACCAGCGCCAGGTTCAGTCATTCCCATTCCGCCGATCCACTGCCCTGAAAGGAGTTTGGGGAGGTAGCGAGATTTCTGCTCGGCATTTGCGTTTGCCGCAATTTGATTGAGGCAGAGCACTGAATGGGCGAGGTATGAAAGCGCAGTCGATGCGTCGACTGCGGCGACTTCTTCAAAAACGAGGGTCGTGGCCACTGCTCCCAGGCCCGCCCCTCCGTCTTTTTCAGGAACTGTGATTCCAAGAAGTCCCAGCTCACCTAGTTTTTCAAAGGCCTGGCGATTAAAGCCTTCTTCTTCGTCCAGTTTTTCGATTTTTGGGGCGAGCTCTGCTTTTGCAAACTGACGCGCTGTGTCTTGAAGTAGCTTTTCTTCTTCAGAAAAAAACCACATAAAAATGGCCTCCTTCAGTGAGGGGATGGGTGAGGGGATGCGTACCCATCTGGATGAATATCTGACATTTGAAAAATATCTGACGCATGCAATACTTGATCGCGTGTTGGGGATCGATCGTCATCAGTATAACATTTTACCGCTCCGATTCGTGGTGAACTATTGGGAATTTCGCCCGACCTCTTTGGTAGAACGATTGGACAGTCTTGTCCAACAAGGTGTGACCGAAGTAGTGAGTTTCGTGCCGTGGCAGCAAATTGAGGCGGATATTCAGCATAGTTTGTCCAAGTTTCTTCATGCTGCGGCTGAACGAAGCCTTGCAGTGAATTTGATTGTCTCGCCTGAGCTTGGACTTTCAGCTCCCAATTCAGGGATTCCGCGGGACCTGCTTTCGCGCTCAGAGTGTTTGGCTGTCCACGCGGACGGAGGAACGGTGGTTTCTCTGGCGGCCCCCCATGCGCATGCGATTCCCTCGCTTCACTCGTCCGAATTTCAGAAGAGGTTTCAGAACTACTGGGTTCGAGTCGATCACGTGCTGGGAGATGTTCAAAAGCGCGGAGTTCCCGGTGTTCTTGATAGGGTGAGTCTCACGCTCACCGGAAGTTTCTGGAAGTACTATCGTTCTCCCCGCTCCAGCAGTCTTTCGGCTTTTGGGGGTCTGGCAGGGGACTTTTCTGGAGCTGTGGGCCTTCAGTTGCGTTCTCGCATTGAGCAGCGCTTTGCAGGGCCTGAGTTTTGCGAGCCCACGGCTGCTGCAGCCAATCGTTGGAAGGTCAAGAGCTTGGAGTTGGTCAATCGGCGCTGGTTCATGCAAGATGCAGAGGACCAATTTAGAGCGCGTAATAGCCAGTACTTTGGGCGCAGAGCGATCTCGCTTCCCCTCTCTCAGATCGAGCTCTATACGCCCGAGGTGGACCCCTCGATGCTGTATTCTCAGGCTTTGGCTTTTTCTGGGGGAGCCCGCGCAGATTTTGTGCGTTTAGGAAAACTCATTGATGAGGCCGCTAGCCGCCGCTCTGAAGTAGAGGGAGTGGCTGCGTTACCCTGGGTTCATTGGACCGGTGAAGCAGGATTTGCTTCACTACTAGATTCTGAAAAACAGTTTTTGATTCTGAAGTCCATTCTGCTTTTGGCCTCACAGGGCGGCGGAGTGATGGTGGACTCAGAGGAGTGGTTCACTTTGTCCGAGGGCTTTAGGCGTCGGGCAGAGACGCTGGCTCGGTCGCTGGTGCACGGAGATTACAGGCTTCGTCAGCGTGCTTTTTATTTAAATTCACATTTGTGGTCCTCAGGAGGAGCGGGTGGTGCCGACCTCTGGGATGAGTTGAAGCTGAGGCTGGGTGCGTTTAGCCGAATGATCGCTTCGGATGATCTTTTGAGGGGCGACGAGGGAATGGATGCCGATCTTTTGATTGTGGATCCGACAGTGATTGTCACTCGCACCCGAATGGCTCACTTGTTGACTTGGACTCGATCGGGAAGAGTCACGGCACTTCCGAGAAGTCTGCTCTACACTGAGGCGGCTCGAGCCGAGCTCTCGCGTGTATGCCAAGGCAGAGGGGTGGGGGGCAGCCAACGAATGGATCTCCACGTCGGGGTTCCGTTTGAACTCTATTCGATGGGTGAGGGAAAATTGGTGATCTACGATAGCCACGCCCTCGAAAAGGCCGAGTCCACAGAGTCAGCCCAGCAGTTCGTACATGCTTTGCTTGGATTGGCGGCGATTAAGAATCCGTGTGCCACGAGTGACTCAAGGCTCGAAGTGATTGCGTTAGAGCGACGCGGCGGCGGACGGGGAGTGTTTGTGCTCAATCCTTCTTCGCGAGCTGTGGAGGCGGACCTGTTATTTCCAAATGAGGTGCGTGTCGGGGATCTGGGGACCCAGCTAGGGAATACGCTCGAAGATTCAAATGAGTCCAAGGACGTCATCCCTTCGCAGAGGTTTCATCTTGCCGCTCCTCCGTGCGGAGTGCTGCCTTTGGAGGTCATGGATTCGGAGTGGGAAGACGAGCTGGAGCGCAGACAAGCTTCTCGCGTAGCGGAAGAAACTCAGGGCGTGGCCTTTGCTGCTGCATCGGCGGAGCTCTCGGGCTGGGAGCAGAGCACATGGAACTAGTGCAGGACTGGCGGGCACTTCAGCGGGTTTTTTACCCCGTGCGCCGAGAAGGCGGGGGCTCAAACGCGCCGATTTACTTGGTTGAGGATCAAGGGGTGGTCCTCTCTGCGTTTGCCGAGGGCGAGGATCTTTCGAGCTGGGTGGGGACATCCGTAGACGAGCTCAAAGTACAATTTGCAAATCGTGAGATAGTCCGGGCGACTCATAAGCAGATGGATCTTTGGATCATTGAGGCGCTTGCAGAAACGCACTTGCCTGCGCAGATTGACCGAATTCGAAAGGAATGGGTGGAGGAAACTCGTGGAAGCGGGCGAGATACTCCTCAGCAGGCTCTTCCGAGGCGCGGTCATTTTTTGTTCGATGCGTTGGAGCGCTCCTGGTGGAATCGGGTGCTTCCGTCTTCGTTTGGAGTCCTTTTGCGACTGGAATCTGAGGGCGGTCAGTTGACGGATTTCATAGTGGTCTACCGAAAGGGAAAGTTGGAGCAATTTGGCGAGCCTGATCTTTCATTCTTGGGCGCGGACCGTCGGGCAGACCTTTCGGATGTGACGAAGTACTTGGGCGAGCGACTTTCGGTGCCGGTTCAAGGCGTGCAACTTTTGCAGCAGGATTGGAAAGCTTGGTCGGAGCAGTCGCGGCCGTGGCCCCATCCTTGGAAAGAGATTGCTTGGGCGATCCAGTCCAAGCGCGTCCAGCTGATGCCGTTTAGATGGAGTTGGGTGGGGATGATTGCCACTCGAGGATTTGTTGGCCTATAGTCGGGGCCTTTGGGTGTTCTTTATTTAAAAAATCAAATGATTTCAACGGTTTAGTTTTGACTATTGAGTGCCTCACTTAATCTCACTCAGGCAAGCCCATACTTGACTGAAAGGTTCAGTTTGCTACAAGGCCTCGGTAGCATTCTTGATTGAAACCACGAGCCCATAGAGCTGAAGAGCCTCATGACCTTTCTACAATCCCTGACCCAGTCTGAGCTTTCACAAGCGTTGATTCCGATCAGTAGGCAGATCCTTGAGAAAAAACTGCGGCGCGATACTGTTCGTACTCCGGAGCTTGAGCAAGCTTTGAATCATAAGGCGTCGAGCCAAGCTCGCTACCGAGCAAAGCAAATTTTTTCATGGGTTTATCAGCGCGGTGTCACTGACTGGGGCGCCATGACAGATCTTTCCAAAGATCTGCGCCAGTGGTGTTCAGAGAATCTTCCGATCTTCAGACTCACTAGCCGCATCACTCGTCAGGCTCAGGACGGGACTCACAAATTCTTGTGGGATCTCGGGGACAACAAGACCATTGAGAGCGTGATTATTCCGGCAGCTTTGCAAGAAAAAGACGAACGCGAAGCCTTTCGTGAGGCTCATGAAGACGAGGCCTTGAGCGAGGGCAGGCGCTTTGCTGGCCGCGAGACCGAGGATAAGGACCTCACTTCAGAACGTTGGAAAAGGCTAACGGCCTGCATTTCAAGTCAGGTGGGATGCGCCATGGGCTGTAAGTTCTGTCTCACTGGGATTCAGGGGCTCGATCGTCATTTGGGGGTTCACGAGATCGTGACCCAAGTGCATGAGTTGCGAATGATCGCTCCGATCACCAACATTGTCTTCATGGGGATGGGTGAGCCGCTTCATAATTTGGATAACGTGGCCAAAGCCTGCCAGATCCTCCTCGACGAGGACGGGCTTAATTTTTCAAAACGCAAAGTCACGGTCAGCACGAGCGGAATTGTTCCAGCTATTGAGGAGCTCGGGCGTCGCGTCGACGTCTCACTTGCCGTCTCTCTCAACGGAACAACCGATGAGCAGCGATCCAAGATCATGCCTGTCAACAAGCGCTGGAGTATTGATGAACTTTTGGATGCCTGCAGGCGCTATCCGCTGGGCCCTCATCGTCGAATCACTTTTGAATATGTGATGCTCAAAGGATTAAACGACACTCTCGAGGATGCAGAGAGAATCATCCGCCTCACGCGCGGTATTCCATCCAAAATTAATTTGATCCCGTTCAATGAGCATCCTGGTTCAGAGTTCAAACGTCCTTCCGATGAGGTCGTGAAGAAGTTTCAACGCTACTTAATTGATCGCAAACTGACTGCAACGGTCCGTATCTCGCGCGGGCGCGACATTCTGGCAGCCTGTGGGCAACTGAGAAGCATTTTTGGAACTGCGCGTGGAACAGAAAAGCATCGCGACTGGAAAGAGCTTCCGGTCTTGAATGCCCATCACGTGAGTGGAGTCTAGCGCTCTGTCTATGGCGCGTGATCGATTGCCGAGAGTAAGAGATGCAGAGTTCCCAGTGTGTCGATGCGCTCAAGGCTTTCCATGGGCTTTTCTGCGAGTTGTCGGAATTGAGTTTCTGTCCAATCTCTGAGCTTCTTTCTTTCAGAGCGATTTGGGGCGATCGTTGAAATCAGTTCCTGGACGGTGGGACCAAAGACGGTATGAAGACGTCGGAGGTCTTCATTGGCCCCAGAGTGACAGTAGACTTGTACAAGAATACCGCGAAGATCGTTGATCAGAAGCTCCCGCGCTACTTCAGCTAAACGGGATTCAGAGCGATTCCAGCTGGATTTTCCGTTTTGTTTTTCGTGGAGCCGACGGACCTCGAGCATCTGCTGAAGCCAATTGGCTTGGACTCGAGCCGCAAACATACCACTGGATTTTTGATTTTTGAGGGCTTTTTGGATCCTCTCTCCCGAGTGAGCGAGATAGCTGATTTTATAGTCGATGTGAACGGGGGCTCTTTCTTTTGCAAAAGTGAGCTCTCTTGTCGTTAAATCAATGTGAGGCCAGATTCACTGAGCCACAAGGTCAAGCTCACTTTGAATAGCTGAGAGCAAGGCCGGAGAAGAATTCTTTTGGAGCGTTTCGGTCTTCAGGCATTGGCCAGGCCCAGGAACTGGAAAGAGGCGAACCGCCTCCTCGTAGTTTCGCGATAGAGTGATTTCTGCTTCCTGGGTTTTGTCCTCAGGATTTCCGGCAACGGAGGTTGTGATTACAGTTGCGGCGGCCCCGAGCCCTATGGCCTTGATCGTAGTCTGCACGCTCTCAGAAACGCCTCTGGTCGAGGTCTCGCTGTTTTGAGAGGCGGATTGGGGTTTGGATGGGGCGATTTGCGTCGGTTGGGTGAGCTGGATCTGGGGTGCTGCTCGTTCCGAGATCAAATCAGCGATCTTTTGGACGGAAGGGACAATCGTCTCTCTGAATGCTTGAGCCTCGGCTGAGTCAGAGATCTGGGCGTGGGTGAGCGCAGGTTCGATTGAGTCTTGAAGGCTGAGTCCCTGTTGGGACTGAAGCTCGACGAGCTCCTCATAGAATCGCTTCAACTTCAGGATGACCTCTTCTGGGCCTGAGTTACCAAAAGGTAGAATGCCCTTTTGAGACTGAGGTTGGGCATATTTCCCCAAAGGGGGGCTCACGTATGCCGAATAGATAATTTTGTGTAATGCATCCGGGTTAAAGTCATTTCCTGTTGCTTGCAGGAGCGCACTCAGGGTTTCCATTAAGGCGCTGGGATGTCGAAGCGCCTCGGTAGGTCTGATGTCAAAGACAAGTTTTTCTGCCTTTTTTGAGTCGAGCACACCTTGGTAAACCAGTTTGCTGATTTGTTTGCCAAGCTGCGAGGCTTGCGCTCGTCCCTCAGGAGTAGCCCCAGCGCGGTTGCGCAAGAACTCATCAGTAATTTTCAATGTTTCAAAGAGTCGTTGACGCCGATATTTTTCTTCTGGTTTTGGAATGAAGTCATCGAGAGTGGCAAAGCGTTTCTTTCCGAGCCTGCGTAAGACGTTCAGCTCATCTGCTGTGAGTGCTTCAGTTGATTCGTCAAGCCGACGCCCTAAAAGTTGAAGAAGAGCCTCATCTTCTCTGATCTCGTTTGGGCGGAGCGATCTGAGGGCTGTCAGGATCTCTTTCGATTCTTGAAAGGTTTGTTTTGAGATTGAGCCTGCAGGTACCAATTGCTTCGCAATCCAGTCGACAGCAGGCTGGACACCTTGTCTTAGAAGCTTGAACCAAAGGGTTGGATCAGTGCGCTCAAAGGATTCTGTAAACAATGGAGGCTGAGAATTGTCCCTGCACTCGGCCGATCGATCTGTTTTGTTAAGGCGTTCAAACTCATAGAGTTGATCTAGGATCTTTGACCAATTCTCATTTGCACTCGTGTTGAGCGAAAGGGTGAGCCCGGCTACCAGCAGGAGCGGCAAGCGTTGTAAAAGTCTCTTATCCATCCGACTGCTTTCTGGGTCTGCGCCTGATGAGTCCGCTGAAATGCGGACCAGTGGGAGTGTTTCTCTGATCGGTTGTTCCAAGGTGACTCAGAGGAAGCCTGAGTGTCCCTTGAGGCGGGGTAGGGTCTTTGTGGCTACGGATCTCGGTAAGGGTCGGAAAAGGCTTGGGGGCCTCAAGCCGAGGGATCGAGATTCCAGAGCGTTCAAGTCTCCGAGTCTTGAGCTCTTCAGGGGTCAGGATCTTGCTTTTTGTTTTTTCTGAGTCCATTGGTGTGGATTATATAGTTTTTGTTTTTTGCTTTTGTCTCATCGCGTGAGTCTTGCCAATCGTTTTGCAACGAGCCATTCATCAAATTCAGAGAGATTGCGATAGCCTCGTAGACTTTTTTCTACCTCTAGGAGGGCCGCCTTAAGTCCAGGGCTTTGAAAAGCCGTTTTTTGGATTTCTCCGCCGCTTCTGATGAGTTGATCAACGGCGTCTTCGCTAGAGAGTTTGAGGGCCGAGGCAAGCTCTCTTCGAATCGTAAGCCAGCGGTTTGTCCCTTGGGTGCCTGACGCCATGAGGTTAGCCTTGAGTGCTGAGGCCAGCCCACTGGCATTTCTGCCTGGCCCTGTTTTGATCGGAGAACTGATTCCTAATTTGGCAAGAAGGGCCTTCCTGGCTTGAGCAACCTCTTTCAGGTCAAGCACTCGAGTTCCCAATCCAGGAATCCCGTCAATCGTGACGGTCGCTAGCCAATCTATTTTTCTGCGGGGGAGTTCTTCAATCAAATTTGAAAAGAGCTCGTTTTTGTCTTTGAATAAGGATTCGAGATTCGAATTCTTTTTTAGTCCGCTCAGAAGGTCATCGATCGTGGCAACGAGATCGCTAGCGCGTGCGGTGCCTTTTCTGCGCCAATCCATGATCCCATTGAGCCCAGTCAGATCGAGATCCGGTCCAGGCGTCAGGCGCCCTGCTTTACGGCTGAGGCGACTCCGGATTCCGGTTAAGAACTCTTCTAGCTCTGTAGGGTTGTTTTTAAAGAGTTGAGCATACACCCGTGCCGAGTCACTGACGACTTGATCGGAGTCTTTTACCTTGAGTGCGATTGGCCTTAAGGACTCTTCCAGTACCTGTTCTCTAAATGCTTGGGGATCGAGGGCCTTATCTTTAAGTTTACGTTGTCCAAACAAATACTCTGCCTTGATCACCTCGGCGTCTTGAGTGCCCCTACGAGCCAATTCCAGGAGGGATTTCTTTTCAGCAGCGCTGATGCCTGGCCTCGAAGCGCGAATGAGTGCTCCGGTTGCTCGAGAGGCAGCATGCAAGCTGATGGCTGCAGGTTTGATCATGGAGAGTGAAAAGAAAATATTTGCACCCACACCCCAGGTCTTAATGGAGGTGAGCTCACTTTGAAGTTGCTCCACGCTTTGGTCATCGGTGAGTTGCTGGTCTTTAAAACTCTGGGCAGTTTGCAGACGTTGCTTGGCCGCAGGGAGTTCTTTGATCATTCGTCTAGGCATTTCTACTCCGCCTAAACCTGCTCCGCCAATGACGAGAGCGCCAGCAGTGATCGATCCAGCGGTGCCTATGGCCGGAAGCGCAAAAAGACCGGCTCCGCTTGTGGCAAAAGTCAAAAGCAGGGTGCCCCCAATGAATAATGCCATCGAAAGAAGGCCCAGCTTTAGATCGCTCCAATCTCGATCGGTCATTCGATCCAGTTCGGTCTGAAGCTCGGGCGGGAGCGACTGGAGGCCAAGCTGCTGATTCAACATGTTTTGGGCCTTGAGCGTCGACAGCACCAGGGTCTTGATCTGCTCTTGATCGTCGGATTTTAAGTTACAGAGTTTGGTCAGGAGTAGCTCTAGAGCAGCTTGTTTTTTAAATGATGCTTGTCGAATGACTTCTCGCAGGAGCGGAGTCTTGAGGGTTTTATCTAACTCAAGCAGCGTTTCTCGAGCATCTTGCCTTGGATCAATTGTAGAATCACCCTCCAGAAACTGTTCGTGATACCGCTCATAGAGTTGATCCTGTTTTTCAGAATCGTTTTTGGCATTGAAAATTTGTTGTAGCAGTTGTCCTTTTTCACCGATCGAAGGGGTTTGAGTCGTAGCCTGAGAAGGAGTGCTCGAGCTAAAAATCTGGTCTAGATATTCTGAATAGTTGATTTCTGCGTCGGATCCGAGAATGGCTGCTGCTGCTTTTTCTGCGCCCGGACGGTCCAAGATTCGAGTCGAAGCGAGTTCTTCGATGACAGAGTAA
>JBKCVM010000111.1:0-5037 GCA_046317855.1 Oligoflexia bacterium
CTCTTGAACGGCGAGATCTTCTTCAGTCTTCGTGAGGCTCAGTTCGTGATCGAGACCTGGCGACGGCACTACAACACCGTTCGCCCGGGTAAGCCCGTTGAGAACGCTTATATCGAGAGTTTGGACGGACGATTTCGAGACGAATGTCTCAACGAGCACTGGTTCGTCACGTTACGAGAAGCTCAAGTTCGGATCGAAGCTTGGCGAGAAGACTACAACCGCAACCGTCCTCACAGCTCGCTTGGAGATCTCACATCCGAAGAGCTTGCTAAGACGGTGGCATAAACCCGACGCGGAAAGCCTTCAAGGCCGCTTGGTATCGTTTCGGGGTGCAGGTCATCGCTATGCTGCGCGTTTACGCTTAAGCAGTTCCAGTTCACGCTCAATACGATCCAGCCTCGACTCTGCATCGCTGCGTTTGCTTAAGCCCTCTTTAAGGATCTGGTTAAGAAGCTTTTGATAAGAAGCACCAGCCTTGCCAGCCATTCCGCGCAAAGCTTCTAGGCTATCTTGATCAATGTTGATTGTGATTTTGATCTTCTTAACCTTGGCAGTTTCCGCTCGCATCCGTTTGGTGCCTTTACGGTCAATCACAAGGTCATTCAATCGCGGTTGTTTCATAGTATAGTCTCCTAAATTTACGCCATTCGGCAGAACCAATGATGCGAATCCGACTTCCTCGACGAGTGAACCAAGTCGTTAGCACACGATTTGATCCCATTTTTCCGATCCAATAAAATCGTCCTTCAATCGTGGAATGCTTTCGATCCACCATCTGAAATCCGTTCGGATCAAAAAAGGTCTCTACGGCATCAGAAAATGAAACGTCATGCTTGCGAATATTGGCAAGTTCCTTGATGGCGTCCCACTCAAACTCCATGAGTTACTTTACCATATGAATATGGAAAAACCCATACTTGTATGGGCAGCGTTTCAAGATGCGGATTGTACGTGGAAATGTGCCTGGGAAAAGCTTGTTCTATTTGCGCTTACCCCCTCTCATTAGCCAGACTTGAACCTGAGTCACTCCGCGTGAAACTAGCTCTAATAGGGCAAAGAAGTGAGTCATGAAGAAGCGATACACAGAAGAACAGATCATTGGAGTGCTGAAGCTCCTCGGCATGGAGGTCTCTGACGCCACTTGCGCACGAGTCGGGCAATGGTGTGCTTCTTCAGTAGTTAATGGTGGCTGAGGGCGGAGTCGAACCGCCGACCTGCGGGTTATGAATCCGCCGCTCTAACCATCTGAGCTACCCAGCCGAACCAAAACGGATCCCAGAAGGGGACCACTTAAGCTAAGAAAACCCTGAGAGGGATTCTTAGCCAACAGAAACCAAAAGCAGATACAAAACATTTATGAAGAGCCGACACCCTAAACTAGGCCAGAACCGTGGTCAAGAATCCTCACTGAAGATCAGATCAGACAAGGGCCTGCCTCAGGGACTTTCGAGTAAAACGAAGCCGGGACCAGTAGGAGGGCTGTTGATTCGTCGCTGGATTCGTCTGCTGGATCAAGCTCGCTTCGAACGGAGTATAGATTCGCAGATCCTATGCGCAGTTTCTGGCGGCGCAGACTCAACCGCCTTAGCAGTTCTCACCGCAAAATACGGAAAGCGCCTAGGGCGCCTGGTCGGTTTACTTCACGTAAATCACGGCTGGCGAGGGGAGGAGTCAGACGGTGATGAAGCGTTTGTTCAAGAGCTGGCGGATCGGCTCTCGGTCCCCTGCTGGGTAAAAAGGGGCACGCCGGCACCCCGCGGCTCAAGCCCTGAGGCTCACGCGCGTCGAGAGCGCAGAGAGTTTTTCATTGAGCGTGCAAGTCAACTTAAGGTCAAGGTTCTTACTGCGCACCATGCCGATGATCTAGCTGAGACGGTTCTTTGGCGCCTCATGACAGGGGCGGCTGCCACGCATGGGGCTGGAATTCGAGTGTTGGAGGATATCGAAATCCGCCCGTGCCTCACCACCCACAAGCGCGAGCTTGAAGCATTCTTGATCGAAGAAAAGATGGGTTGGCGCGAGGACCGGACCAACACAGAGGGAGTGCTTCTGAGGTCTAAGATGCGAGCGAGCCTGCTTCCTCAACTTGACCAGATCTTTCCAAAGTGGAGACAACACCTTTGTGCGCAAGCGCTCTCGCTTCAGTGGGGCCAGGGCTCTCAGACGGGCCAGGCCAAAGCCAAGGCAAGCATCTTGGATTCTTTTTTTGCTGACCTTTTGGCGCACCAAGGAGTCAGGGTTCGAAGAGCCCATCTTGCGGCCATCCGCGCGGCAGCGGGCCACAACAGGACGATCGCCCTTGAGGGCGGCTTGAAGTTGACGCACGAGTGGCGTGGGCCAGGCCGCAAAAGTCGCTGGATTCTTGAGTAAATCGGGGGGCTTTCGGCGAGAACCTCTGCTGCGCGGTTTGCTCCAGAACCCAAGTGCGTGCTAGCTTTGAGGCATGAGAGCATCTCACAAAACTTTAGCGCTGTGGCTTGCACTGATTCTTCTTTTTGCGAGCCTCTTTAGAATGTTTTCAGACCCCAACTCAGGAAACAAGCAGGAGCTCAAATTTAATGAGTTCGTACAGCTGCTTAAAGATGGGAAGATCGAAGACGTTACCTTCAAGTCAGACAACTTGATTGGCGGAAAGTTCAAGGTCCCAGAGCCAGGTAAACCGAACGGCCAACAGAAGCTGTATTTTGAAACGGTAGGGGATACGAGCAATCCCAAGGTTTTTGAGTTGCTCGAAAAGAACAACATCATTCCTAACTACGAGCGCCAAGAAAAGACTCCAGTGTGGCAGCAGGCATTGATCTCGTGGTTTCCGATGCTCCTTTTGTTTGTCTTTTTCTTCTTCATCATGAGGCAGGTGCAAGTGGGGGGCGGTAAGGCCATGTCCTTTGGCAAGAGCCGTGCGCGCCTTTTGACTGAATCAACGAATAAAGTGACGTTTAAAGATGTGGCAGGGGTTGAAGAAGCCAAGCAAGAGCTTGAGGAAATCATTGAGTTTTTGAAGGATCCAAAAAAATTCACTCGCCTGGGAGGGCGGATCCCGAAGGGTGTGCTGCTCATGGGCTCGCCAGGAACAGGAAAAACATTATTGGCTAAAGCCATCGCGGGTGAGGCGGGCGTCCCGTTCTTTTCGATTTCTGGATCGGATTTCGTCGAAATGTTCGTAGGAGTGGGGGCCTCGCGAGTTCGAGACCTTTTTGAGCAGGGCAAAAAGCACGCTCCTTGTATCATCTTTATCGACGAAATCGATGCTGTGGGTAGACACCGAGGTGCTGGTTTGGGGGGTGGGCACGATGAGCGTGAGCAGACGCTCAATCAGTTACTCGTGGAGATGGATGGCTTTGAATCCAATGACGGCGTGATCTTGATAGCTGCCACCAACCGTCCAGACGTTCTTGATCCGGCTCTGCTGCGGCCTGGTCGTTTCGACCGCCGTGTTATGGTTCCGCCGCCGGATGTTCGTGGGCGCGAGCAGATTTTAAAAGTTCACACTCGCAAGACACCCACTGGCACAAACGTGGATCTCGCTGTGATTGCAAAGGGGACGCCTGGGTTTTCTGGCGCTGACCTTGAGAACCTTGTCAATGAGGCGGCGCTTCATGCTGCCCGCGTTAACAAGAAGCAGGTCGACATGGCTGATTTTGAGGACGCCAAAGATAAAGTCATGATGGGCGCTGAGCGTAAAAGCATGGTTATGACTGATGCGGATCGCCGCACGACCGCCTATCATGAGGCCGGTCATGCGTTGGTGGGCAAGTTGATTCCTGGAACCGATCCCATTCATAAGGTCACCATCATTCCTCGTGGAAGGGCGCTGGGTGTGACGATGACCCTTCCTAACGAAGATCAGCTCAGTCTTTCTAAAGAAAAGGCAGAGAATAACATCGCCTTCTTGATGGGTGGCCGGATCGCAGAGGAGTTGGTTCTTAAACAAAAGACCACTGGCGCCGGAAACGACATCGAACGTGCAAGCGAGATCGCTCGCAAGATGGTGTGTGAATGGGGGATGAGCGAGGTTTTGGGACCAATGAGTTTTGGGCAAAAAGAAGAAGCAATTTTTCTTGGCCGAGAGATTTCTCAACACCGGGACTACTCAGAACAGACAGCTCAAACGATCGATCGCGAGATCCGAGATATCATCGATCGCAATTACCGTAGGGCGCGAGAAATCCTCACCAGCAACTTAAAGTTTCTCCATGCTCTGGCTGAGGCTTTGCTTGAGCATGAGACGGTAGATGGCGCTGAAGTGGATGCCATTGTCAGGGGAGAAAAAATTGTGAGGCCAGCCGCAGTGGTTCAGGAAGATAGAACCCCTGGGAGCACGCCTACTGGAACCGCTCCAGTAGGTGGGGCCGCAGGATCGGCTTCAGGAGCAGCGCCGGCACCGGCGCCAGCATGATCTAGCCGTGACGGACCTTCTCGAGCAGCTTCAAGGAAGCTTTCGCACGGCCGACCTGATTGATATCGGGATCGTGGCGCTGCTGGTTTACCGGCTGATTCTGCTGATTAAGGGCACTCGCGCCATGCAGATGCTCACGGGTCTTGGAATTTTGGGGATTGGCTTTTTTGCGTCAATCGCCCTGGAGTTTACGACAACCCACTGGGTGCTTTCGTATTTTTTTGATTATCTCATTCTGATCATCATCGTTCTTTTTCAGGACGATCTTCGTAAGGCGCTCACTCATGTGGGTAAAAATCCATTCTTTGCATCCTCGTCTGAAGCTGAAGAACGAGCCATGATTGACGAGATTGCGAGAGCGGCGCATCGCATGGCAGGAGAAAAAGTGGGCGCCCTGATTGTGGTTGAGCGTGAAACGGGACTCAAAAACTTCATCGACACGGGATCTCGCATTGACGCAAGGGTGAATGCCGAAATGCTCTATTCTATATTTCATGAGACTTCACCGCTGCATGACGGCGCAGTGATTGTCACAGGTGGGAGACTTGCTGCTGCAGGATGTTTCTTGCCGCTTTAAAAAGAACCCAATATTGATACACGACTCGGTACCCGACACCGTGCTGCTCTTGGAATTACTGAAG
>JBKCVM010000112.1:0-7061 GCA_046317855.1 Oligoflexia bacterium
CCCCCACCCCCATTGCTACCCGAGGTCCCTGCGGCACCTCCTTGAACGAGCACTGAGGGACCCGAGCTGAGTAAGCTCACGACAGGCTCAACCCAGGAGCCCCCTCCCAGACCCCCTGTCACAAATCCCGTCATTCCGCTCGCACTTGCCCGCCTCCCAGACTGACCCGGCCAATGACCCAAGCCCCCCACTCCTCCCTCAATACTGGTTCCGGAAAAGCCTGCACCCCCTCCTTGGGCCTCCAAAAAATTCACCCAGCTTGTAGGCCCATTTTGTTTTTGGACGGTCGTAGTTCCGCCAGCTGATCCGGCCGCGCCAGCTGATCCGGGAGTCACCCTGAATCGTGGCAGAGGACTTCCGCTCCCAAACTGCGTGATGCGCACAGTCTGCACATAGCCCGAGCCGCCCCCGCCGCCAGAAGAACATGTGGTACCAGTAGGTCCTGGCCCGCCGCCACCACCCCCGCCGCCAATTGCAGTGATCGTGAGAGACTTGAGCTTGAGGTTTGATCCCAGGGTCGGAGCCCAAATCGCTGCGCCACCTGAGAGCGGACAATCACCTCCAGCCGGAGAGGGACAAACTGAAGCCCGGACCCGACTAGTCCGGCAATAAGGTGTCCCACCTTCGTTGACCCACGCATATCCCATCACTCGACAACCTTCTTCTGTCGAAAACATATCGCAGCGCCCCGTAGCAAGGTCCCCAATCCAAACTCCTTTGAGTAACGTGCACGCCTGCTGGCTATTCAACAAACTGCATGAACCCGGGGCAGGCAGAGCATTCCACACTCCTCCCAGCAGGGTGCACAGTTGGTTTGCCGATAAATTGGACTGACCGCCGGATCCTCCCGAAATGAGTGAGCACCCAGTGATCTGGCCATCCTGGTCAACGGTCACTGACAAGCCCAGCTGACGAGATATTGGCACCTCTCCCCAACTCGAGTCCTTGCCCTTCTTGGCGCTCAGCGTGAGCTGGCCGTCAAACGTATACGGAGGACTAGTGGGACACGGGACCACCCCCGCATTGCAGGTGGGTGGCCAGGTCTGCGGAACAAAGGTCATCCCAGGGGTCGTAACAAAGGACACGCTGGCCTCTCGCAGCGCCAGAGTGCCAGGCATGCCGGGACCAAAGAGCGACGTCTCATTTCCAGCAGGGTCATAAATCCCATCAATCTGCTGCTGGCTAGTGGGAGAAGCCTGCCCGTTAAAGTAGTGACGGTTGAGACTTCCCCCGGCACCCAACATTTTTGCACAAGACCCCGGATGATTGAGCCCCAGCCTAATCACTGTCAAAAGATCTTCGAATTGGCTCGAAGCTTCGAGCCCGACCATCATCCTTCGAGAACTCACAATCAGGTTAGAAGTCACCAAGCCTAGACCACCTAGCAAAGCCGCGACCACCAAGAGTTCGATCAAACTAAATCCCGACTTTTGTGCATTCCCCATCTTTCTACGCCCCTTGCCAGATCAAGAACTCTCACAAGCCCCCCACGGCAGACAATCACTCGCAGACAATCATTTTGTGATAAGCCCGCACCTACATGAAATCGGCCCCCCCCTGCATCCAAGCCAGCCAGGTCAGCCGTACCTTTAGGTCGGTCAAAAAAAAAGAAGGCCTCAAAGGCACCTTCGAGCTCCTACTCAAACCGGAGTACCAAGAGCACAAAGCCCTTGATGAAGTTTCGTTTTCGATTGAGTCGGGCTCGTTTGTTGGACTCATCGGCGCCAACGGGGCCGGCAAGACCACGCTGCTCAAGATCCTCTCCGGACTCATTCCACCCACCTCCGGAACGGCGCAGGTGCTTGGCGAAGACCCCTTCAAAAGATCGCTGACTTTTCGAAAGAGCATTTCACTCGTGATGGGCCAGAAGGCCCAGCTCTGGTGGGACCTTCCGGCGCTCGATGCCTTTGACCTGATCCGGGCAATCTACGAGATCCCGGAGCGCACGTATCGAGAGCGACTTGAGATGCTGGCAGGCCTACTGGACGTCAAACGACTTTTCCAGACCCAGATCCGCAGACTGTCTCTGGGAGAGCGCATGAAAATGGAACTCATCGGAGCCCTTCTGCATTGGCCCCGGATCATCTTTCTTGACGAGCCCACGATCGGCCTCGATGTGCTTGCAGCACACAAGCTTCGGGAGTTTTTGCGTGAGTTCAATCAACGTGAAAAAGCCACCATCATCCTCACCTCGCACAACATGGAGGATATTGAGAGCCTCTGCTCGCGGGTCATGATCCTCAAGACAGGCAAGCTGCTCTACGATGGCAGGCCTGAGGGACTCACCCGTTCGGGCGAGCGCCAACTCAAACTGACCTTACTCGAGACACCGGCACTCCCCGAAGTCGCAGCCCTCACCGGAATTTCGGTCGACCAGATCAGCCTCAAGGGAGAGAGCGACGGAGAGAACGACGGAGAGAACGGAACCAACCATCTCTGGATCAACCTCACCAATGACCTGATCGCTCCAACCCTGCAAAAGCTCATGGGGCGCTACACGATCTCCGACATGGCCATCCAGGGACAGAGCCTCGAGCGAGTGATCCAAAAAGTTTACGAGGCCGAGGCCCGCGAGCAGGAGGCCCGCACTTGAAGCTTCAATGGCGTCTGGCCGCACTCAAAAACGGTTTTCAGGAGGACGCGGCCTATCGCTTTGAATTCTTACTGGGGCTTCTAGGATCGGCGGCCGTGCCCGCGGCCATTCAGGTCGTCTTATGGTACGCGCTCTTTAAAGTCGGGGGCGCCACTGAGGTGGCCGGGCTCACCTACTCCGATCTGATTGCTTACACTTTGGTGAGCACGCTCTTTACCCAAGTGCGAGGCGGAGACCATGACTTTGACTTACAAGAGATGATCCGCAGTGGGTCCCTGAGTAACTACTTACTTCGTCCCGTGGGAGTGGTCGAGTTCGTCTACCTCAGAGGGATAGGCGGGCGTCTCTTTACGGCCGCTGTCTGCATGATCGTCGGAGCGGTGGTGATGGCATTTTTTGGAATGGACCCGATCCGACTCTTTGGGGCCATGACACTTGCCCTCATCGGAAACATCCTTCACTACCAGATCGGCGCAGCACTGGCGACCACGGCCTTTGCTTGGGAAGAAGCCTACAGCGTACTCATGGTCAAAAACATGCTCGTCCAGCTCCTTTCGGGCGAGCTCCTGCCACTCACTCTCTTTCCTGAAAAATGGGCATGGATCTGGAAAAGCACTCCGTTCTACCTCTACGTCTTTGGCCCCACTCAGTACGCACTGGGCAAGTGGTCACATTTGGAACTCCTACAAGCCATCGGAACGGGCTGCCTCTGGATGTTGGGAGCCTGGCTTTTGATACGGATCACCTGGGGTATCGGGATCCGCAACTACTCGAGCCTAGGAAGTTGAGCCAGAAATTGAAGACAACAGCCACCCCCCGCATTTTGCCCAAAGTGCTACTCGACGTTTTAAAGGTCCAACTCAAGAACAACTGGGTCAGGGAAGCAGTCTACCGCACCAACTTCATCACCGCTGTCGGCGTAGATCTCGTTTGGATCGCAATCGAGTTCACCCTCTTTGGCGTCATCTACGCCAACACTCCCACCATCGGCGGCTGGACGCAGGATCAGGTTTACTTCTTTTTAGGAGTATTTTTTTCTTCTGACGCCCTCTTTACGATCTTCTTTCAACGCAACTTTTGGAACTTCTCGGATCTCGTCAACCGGGGTGAGCTCGACATCCTGCTCACCAAACCAGTGCCACCCCTCTTTCTTGCACTCACTCGCTGGATCAACCTGACAGCTTTTTCGAACTTTGGTCTGGGGCTGGCCATTCTTTTTAAATTTGCCGGACCGGCAGGATTCGAAGGGGGCTGGCACTGGTTCTCAGTGGTCTTCTGGCTCCTGGTGGGAGTCCTCTCGGCAGCACTCATTCGCTTCACTTTCAGCATTTGGATCTTTTGGACAGAACGAGGCTTCACACTGAGCCGCCTCTATTATCAGTTCTTCTCCTTCGCCACCAAGCCGGACACCATGTATCCAAAATGGATTCGCTACCTCATTCTCTCTGCACTTCCGTTTGCATTCATTGGCAGCATCCCAGCCCGTGCACTCCTCGAGGGACTGACCCTCAACGAATCTCTCCTGGTCGCCGGAGTGCTCACTTCTTTTTGGATCCTGAACGCTGCACTTTGGCGCGCGGGACTTCGCAGATACCAAAGCGCGAGCTCCTAATCGGTCGCCACGGCGACCGAAAAAAACTCCTCCGTGCTGACACCCCTTAAAAAATCGGTCGCCATGGCGACCGATCTCAGCAAATCACTTGCGCCCTAAAGCACTCGGCCTACAATCACCGTCAGGAAATTCACTCTGTCACCGTCTACTCAAGGAGGGGTAGTACATGGCTTCATTCAAAGAAATTTGCTTTACGCCCGCAGAATTCACTGCGTTGGCAAAACTAAAAAAAGATCAGTTTAACCTTCTCGAAGCTCAAGGGCGAATCAACACCATCAAAAAGAAGATGGGAAATGTTGACCGCAAGATGATCACGCTCGAGGACCTTCAAGCTTATTTTCAATCGACCCGCACCATGGACAACATGGGGACTGGCGCAGAATTAGCCGGACATCCTATCCCAGTAGAAGCCATCGAGAATGCCACTTCCGGAAATTCGGTCGCCACGGCGACCGCAGCAACCATCAACGGCGCATTTTTACTGAAGGACCCAACCCACAAGATCCAGATGTTTTACAACGTCAAGGGCGGCACCGGTAAGTCCACACTAACGGCACAGTACGTGATGCGGGCTGCGATGATGGGCCTTAAAGTACTGGCGATCGATCTCGACGGACAGGGGCACCTCACTGTGAATCTCGATGTGCTAGATGCCCACGAGCGACCCACGGTTTACGACGTGCTGATTAATGATCTCCCGATCCAAGAAAGCGTCATAAATGTGGCGCCTTGTTTGGACCTGATTCCGGCCAACCTTGGACTCTGCAACATCGAGATCCCCCTCAATAACAAACCGCGTCGAGAATATCGCCTCGCGGAGGCCATTACGGAGATCGCAGATCACTATGACTTGATCGTTGCGGATACTAATCCTGCAGCATCGATCCTCAACTGTTCAATGATGGTGGCGTCCAACCTCATCAATGTGGTGTGCGCAACCAACCCACTTTCATTTCACGGGATGTCGCTGGTGATGGCCACGATCGAGGACATGGAGCGAGAATTTCGTAAACAAATGAACGTCAAGATCGTGCCAAACATGTACGACAACCGTGAAGTCATCAGCCAGGAAGTGCTCGGTGAGCTTCGAAGCCAGTTCTCAGACTGGTGCGCAAGGTCGGTGATCAACCGCTCGGCAGACCTCAATGAGGCAACCAAACGCCGAACTACGGTCTGGGATGTCAATCCCAAGGGCACCGCGGCAACCGACATCAACTCCATGGCAGAAGAACTCCTCTTCAGCTGAGAAAGGATTCTCAAATGAGCGACACAATCGAACCCACACACCAAAACGAAAAAGACCAGGTCCAGGCAGGAGCACAAGCTCCATCAGGTGCCAGTGTCTCAGACAGCAAGATCAAGACCCGCAGTGGCAGCGGTTATCTCAAGCAGCTTTATTCTACAGCCCGCAACACGGCCGGAAGCACGCACTCGCATCTCAAGAACCTGACCACATTCTTGGTAAACTTTGTTCCAGTCGACAAAGTGGATGCCTCTGAACTTCAAGTTCGCGTGCACTTTGATGACAGCGAAGTCGAGGCCCTGGCCCATTCGATTAAAGAGCACGGGGTACTCCAACCGATCTTGGTGGTCCAAGATGGAGATCGCTACAAGGTCATCGCCGGCGAACGCCGTCTTCGTGCTTCAAAGCTTGCAGGTGTTGAGCGCATTCCGGCGCGCGTGCTTTCGACGAACGACAAGGCCACGCATGAAATCGCACTCCGAGAAAACTTGGACCGCGTAGACCTTCATCCGATCGAAGAAGGCGAAGGCTACCTCTCGCTCCTCGAGGCGCAGCTCTACACGAGCCATGACTCGATTGCTAAGGCGTTTGGAAAGCCCAAGTCCCGGATCACCGAGTGCATTGGCTTTACGCGACTTCCGGAGCAAACCAAAGCTGACCTCATGAAGCGCGGAATCAAGAACCGTTCACTTCTGCGCCAGCTGCTGCTGATGCCGGTCGAGCAACACCCCGGCCGCATTGCTGAGGCATCGCAGCAAGAAGAGGTGATCGGACCAGGAGCGCCAGGCGCAGAGCCAGCAAAAACCCAAGACGCGGCAAAACCGACACCAAAAAAAGAACCCAAGCCCTTTGTTTTTGAGTTCGACGGCAATCGCTTGAGCGTCCCTGGCTTTAAGTGGAAAGCTGGAGAAGGAATCGAAAAGCTCCAAGGCTACTTTGACTCGATGAAGGGGCTCATCGAAAAGATCGAGGACAAACTGACTCAGAGCTAATACGCGCGTCCAAGCCAGACGGTCTCAGAGCAATCTGGGACCGTCTTTTTTTTAACTGCTCCCCTCCATTATGAATCGGACCGGCACCGTCGCTGCAAAGCTCTTGGGAAGTTGAGGCTCAAAGGCTCAGTTGAGCGCGCGAAACGATTACCCAAGGGCAGCATGTTGTACTTCGCTCGATTATGATCGCCATCTTCATGCTTCCTGATCGCGAAGACATTGGGATCATAACGCAGTTCATAGTCTTTGCCATCGCACTGGATCTGGGAGGCGGCGTGGTCGCCAATGCCACTCGTTCAACCAACGATTGGTATTGCAGTGGACCGCTGTGGCTGCGTTTCGTTTTTCTAGCCCTCCACTTGACTCAGCCCGTGTTGATGGCGCTTACGGTGAATCTACCCTGGATGACGGTTGGATATCTGTATCTGTATCAGCTTTGTGCCGGCAGTGTCGTGATTGCCAATCGCGGAAGTGGTTTCCACCCTTCAATGAAGACTTGGCTGCCCGATTTCAGCGCCCAGCTTAGTCCGCTAAATCCCATCCGAGAGGGGTACCCGCAAAAGGGTGCTCTGGGCCGCTTTTTCGGCAGGCGACTTTTCCCGATAAATTGGCTCATTTGCT
>JBKCVM010000113.1:0-11524 GCA_046317855.1 Oligoflexia bacterium
TTCGGCCCCTTCACATCGACGAGCTGACCCCGCTCCAGGCGCACAACCAGCTCCCCGAACACAAGGCCGAGCTCAAGACCAAACCCAGAGCGGAAGCGCCCGCGCCGTGACCCCACCCCGGTTCATGACGATCGCCCTTCCGGTGGCGCTCACCTACCTCGGGCTCATGACCCTTGGAATGGTCGACCTGCTTCTCGTGGGCAGGCTCTCCGGTGACCTGGGACCGGTTGCCCAGGGAGCGGTGGGCATCGGAACTTCGTTTTTTTCGTGGTTCCTCGTCTTCGGAATAGGGCTCCTCTCTTCGATGGATTATTTTGTCTCGACGGCCTTTGGCGCCGGACGCAGCGAAGATGCAGTGGACAGCCTGGTGCAATGCCTGTGGCTCGCAACCTGGCTTTCACTTCCCCTGACGTGCGCCTTGCTTTGGGTTGCCTCAAACCTCGAGCTTTTTGGAATCCATCCCGAGGTTGCCCCCCTCGCATCGAGCTACCTTAAGATCCTGTCGGTCTCGCTTTGGCCGGTTTACCTGTTTGCGGCAGCGCGCAATTTTTTGCAGGCCATCCACAGGGTCTGGGAGGGCTTTGCACTCCTGGTCGCCGCAAATGTGCTGAACTACCTGCTCAATCTCCGCTGGATCCCGGTCCTTGGAACCGACGGGTCGGCATGGGCCACTGTGGTTTCGCGCGCGCTGATGACCCTCGTGCTCGTGGGGGTGGCGCTTTATTTTGCAAAAGGAAAGAGCCGATCCTTTGCTCCAAACTTTCACAGGCAATGGGAACACGTCAGGCTTGGCCTTCCAGCCGCGCTCCAAACCACGGCCGAAGTTGGAGTCTTTGCCGTGTCGACGATCCTTGCAGGTGGGCTCAACCCCCAGTCCCTTGCCGCACACCAAATCGTACTGAACCTGGCGAGCCTGACGTTCATGGTTCCGCTTGGAATCGGCACTGCGGCCGCCGTGAGCGTGGGCTTTTTTGTCGGGCGCAATGAACCGGCACTCGCCGCCCGACAGGGATGGACCGCCCTCAAGCTCACGCTGGCCTTCATGGCCTGTACGGCGCTGCTTTTTGCCGCTGGCGCTCGGACGCTGCTTTCATTCTACTCAATGGATTCTGCCGTGCTGCAGCTCGCCATTCCGGTACTCGGGGTCGCGGCACTCTTCCAACTTTTTGACGGCACCCAGACCGTGCTCACTGGCGCACTCAGGGGCTGGGGCGACACCCGCACCGCGTTTTTGGCCAACGTGGCTGGCCACTGGCTCATCGGGCTGCCTCTCGGTGTCGCACTGGGCCTGGGCGCAGGGATGGGCATTCTGGGAATCTGGATCGGCCTGGCAACGGGCCTGACCGCAGTCGCGCTTGCGCTAATTTGGAAGTGGGTGGTGCTGGCAGGCAAGCCGGGTTGACGCTACCATCGAAAGGGTGAAGCGCCCCCCTCGGCTGGTGTCGATTGTAAGCTTGTCCCTCGTCGCAGCGTTGTCTGCGGCAACCGCAGGCCCGCCAGGGCTCGCCCGTATCGAACACGAGTTTCATGCGGCAATCCGAAAACAGAACCCTGACCCGGACCGCCTCTACCACCTGCATGTGATTGCCGCGCGGGAGCTCCGGCTGCATGGATTTGGCGCGCAATCGCGGAACTACTACCTGAAGGCGCTCGCCATCCGCACGAACGAGGACAAGGCGGAGCCTGCGATCGAGGTCTTCCATCACTCGTTGCGCGAGTTCCAGATCTCCGGAAAGCCCGAACAGGTCAGGCGCGATCTCGAACTTGCGCTCCGGCACACTACCGATCCGACGGCACGCTCCTACCTTGAATCCATGGCCTCCGGATTTCTCGATGCGTCGGGCCCTTCTCCGATGCTCGAACAAAGCCTCTATGCACATCCGCTGCTGAAACGAAGGCTCAATTTCCTCATCGAGCAAAAAAAGTTTCCGGAAGCGCTGGCCATGCTGGATCGCGAATCGCTCGCAAGGGCCTCGGTCCTCGAGCAGGTCACCTTCGATGCACTTTTAGTCGTGGTGAACGGAAAGGCCTCCGGCCCCCTGCTCTGCGAAGCCTCCCTTCGAGCCTATCCCGACGCCTATGCCCTTTCGACCAAGGCCTGCCGGGTCCTTGTGGGCTATATTGAAACCGGCAAAAAAGATCCCGCGCTCCTGGCGGACCTCGCTCTTTTCTATGAAAAGGAATCCATCCGGGACACGAGCATCCTTCGCACGCTCGAGGCGCTGCCATGAGAGCTGCCATCCTTCTCGTGGGCCTTTTGCTTGGCCTGGGGCTCGCCTCCTGCAACCAGCTGTTTCTTGGCATCGGCAAGGCAGTCGAGAACCTGGCCCAGCAGCCCATCGACGGACTGCGCGCGGCAAAGGACGCCATCACCGGAAATACGTACTCCAGCTATTCGCGCCAGACGAACAAAACCAGGCGCGAAACCCCCCAAAGCTGCGCAGACATCCCAGTCCCCGAACAGGGCATGCTCTCCAAGCTCTGGGACACGATCCGCGGGGTGCGTGACGAAATCTGCACTTGCCGGCCATGGGGAACCTGTCCGAAGAGCAACTGCTCCTGCGAGGCGCTTTGCCCCGACTCGTTCGACATCTTTTCAATCCACTCGGATCGCAATCTGGGCGGCGTCGAGAACGAGCTTGCGTTCGCCAACAGCCGTTCTGCGTTCAAAAACACTCCCCTGACCCATGGCTATTGCTGGGGACATGCCTCGATGACTGCAAAGTTTAACCGCCTCGGATTTTTCCAGCCCAACTCGAGGGCGCCCGAACGCCCCGGGACTTCGCAGTGGCGCAAATTTTATTCGGGCATCATCGACCGGATCATGGCCAATGAGGCTACCGACATTCCGGGATTTGCCAACCTCCACGAATTCTCCTCGCACCCCACGATCCAGGAAATGCTCGCTGACCGCGTCGCTTACGAATGGGGCGAGAAGGCCATGAGCTTCAATGCACTGGGCGCAGCCCTTGCCTCGAAGGCGATGAGCCCAAGGGAAAGCCTGGCCCTGGTCGCCGACATCCAATCCAGGCTCAAGGTTTACCAGGCCCCGCAGCTGGTCTTCACCCTGAGGGGAAGCCCGTTCGAAACGCATGCCGTGCTCGTGCACGAAGTCCGCCAGCTCAAAAGGGGGACCCGGACCTGGACCCGGATCTGCCTGCGCGAAAACGGGTTTCCCGCCGAGCACCGACAAGACTGCCCAGCCTACATCGACCGCCTGGCAGACGGCTCCCTCGAGGGGTCCTACGGCGAGATCGGGGGCGCCCAAATCGCGGGAAACGAAAACGCGGATACGGTCGAGCAACTCCACTCACTTCGTGAGCGCTGCGGGCGGCAAAAGGGCTGCTCTTAAAACGGCGCTCCGGGTCTTTTTATAGGCCGAAGATCCCGGCACAGTGTCGTCAGCCGCTCTCACCCAGCGTAATCCGGAGCTCCGCGTCCCGCCTCGAACAGCCCAAACCTGCGTCGTGCGCTCGATCTTGTGGCGCGTGACCACGTGGCGGGTTTTCACTTCACCCAAGAGCTTGGCCTGTCCGACACGCGGCGGTTCATCTAAAAAATCCCAGAGCCCAGCACGCCAGGCCCCGCTGGCCGCACGAGCCACAAGCCACTGGCCATCTGCCGCATTCAGCCACACATGCTTGTGTTCCTCGACGTGGATCCAGGGCTTCTTAGCCTTTTTTTCTGGAAACTTTTCCTGCGCTCCAGAAATACGAGCGTGGCAGTCTCCAGCCAGCGGACAGCTCTCGCACTTTGGCTTTTTGGGCGAGCACACCAGTGCACCCAGCTCCATGAGCGCCTGGTTAAAAACTGAAGGCGACACCCCCAGTTCATACGCCCGTTTCACCAGCAATCCGGACACCTCCCACAGCGCAGCCTTGTAGCGGGCATCGCCGCTCGCCCTCGCAAGCGCGAGCACGCGCGAAAGCACCCGCTCCACGTTGCCGTCCAAAATGGGCTCGGGAAGGCCAAGCGCAATCGAGACGATCGCGCCCGCAGTGTAGGGCCCCACTCCCGGGATCTCGAGCCAACCTTGGAGTGTACGCGGAAAATCCCGGGCCAAGGCAATCTGCTGCGCACCGCGATGAAGGTTCCGAGCGCGCGAATAATACCCCAGCCCCGCCCACGCCTCGACGACTTGGGATTCTTTGGCGCGCGCCAGCTTCTGAACAGTCGGAAAGAGTCGCATGAAGCGATCAAAATAGGGAAGCACCGTGACCACCTGCGTCTGCTGCAGCATGATCTCCGAGACCCAAACTCGGTAAAGACTCGGACGAGCACGCCACGGCAAGACACGTTTTTGACGCTCAAACCACTGCGCAAGCGCAAGGATGGAACGGTTTTTGGGATGCTGAACTTGCGAGGCCACGAAGCCCTTCATATTCTAGGAGAGGCCTTTTTTAAAACTATGCGTGTTCTTCTCCCCGTCATTTCAAAAGTCCTCTTCTTGCTGCCACTTTTTTTCTCACCCCTTTTTTTCTGGGGGAGGGTAGAGGCTCATGCGATGCGTCCGTTCCGGGTCGTGCTGGATCCCGGACACGGAGGTCTCGATGAAGGGACCGTTCACGAAAAACTTGCAGAAAAAGACATCACTTTGATTCTTGCAAGAAAACTGGCGCAGAGTCTTCGATCCCGGGGATTTGAAGTCCACCTCACCCGAAACGAAGACGTGACGATGACTCTTTCAGACCGTACCGCCATGGCCAATCGCCTCAAGGCAGATGTTTTTATTTCAATCCACATGAATGCCACTCCAGTAGGCGGCGATCCTAGAGCACGGGGGTTCGAAACTTACTTTCTCAACAGCACTTCAGATGAGTCCTCAAAGAGACTCGCTCACTTTGAGAACTCCGTGCTTGGAGGCAGTGAGCTCTCCGGACCCAGCGGCCCCTACAACGATGTTGCTCTCATTTTAAAAGACCTCAGGCTCGATGCTAACCTGACTGAAAGCAAACGCCTGGCTTGCCATCTTCAGCATCAGCTCGTGCAGTTTACTGCAACAGACCCCTCTGAAGTGGTCTCCGAGTCCCCGCGCAATCGTGGAATCCGCCAAGCTCTTTTTTATGTCCTGCTCGGAGCCGATATGCCTGCAGCTCTCGTAGAGGCTGGGTTTCTGAAAAACCCAAAAGACCGAGCACTCGTGCTTTCAGCTCAAGGGCAGGCCAAAATTGCTGCGGCACTCACGCGGGCGCTGGAGCGTTTTCGATTACTCAAAGGAACCGCACAGGCCCGGCAAGTCGTGAGCAACTGTAAAGTCCATTGACAGGCCTGACCGGACCCCCCCAGACACCCCTCGGGCACAATCGTAACAAAAAGCCTTTAAAAACAGCCCTCTAACGCCAGGGCCTTTTTTGACACAGATTGGCATCAACGTTGCTCTACTCCCTATCCAGAGAGAGAGAGAAACCGATTTATGAGTACCGTAAGAAAGAACAGACAAAAGAAGCTCGCAGCAGCCCTGCTCGGGCTTACGGTGTTGGCCAGCGGATGCGGCCAAGGTGGAGGCACGGTGGTTCCCAATGGCCAGCCCCTGTTTCCAGGAACAGGATTTGGTGGGGGCGTCAACGTCCCTACCGGTTGTGCACCCGTCACCCAAGCCGTTCCTTTTTCAGGACAGGTTCGAGTGAGCCCACTCAATCTGATGAGCTATCAGTCTTTTGGAATGACTCATCCAAACAGCACAACGGGACCTGCGCCCATGCAAGTGGGCGGACAACCCCAGCTGAGCGGAGGATCCACCTTCACGAGCTCATCAGCTGCAGGCAGTCTGACGCTTGCTGTGGGTATTCAAAACTCCAACATTCCCTATCAAGCTCCGGTTCAAGGCGTGATTTCATTTGGTGCAGGCGGCTTGGCCGAAATTCAATCGGCATTGGGCCCCTACACCAACGTCAATCAGGCCTGCGTGACCTCATTGGCCCTCTTTGTTCAAGGAACCCAGGGCCAGGATCTTGTAGGTCCCGTGGCACAGATCTGCGTTCGTCCCATGAATCCGACCGCCGGAGGCAATGGTCAGGTCTGCGGACAAATGAATTTCTAATCAGGAGTTGAAGATTTGGAAGCAAGGGTATTCGTGAGCTTTAAGCCCGGAGCCCCCTTGCCGTCCAAAATCAGGCAAACGCAGCCATCCCCCGTTGAAGCGAAAGTGGTTCCCGTTGAAGTGGATGTGATTGCGGAAGTGGCTGCGAAAACCAGAGGTCCTCTCTCTCCCTCTGGTGGCGCCCTGTTGAGTGCTGCGTTTGCCTGAATTTTCTTCTATCCTCAAAAACGTGAACGAAACCACGCGTAAGAGAGCGAGCCCCAAACAGAAACTTTCAAGCCTGAGTTCGGCCATTGAAGCTTTTCTCGATTCTCTACAAGTTGATCGAGCCTGCTCCCCCCATACCGTGCAAGCTTACTCTCGTGACCTGAGGCAATTTGCTCAATTCTCTAAAGAAACAAAACTCAAGCCACTCCAGCCTTCACACCTTGAGGCGTTTCTTTCTAGCCTCTCCACCTCAGGTCACGACGCCCGCTCCATCGCCCGCAAGACAAGCTCTCTCCGGCAATTCTTTAAATTCTGCTGCCTTGAGCTAGAACTCAAAACCAATCCAGCCGAGCGACTCACTTCCCCCAAGCTCCCACGCTCTCTTCCTCAATCTCTGACTCGGCCACAAGTCGAAGCTCTCATCGCAGCCCTGGAGCCTGGCATTCATTACGCTCACGCTCAAATCGCCCACCACCTCCGCTTTCGTGACCAAGCGATGCTCGTACTGCTCTACGCTACAGGCCTGCGAGTCTCCGAGCTCGGGTCCCTCACTCCGCACCCGCTTGACCTTGTGCAGGGCTTTCTTCGAGTGCGCGGCAAGGGACAAAAAGAACGCATCGTTCCTTTTGCTGCTTACGCCGGCGAGCTCCTGCGAATCTACCTTGAGCACCACCGTCCTGGCCTCAAACCGCAATGTGATTTTCTTTTTTTAAACCATCGCGGAGGCGGCATCACCCGCCAAGCGTTCTGGATAATCGTGAAAGAACTTGCGAGGAACGCGGGAATAAAAAAATCGATCTCACCCCACGTGCTCAGACACTCTTTTGCCACTCATCTGCTCGAAGGGGGAATGAACCTTCGTGGCCTCCAGATGCTCTTAGGGCATTCGGATCTCTCGACCACCCAGATTTACACACAGATCACTCCCGAGCACCTCAAGGAGGCTCATCGGCGTTACCACCCTCGCGGTGAGTAAAACCTGTGCTAAGGTAGGCTCAAATGGACTCTATTCAGCGACTCGCACTTCAGATCGTACCGTTTTTTATGGCTGTGATTTTCCACGAAGTGGCTCACGGTTGGGTGGCCAACCAGTGGGGAGACTCTACTGCTAAGGACCAAGGTCGACTCACCTTCAATCCGATGCCCCACCTTGACGTAGTAGGAACCGTGATTCTACCGGTCCTGATGATGTCCACCGGAAGTGGACTGCTTTTTGGCTGGGCCAAGCCCGTCCCTATTGATCCTTCGCGCTTTAGAAAATTTAGACCGGGACTTTTTTGGGTTTCTGCAGCGGGTCCTCTGATGAATTTTCTGCTGGCGACCGTTTCAGCTTTTGGCTTTGCTCTGATGAATCGTTTTCTGCCAGAAAGTTTTTCGCTCTCTGAGCCACTCGTGGGAATGGCCTATATCTCCGTCTCTCTCAATTTCTCTCTTGGGATCTTCAATCTGCTCCCCATTCCACCGCTCGATGGCAGTAAGATCATCGAAAGCTTTTTGTCGTACACAGCCTTGAGAAAATACGAAGCGCTGGCGCAATACGGCTTTTGGATCCTCCTGGCCCTTTTGATGACAGGTGCGCTCTCTATCCTCTCAAGTCCCATCACTTTTCTCACTCGCCTGGTGCTCGGCTTTGCCATCAGTGCAGTTGGACTTCCGGCAGGGGGGCTCACCGAGTGACTGCCGTAGCTCAAAAGCAGGTCATGCTCTCGGCAGTTCAACCCTCAAGTGGGCTCACTCTGGGCAACTACATCGGTGCACTCCGTAACTGGGTTAGATTTCAGCGCGACTACGAATGCTGGTTTTTTGCTGTCAACCTGCATGCCATCACCGTCAGGCAAGACCCAAAAGAACTGGTGGAGCAGACTTACCGTGCAGTAGCCACCTACCTTGCAGCTGGGATCGACCCGGAGCACGCTACCCTCTTCATTCAATCACAAGTCCCACAACACGCTGAACTTGCCTGGCTTCTCAACTGTTACTGCTACATGGGAGAGCTGGGGCGGATGACTCAGTTCAAGGACAAATCGCAGAAGGCCGGCGAGAACATTCCAGTAGGGCTCTTCACTTACCCGGTATTGATGGCAGCCGACATCTTACTTTACGACACGCAGTGGGTCCCTGTGGGAGCTGACCAGAAACAACACATCGAACTGACGCGTGACATCGCCATCCGAATGAACAACACCTATGGCGACGACCTCTTTAAAGTACCGCAGCCCCTGATTCCTCCTGTCGGAGCAAGAATCATGAGTCTGCAGGATCCGACATCCAAAATGTCGAAGTCTGATCCAGATCCCCATGCCTCGGTATTTTTATTCGACTCGGACGATCTGATACGCAAGAAGATCAAGCGTGCAGTGACAGATTCAGGTTCTGAGATCACCGATGAGGACTCTAAGCCGGGAGTCAAGAACCTGCTCAACATTCAGTCAGCAATCACTGGGACACCGATTGCAAGCTTGGTCACCCAGTATGCGGGCAAGCAATACGGACATCTAAAAGTTGAGACGGCAGAAATCGTGGTTCAAGCGATCGGCCCGCTCAGGAAAGAAGCAGAGCGGCTTTATCACGATCGAACTCACCTGGAGCAGATCCTCCAAAAGGGTGCTGAAAGAGCCCGTCAAAAAGCTGCAAAGACGCTGGAACGCGCCTACTGTCGCGTGGGATTACTGTAGGAATCACTCGCGCCGGACTGCCCAAGCCCCCGGCGGAGCCCCGGACGCCCCTGTGAGAACTCGCGCGGAAGCACGCCTGGAAGCTGAACTGGCATTTCGAGGTCAAGCCTCGGAGAATCAAGAGAACGCACAGGAAGCGGACGCACTTCAATCATCCGATCCATCCACTTCACAAGAGTGCGAGAAACCTTCTGCGCAGGAATTTTGATTTTTGCTGTGAGTTTCTTGCCCTTCATGTTTCTGCCCTCTTAGTGGGCCTTCTCTAGAGCTGTCCAGAGAAGACCTTCTTGCGTTAGGAACAACTGCCAGAAACGCCCTAGCTTTTGGGCTGGATTTTGGGAAGCAACTTTTTCAAGGCGACTCCGACGAAACGAACTCAAAGCTGCCTTAGAGACTTCGAAGCTTCTGCCCTCTCGCACTTTGGCCAGAGCCATTTCGGACTCCTCTTTGAACTCTCGGATCAAATCCAAAACATCCGATAATTCTGGACTCTCTTTGGCCTGATCCAAGAGTTTTCGCTCTACGCCCCCAAGGTTGCGACGATACGCAATCAACGCCTCTTCGTTCGGAGAGCCTGGGCTCACTTTCTTTAGACCTGAGCACTGACCCTCATAGACGACCAACCAAACTCCAAAGGGACCTTTTTTGGAGTGCCGTACATAAGCTTGAATCTCTTGGATTGGCTTTTCGTTTTGAGTGCCCTTCTTAACGACTAGAGTGATCTCCACTTTGCGCCGAGGATTCTCGCCATTGGCGTCAGGGGCAGCTAAACCGGTGAAAATCACTCTGCGGTCTTTAGACTGGGTCACCGCTCCAGTTGCAGTAGCGCTAAATGCAAAGACACCTTTTCCACCTTGCCACTGGGCATCCACTGAACCAAAAAGCAGCCTCTGATAGGTCTCAAAGTCTAGGCCCTGAACCTGCCCCAATCCGGAAAATGCGTCCCCGTTTTCTTCACCATCTAAAAGTGGAATCCCTACGAAGAGCTCCGGCCAGCTGAACTCTAATTCTCGGTGCTGAAGTCGACAGCTTTCAGAAGTAGGAGGTTTAGGCGCCTCCCAAGCCTCGGAAACGAGGTCTCCTGAAAAGGCCTCAAAAGGGCAGAGCCCACAGAGCGAGAGCAATACGGTAAAAACCAGACGGCGCATAATCGAAGTCCTTTAGTCAAAATCCGGCAGTCAAAATCTCAAGACATGAATCTGCCAAAATACCTTACAAAAAAACTATGCTATTGGCTCTAACCCTGGGGGCTGGATAGTGTCAACGAGTAACTGGAAGGAACTGGCCCCCGGACCCCGGGTTTACCAAAGACTTGCCATGCCCCCGTCGTTCGTTATGATGCCCTCCGATGCATCGTGTTCCGATCACCATTCGCCTGGAGAGCTTTGAGGGCCCCCTAGACCTCCTGCTCTACCTGATCCAATCCCACGAGCTTGATATCTCTAAGGTTTCTATCGGTCGGATCACTGATCAGTATCTGGCCTACGTCAAGCTGATGCAGGAGCTCAACTTTGATGTGGCCAGCGACTTTTTAGTCATGGCGGCCACCCTGCTGCACTGGAAAAGCAGGGCCCTGCTCCCGCAAGAAAAAGACCCCAACGCTGAGGCAAGCCAGGGCGACGAACTCCCGCTGACCCAAGAGGAGCTCCTCCGTCAGCTCATGGAACTCGAGCGATTCAAACGAATGGGAGAAGAGCTGGGGCAGTTATCAAAGCTGGGCGAGGACGTCTTTTTACGGCCCAACCGCAAACCCCCCATTGAACGTCGCTGGCGAGAACTGGATATCACCGCCCTTGCTCTATGCTACCAGGACAGCGTCGTGCGTGCTCGCAAGCGCTCGACCATCCTAAAAAAGGAGACTGTCTCGCTGACGGCAAAAATCGAGCACTTCAAGCACCGCCTCAGAGTGGGAAAGCTCACCTCTCTGCAGTCGCTCTTAGACTTGGGAGAAAAACTTGAAATCGTGGTGACCTTTCTTGCTTCACTCGAGCTTTCTAGACTCAAGAAAATCAAACTTCACCAAAACGAGACCTATGCTCCGATTTATCTCGAACTTATGGAAAGCCTGGAGAACTTCGATACGAAGTTGGCTTCGGGCTTTGACTCCATCACCAGTCAGGTCCAAGCCGAACTCGGACTTGCCGGCAGCCCAGATCTCCTTTCCGAAGGATTACCCCCAAAGAGTGAGCTCGCAGCAGGCCCCTCTGCTTCCAGCTCTCCAAATTGAACCAAAGACTATCACTAACGAAAGGCCCTGCCTCATGAGCGCCCCAAAAGACTCCAATCCCAATATCCAAACCGATGCGGGCGAATGGCTGCCCGATATTTCTACTGAAATGACAACGGATCTGACGATTTCTGCAGACGATAGCCTTTCAGCAGAAGCCGAGAGCTCGGGCGATCCTGGGGTCTGCTTGCCCGTTACTTTTGTAAAGGATCCATTTAGTCTCAGAATTTCTGAAGTCGCCGATGCTCAAAACCAGGAGACTTTAGAGTTGGATGCGGAGCTTGATGAGGAGCTCAACTCTGAGCCCTTATCTGAGCCCTTGTCTGAGCCTCAGGCCGACGCGCCTGAACCCGCACATCTAGAATGTACATCGGT
>JBKCVM010000114.1:0-3776 GCA_046317855.1 Oligoflexia bacterium
TTCAGTGGCTCAGCATCGCGTTAATTTTAGTCGGAATGTTGATCAGCCCTGGAAACTCGGGCTAGGAGGCCGCCCTAGGAGGTTACAATGAAAGACTCTCTCACTTTGTACGAAATGCTGATCGGTGGCAAATGGGTCAAAGCTCTCGAGGGAGCAACCCGCGAAATCACCGATCCGGCATCGGGTAAACTCATTGCAAAAGTCCAAGAAAGCAGCCGCAAAGATGTTGCTCGGGCGATCGACGCTGCACGCGACGCCTTTGATCACGGCCCCTGGCGCAAGACTCCAGCCCAAGATCGCGGAAAACTTCTTTTCAAACTTGCCGACGCCATTCGCACCCACTCTCAACGTCTGGCTGAACTCGAAGTCTGCAACATGGGCAAGCCCCTGGCCGAGGCCCAATTTGACGTCGCCGATGCGGCCAACTGTTTTGAGTTCTACGGTGGACTTGCCACCAAAATTCACGGCGAAACGATGAGCGTTCCTGCAAACAGTATGAGCTTTGTGGTGCGCGAACCCATCGGGGTATGCGGCCAGATTATCCCGTGGAACTATCCGCTCCTCATGGCGGCCTGGAAACTTGCGCCCGCCCTCGCTGCCGGAAACTGCTGCGTCCTCAAGCCCTCTGAACTCACGCCTCTCACTGCACTTGAACTCGGCAAACTCATCTGCGAAGTCGGATTTCCTGCCGGGGTCGTCAACATTGTCACTGGACCTGGCGCAGGTGCAGGTGAAGAGCTGGCTTCAAGCCTCAAAGTCGACAAAGTGGCTTTTACTGGTGGCACAGTCACCGGGCGCAAGGTCATGACCATGGCCACCTCCAATCTAAAAAAAGTGTCGCTTGAGCTGGGTGGCAAGAATCCCAACGTGGTTTTTGCCGATGCTGATTTTGAAGCTGCAGTCGATGGAGCCCTCTTTGGGGCCTTTGCCAACCAGGGTGAAGTCTGCTCAGCGGGTTCTCGCGTCCTTGTAGAGCGCGCCATCCACAAAAAGTTTGTCGAAGCGATGCTTAAAAAAATCCCAAACATCAAGCTGGGTCACGGACTCGAACCCGGGGTCAAAATGGGGCCGATCGTATCCAGTCACCAGCGTGACAAAATTGAAGAATACATCCGAATCGGAACAAAAGAAGGCGCCAAGCTCGTCTGCGGCGGCAAGCGCCCCATGGACCCAAAGCTTGCACAGGGAAATTTCATCGAGCCCACTATTTTTGATGATGTAAAACCTACGATGCGCATCGCACGCGAAGAAATTTTTGGCCCGGTTCTGTCAGTCATTGCCTTTGATGACGAGGCTGAGGCCGTCCAGATTGCCAACGACACGGAGTACGGCCTGGCTGCTGCCGTCTGGACCCGCAACATCACCAAGGCCATGCGAGTGATCGGCCAAATCCGCGCAGGCATCACTTGGATCAATACTTACCATCCCACTTTCAACGAGCTTCCGTGGGGCGGATACAAGCAGAGCGGCATCGGTCGCGAGCTCGGACTGTACGGAATCGAAGAGTATCTCGAGACCAAGCAGATCAACATCAACCTCGATGAAGCTCCGATTGGCTGGTATTAAAATGCCCATTCAACTCAAAACTGCAATTCCAGGTCCTCGGTCCATCGCCCTGATGGCAGAACGCCGTCAGCATGTGGCCAAAGGCCCGTTTCATACGACCCCGGTTTTCATGGCGCAAGCCAAAGGGGCCCTCATTGAGGACGTCGACGGCAACACCTTGATTGACTTTGCCTCTGGCATTGGAGTCGTCAACGTGGGCCACGCCCCCGAGCCCGTGCTTTCTGCCATCCACGGCGCGGCACAAAAGGTTCTCCACGCAGGCTTTAATGTGACTCCCTACGAGGGCTACATCCGACTTGCCCAAGCGCTTAACGAAATCGTCCCGGGCGAGTTCACTAAGAAAACCCTGCTCATCAACAGCGGGGCCGAAGCCGTCGAGAACGCAATCAAAATCGCTCGCGCCTACACGCGGAGACAAGCAGTCGTCTGCTTTGATCACGGTTTTCACGGCCGGACCTACATGGCCATGACCCTCACTTCCAAAGCCAAACCCTATAAAGTCGATTTTGGACCTTTTAATCCTGAAGTCTATCGGGCTCCGTTTCCGTACGCTTATCGCTGGCCCACGGGGAGTGACCCTACTCGAGTCTCTGAAGAATGCTTTATGCGCTTTCGAGAGATCGTAGAAACTCAGATTGGAGCCGATCACGTTGCTGCTGTGATGATTGAGCCAGTACTTGGCGAGGGCGGCTTCATCCCAGTGCCGCGCCAATTTTGGCTCAAGTTGCGAGAGTACTGCACCCAACACAGAATCGTACTCATCGCTGATGAGATCCAATCGGGCTTTGGCCGCACCGGGACACTTTTTGCCACCGAACAACTGGGCGCCCCCGCGGACCTCATGACTCTAGCCAAAGGACTTGGAGCCGGAATGCCGATTGCCGCGGTGACTGGGCGGGCAGAAATCATGGACGGCACGGTCGAAGGCGGAGTGGGCGGAACCTACGGAGGCAACCCGGTGGCCTGCGCCTCGGCGCTAGCCGTGATCGAAATGTTTCGCAAAGGCGAGATCCTCTCCCATTCACGCGCCATTGGAGAAAAACTCCATGCGCGCCTCAAAAAGTGGCAGGCCGAGTTTTCAATCATTGGGGATGTGCGAGGACTGGGCGCCATGCTCGGAATGGAACTCGTAAAAGACCGCGCAACTCAGGAACCTCATCGCGAGGCAACGGCCGCCCTGATCAAGTACGCCTATGAGCACGGCGTAGTCACCCTCAGCTCCGGCACAAACGGTAATGTAGTGCGTTTCTTGATGCCGCTCGTGATCGAACCCTCAGACCTCGAGGCCGGACTGAATGTACTAGAAGAGGGACTCAGGAGTCTCAAGACATGAGCGCGCGCCACCGCCTTTGGCTTGCAGGCCAATGGACAGACGGGCAAGAGCCCAGGCTCAATGTCTGTTCACCCTTTGACGGGTCACTGGTCGCCCAGTGCGATCAAGCATCGCATGCCCAGATGGAACAGGCCCTCCAGGCCGCAACGAATGCCTTCCAAAGCTACCGCAAGAGCTCGCGCTACTTACGAAGTCGCTTACTTGAACACATCCGCGACCAAATCCGAGATCACCGGGCAGAGTTTATTCATCTCCTCGCCACCGAAGCCGGGAAACCGATCTCCTTGGCCGAAATCGAAGTCACGCGCGCCCTGGTTACCTTTGCAACCGCAGCAGAAGAAACCAAGAAATTTAGCGGTGAAGTCATTCCGATCGATACTGACGCAAGTGGACGCGCCTACGGTGCTGCAATCTCCCACTGGGTCCCTCGAGGCCCAGTGCTCGGGATCACGCCTTTTAACTTTCCACTCAACTTAGTTGCCCACAAAGTAGCTCCTGCTCTGGCTGCCGGGTGTCCGATCCTCATTAAGCCCGCGCCCCAAGCGCCGGGGGCAGCAAGCTTGCTTGCAAAACTTAATGCCAAAGCGGCAAAAACAGCGACCGAATCTCAAGAGCAAAATTCTGCTTCATTCTTACAAGTCATCAGCTGCTCAAACGAAGTAGCGTCTGCGGCGGTGACCGACTCTCGCATCGCAACCCTAAGCTTTACGGGCAGCACCAGCGTGGGCTGGATGCTGCAGCAAAAGGCCGTAAAAAAGAAACTTACTTTGGAACTCGGCGGAAACGCCGCTGTCATCATCCACCAGGACGCGGACCTGTTTCGTGCAGCGGCTCGCTGCGCATCGGGCGGATTTGGCTACGCTGGCCAGTCCTGTAT
>JBKCVM010000115.1:0-13189 GCA_046317855.1 Oligoflexia bacterium
GCGCAGGCTCCTGGGCTGGTCGCAGCAGCGACTGGCCGAGCAGTCCGGGCTCAGCCTTCCTGCCATCCAGATCCTTGAGTCCGGACGCGGCAATCCGGCCTGGAGCACGGTCGTTGCGGTTGCCGGTGCCCTTGGGCTTGAAGTCGGCATTTCGGTACGGCCGCCGGAGGCTCATGAGCTCGTCAGGATCGGAGCGCCGCTTTCGGGGCCTGGGCTCCGGGCGGGCAGTGGACGCACCTTGGGTGGATTTCAAAAGTGGTTTGAACTGGCGTGTCGGGTTGCCGCCCGGGCTTCGGCACTGGGAGCCGGGCGTGAGCGGGAGGCTCTGGCCGGGCTTTTCATGGCCGTTCGCGATCACTATCCATCCGTGTTTGCCCGCCTGGTCCGCGCGCCGGGGGTGGCTGGGTTTACGGGCTCACTGGAGCGGGAGTTTCCGGCGGACAGTGCTGGCAGGGGCAGGATGCTCAAGCTCAGGCGGCTCGCACTCCAGAGGATTTCCCAATGGCTGTAAATGCGGCGTCCAAGGCAGCAAAAAAACTGATCGCCGAGGCGCTCAAGACCCTGGAGGGGGATTGGGTGCTGGTGGGCGGGGCCCTGATGCTGGTGCTCGGGGCCGGCAAGCGCGCCACCCAGGACATCGACCTCGTTGCGCTGGATGAGGGTGCTGGCGCCTCGCAGCAGCTCAGGCTCTTCGAACTTGCTGAAAAACTGGGCCTTCCGGTGGAGGCCGTCAATTCGGCCGCGGGCTACTTTTTACGAAAGATCCGGGGGTACCGAGCCGGGCTTGAACTCATGGCAGAGGGCAAAAGGGTCCGGATCTACAGGCCCAATCCCGCCTTGTATCTCAAGCTCAAGGCGGCCCGCCTGACGGAGTCCGACCTGCAGGATTGCCTGTCCATGCTGGAGTGGGCCCGTCGCAAGGCTCCTGCAGAACTCGAACGCTGCCTGCCTGATCTGGATCGATTCTCCCGCTCGCTTGAAGCCGGGACCGATGCGCGAGGAGCGAGGCTCAGAGTGCTTGTAAAAGCCATTCACGACCTGCTTGCCTCCCGCCCGCAATCCAGATAGGCCCTAGGACCAAATGTCAGCCCAAAGCGAGCCCAAATCTTTTTATATCAAGACTTTTGGTTGTCAGATGAATGTCGCCGACTCTGAGCGCATGGCGGCCCTGCTTGCCGAAAAAGGCATGAGCGCGGCCTCAGCTGCAAACGAGGCAGATCTGATCCTGATCAATGGGTGCACGGTGCGCGAAAAGGCGGTGCACAAAGCGCTCTCTCAGCTCGGCGTCTACAATCACGAAAATGAGCGCACGGGCCGCCAGCAGATGATCGGCATCGGCGGCTGCGTCGGGCAGCTCGACAAGCAGGCCTTGTTCAAGAAGGCTCCGTCCCTTGATTTTGTTTTTGGCACCGACACGATCGATTCGCTCCCTGAAATCGTGCACCGTGTGGCGCACGGTGAGCGGCACGTAGTGTACGCCGATTTTGACAAGAGCATGGACTACTCAACCGAGACCAAAGTTCATGGCGCCAAGGCTCAAGCTTTCGTCAATATTATGAAAGGCTGCGACAAGTACTGCACCTACTGCATCGTGCCCTTCACCCGCGGAAAAGAAAAATCCCGCACGATCGACGAGGTGCTCAGCGACCTGGCAAGGCTGGTCGCCACCGGAGTGCGCGAAGTGACGCTGCTTGGCCAGAACGTCAACAGCTTTGGTAAGGGAAACGAAAACACCCGTCTTCGAGAACCACGCGAGCTCCATAATCAAATCGGCAAGGTGGGCCCGCGCGAGGGTGAAGAAAATTTTCCGATGCTCCTCAGGGCCATCGATGAGGACCCCAGGCTCGCAAAGCTTAAGCGAGTGCGCTTCACTTCTAGCCATCCGCTGGATTTCAGCGACGAGCTCATCGAGTGCTACCAGCCGGCAGAAAAGGGCGGAGTGGCCAAGCTCTCTCCTCACTTGCACCTTCCGGTGCAGAGCGGGTCAAATGCCGTGCTCCAAAAAATGGGCCGACATCACAAAATTGAAGGCTATATCGCGCAGATGGATCGCCTTCGCGAAATCTGCCCGGACGTTGGGCTTTCGACCGACCTGATTGTTGGATTTCCGACCGAGACGGAGTTTGATTTCGAGGAAACTCTTAAGCTCTTGGACCGCGTGCAGTACGACAACATCTACGCATTTGCCTACAGCCCTCGCCCGGGAACTCGCGCATCCAAGATGCAGGACGACGTTCCGGCCAAAGTCAAGAACGAGAGGCTCAATCGCCTGCTCAAGCACCAGCTGGAGATTGCTCAAAAACGCTACGCCGCACGCATCGGCAAGGTGATGGAGATCCTGGTCGAAGGTGAAGCCAAGAACCAGATTTTGCTCAACGAGGCTCGCGCGCAGGCAAGAGCCGGCGAGGGCGCGCGCGTTTGGACCGGACGTACTGGCTGCGGACGCGTCGTGAATTTCGTCAACAACTCGCCCCGCTCGCTCATCGGACGTTTTTTGGACGTCAAGATCACCGCCGCAAGTTCGCTTGCGCTTCAGGGCGAGCTTGTTCACGACGCGTTTGCTGCTGAAGCGGCTTCCGAAGCGGCTACCTATTCTGCCCCCATTTCATCCGAGATCGTGGGCTAAGGGGGAGTCTCGCGTGGCCATTCTACCTCATCACGGAAGAACTCCCCTGATCTCGGCCGACGTGTTTATCGCGCCCTCCGCTGATGTGATCGGCGAAGTGACGATTGGTGCGCAGAGCTCGGTTTGGTTTCAAGTCGTCATTCGGGGAGACGTGCACACGATTCAAATCGGAGAGCGCACCAATATCCAGGATCATAGCTGTCTGCATGTCACCCGAAAGCGCTCTCCCCTTAAAGTGGGCAGTGACTGCACGATCGGCCACCGAGTGACGCTTCATGGATGCACGATCCAGGACCGCGTGCTGGTCGGAATGGGTGCTATCATCATGGACGACGCAGTCATCGAAGACGACTGCATCATTGCTGCCGGCGCCCTGGTGACCCAGAATACCCGCATTCCAGCTGGGAGCTTGGCCATGGGGAGCCCGGCCCGCGTGGTCCGGCCCCTCAAGAAGGAAGAGCTGGAATTCCTGCGCGCAAGCGCTCAGAATTACGTTAACGATGCAGCACAGTACTCCGCCCAACTCACGCAGCCCATCGCGCCCTAATGTGCAGACCTCTGCAGGCACGCCTCGCAATCAGACTCAGAATCGCTACTTTCAAAGGCCCAAGGTGTTTGCTCTTTTTCCGCGTCTTTTGCTTCCGGCAGTAGGGGCCTATTTCTTAGCTTTCGTTGCGATGGGGATGATTGCTCAGAGCCCCGAGATTCAAGCGGTGGCTCATAAGCATATTCCGATGAGTCCCTCGCCTCACGCCATTCGAGGTTCTGCTCTTGAGGCTGCGCGCGATTTGCAGGGGCTTGTTTGGCACTATCTCACGCATCAGCCTGAGGTCTGCACTGAGGGTAGGGCCATCAATGAGTTTCAGCGCAGCCAGTGCCGAGAGTTTGCATCGAGGCTTCAGACCTTGGGCTGGCTTGCAGTCCTTCCGTTGGGTGTGGCGGCGTTTGTGGGTTTTTTCTTTTTTGATGGAGTGCGGCTCAGGTTTGCCAGGGCCCGCGCCCGTCTCAGGGACGGACCTGCTTACGGAAGAGGGGTGGTGACGCACCCCGCCAATGGACCTTCTGATTTTTTTTCGTGGTGGCTGGGCGTGACTCCCATCACGGTTCAGGGGGCTGAAGGGCGCCAGATCGTGGCCTATCTGCCGCCTGAGATGCCGATGCCGCAGCCCGGTGCTCAGGTCACCCTTTTTGAGTGGGGAAAGTGGGGTGGCAAAAAGCGTTACTTTGCCGTTCTTTACGCCCCCCATCTGGCGGTGCTACACGGGGCTTGAGTACCCCCGATGTCCTTTGTTCATCTTCACCTGCACACGCAGTACAGTCTGCTTGAGGGATCCATTCGCCCGGAGGCGCTCTTTGGGAGAGTGAAAGAGCTCGGAATGTCTGCAGTCGCGATCACCGACTCGCAGAATCTCTTTGGAGCGGTCGATTTTTATTTTCGTGCAAAAGACGCCGGAATCCAGCCCATCATCGGGTGTGAGCTTCATTGTGCTGCGCAGCTCCCGCCCGTTGCAGGGACAGGATCCGCAGCCGGAGGGCCTGTCTCTGGGGCCGCGCGCCAAACCGACTTTGGCCCCAAATTTCATACTCTGGTTGCGCTCTGCAAAGACCTCACTGGCTACAGAAACCTCTGTCGCATCGTGACCGAGGCCTACACTCAGGCTGCTGCAAAAAATCGCGCGCAAGCGGGCCAAAAAGGGGCTCTTCCCGTACGAGCGCTCGTGGACCGGGCCATGCTCGAAAAATGGGGCGAGGGTCTGGTTCTTCTTTCGGGAGGTCTTCGAGGCGAGATTCCGTATCGTATTTTATTTGGTGACAAAGAGGGTGCCACCGAGCTGATCCAATGGTTCAAGCGTCGCTTCAAAGACGACTTTTATCTTGAGATCCAAGACACCGGAATTCCGGAACAAGATCTCATCAACGATGAGTTGTCCACTCTCGGAGCTCGCCTTGGAGTGAAGCTCGTGGGCACCTCCAACTGCCACTATCTCAAGCCTGAGGACGCCGAAGCGCAAGAAGTGCTTCAGTGTATTGAGGCTGCAAAGAATCTCGACTTTGATCGACCCAAGAGCTTGGTGCCAGCAGAGTACTGGGTCAAGCCGCCGGAGCTCATGCGCGAGCGCCTGCAACGCTTTCCGGGAGCGTGCGATCACACGCTCGAGATCGCTGAAAAGTGCAAGCTTGCCTTCAAGTTCAAGGACGAAAAAGGAAAGCAGATCTACCACCTGCCTGACTTCAGGCCGGAGGGCGTGGCCAAGGGTGAGCCCTTTGATACGGTGGCGTACTTTAAGCAAGAGGCGCGCAAGGGGTTGGCCGAGCGTTTTGCCGAGCCGGCATTCGAAAAGACGGTGAGCCAGCCCGACTGGGCGGAGAACAAGCGCGTCTATGAGGCGCGTTTGGAAGACGAGCTTGCGATGATCGAAAAGACCGGATTTTCTGGCTACTTTTTGATCGTTGCGGATTTCATCGGCTGGGCAAAAAAACAGGGCATCCCCGTGGGCCCCGGTCGCGGATCAGGCGCGGGCTCGCTCGTTGCGTACTCGCTCAAGATCACTGACATCGATCCCATTCCGTTCAACTTGCTTTTCGAGCGCTTCATCAATCCCGAGCGCATCAGCATGCCGGACTTCGATATCGACTTCTGCCAAGACCGCCGCGGCGAAGTGATCGACTACGTGGGGCGAAAGTACGGAAGCGACAACGTCGTCCAGATCATCACTTTTGGAAAGCTTCAGGCCAAGGCCTGCGTCAAAGACGTGGGCCGCGTCCTGGGCCTCTCGTTTGCTGAAACCGACCAGATCACCAAGCTCTTTCCGGACGTACTCAACATTGAAATCGCCGAGGCGATCGCGCAGGAGCCCCGCCTCAAGGAGCGCATGGACGCCGATCCCAAGGTGGCCAAGGTCATGGAGTACGCCCTTGCGCTCGAAGGCCTTTACCGCAACGCAGGCATCCACGCCGCGGGCGTCATCATCACCGAAGAGCCTGTCGTCAACACCTGCGCCCTTTACGTGGGTAAAGATGGGGATGTCGTCACCCAGTTTGATAAAGATTTTGCCGAAAAAATCGGCCTAGTGAAGTTCGACTTTTTGGGTCTCAAGACTCTCACCGTGATCGACAACGCAGTCAAACTCGTGCGCCAGACGGCTGATCCCGGCTCGCCCGAAGCATCGTTCGATCTCGCGCGAATGAATTACAGTGATCCCGAAGTCTACAAGCTCATCAGTTCTGGCGACACCGACGGTGTGTTCCAGGTCGAAAGCTCCGGCATGAAGGACCTCTGCCAGCGCATCCAGCCCGGAAACCTCGAGGACATCACGGCCATCAATGCGCTCTATCGTCCGGGCCCGCTTTCCTCCGGAATGGTGGATGACTTTATTGACCGCAAGCACGGGCGCAAGCCCATCACTTATGAAGTCGAGCAGCTGGCTCCCATCCTAAAAGACACCTACGGAGTCATTGTCTACCAAGAGCAGGTCATGCAGATCGCCCGTGAGCTTGCTGGCTACTCTCTCGGACAAGCCGACCTGCTCCGGCGCGCGATGGGTAAAAAGAAGGCCGACGAAATGGCCAAGCACAGCGAGATCTTTGTTAAAGGTGCCACCGAGAAGGGTCTCGATCCCGTAAAGTCAAAAGGCATCTTTGATCTGATGGCAATGTTTGCCGAATACGGCTTCAACAAATCGCACTCGGCCGCCTACGGCGTGCTGACCTACCAGACGGCCTACCTCAAGCATTACTATCCAGCAGAGTTCATGGCGGCGCTCATGACGACTGAAATGGACGCTACAGAAAAGCTCACCAAATATATTGCCGACGCGCGTGCCCACGGCATCCAGGTGCTCACTCCCGACGTCAACCGCTCCGAGCGCAAGTTCAGTGTCGAGCGACTTTTAGACGGCCCGCAGGCCGGGCAAAAGGCCATCCGATTTGGCCTTGAAGCCATCAAGGGAGTGGGGGGCTCTGCAGTGGATGCCCTGATGGAGGCAAGGCGTGAAAAGCCCTTCAAAGGCGTCGTCGATTTCTGCAAGCGGGTTTCCACTCGCAAAGCCAACAAAAAGGTTCTTGAGTCGCTCACCATTGCCGGCGCCTTTGACGCCATTGCTGAAACCAATCGCGCCTCGATCCATGCTTCTTTAGAGAAAGTGATCGAACACGCGGCCGACGAGCAAGCAGAGCGTGAGCGCGGCCAGAACTCGCTTTTTGATGCCTTTGGCTCGGACGAAGTGAAGCTCGTGAGCAGCGGCGCCTCAAACCTCTTCACCCAGGTGGCCGACTGGCCGGAGTCCAAGCGACTGACGCTCGAAAAACAGGTGGTCGGGTTTTACGTCTCGGGCCATCCCATGGAGCGCTGGCAGCGGGTGGCTGAGGACTGGCTGGGTTGGAGTGTCTCCAGGCTCAAAAAAGCCGCCGAAGACAAGGCCGCTCAGCGCGCCAAAAACCCTGCAGCAGCTGCCGCGCAGGGCTCAGTGGGTCCAGACGGCCGCTATCAGCGAGCCCCCAAAACTGAGGTCAAGCTCTGCGGCCTTCTGGGCGACATGCGCGAGGTCATGACCAAAAAAGGCTCGCGCATGGCCTTTGGCCAGATCGAGGACCTCGAGGGCAAGCTCGAAGTGGTCTTCTTTCCAGAGGCTTACACTCAGCTCGGAGAGGCCATTAAGCGGGCGACCAGTGAAGCGGTCGCCGTGGTGCTCACGGGAGAAGTAGAGTTTACTGAAGAGTCCCCTAAGATCCTCGCCAAGGCCATCGAGTGGGCCGAAGAAGCCCATCAGGGACGTGTCGAGCGGGTGACGCTCAAGCTCAATCCAAGTGAGACGAGTCCTGAGCAAATGCGTGAGCTGAAACAGGGCTTGCTCTCGCACCGGGGTAAGTGCCCCGTCACGATTGAGTTCAGTGATCCACGGTTCAGGACAAAGCTTGCGCTTCCGGCCACCGTGAAAGTGAGCGGTACACCGCAGATGGCTCAGGCCATCAATCGGATCTTTGGCAAGACCGTGGTGTCATTAGGTTAGATGGGAGGTTAAAAGGGAGGCTGAAAGGTAGACTGAAAGGTAGACTGAAAGGTAGAATGAAAGGTAGAATGAAGAGAAACTAAATTGCCACAGGTTCTGGATTTCGTTAAAATTTTTCGAGTCATGAAAAATCCAGGCCGCCTCACTCTTGCTATGGTTTGTCTGAGTCTAGTGCCGGGCGCGGTCTTTGCCGCACCCAGCCGGCTGGATGAAGCAATCACTGCGGCGCTCAGTGGGCTTAAGACCGAGCTCGGTCAGATTGCTCCGTGGCAAAAAAAGATTTTTGACCAAGAGATTCTGCCCTTTGGTCAAGATTTCGTCCGAGAACAGCGGCTCGTGAGTACTGCAAGCCAAAGCCCAAGCCAAAGCAGTATTAAAATCGAGCTGGATCAGGCCCTCATTCGAAAGGCGCTTTCGTTTTACGCGCCCCAGGCTCTTTCTAATGCAGAGCCTCGGGTTGCGGCACGCATTGAAGCCAGTGAAGGCTGTTCTGTTTGCACTTCGGCAATCGAGCCACTCAAGAAATTGATCCAGGCCAGACTTGAAAACCGCGGGATACGGCCTGTTTGGATCAAGGACGAAGAAATGCCTGCCACTCCGGCGCAGGGGACCCCTCCGGTTCTGGCAAAGCAGCTTGCCCGAGTGGGCTTTTTGCGATCACTCGAGATTTCTCGAAGTCTTCAAGGCTCGGTGCTGCTCAGAGTAGAGTCCCTGGTTGGTCTTGATTCATCGCCGCAGGGACAGGGTGATGCTGTTCACTCAGAAGACGCTAAGTTTAGCCTTAAAATGGGGATTTCTCTGGGCAGTTGGGTGAGTTTTAAAAGGGTCGATTTTCAGGCCACTCAACCGATCGATGGACTGGCCCGTCGCCTCTGGACTGAAGCCATGGCGGAGTTTACTGAGCGCGGTACTTTTGCGGCATCCGTTCATGCGGCGCCTTCAAATTTAGGGACAACTCCTTCTGAAGAAACTTGGGCGCCCTCTGAGGTGCTCATTCACGTCACCGGAGTGCGAGATTACTTCATGCTCACTGCGCTCAAGAGTCAGCTTCAACTTGCAGTCGGTGAACTCAGTCCTGTGATTGAGCGTGTGATGTCTCGAGGTCAAGTGACGCTTGCGATCCGAACGGCGCTGGGTGCAGCGGAGGTTCGATCCAAAATTTCTGGGATTTCAGTGGGGCAGCAGAAATTAGTGCTGGCCTCGGGATCTGCCGATTTGCCTTTAGAGGGGGAGCTCAAATGAACAGAGTTTTAGCCGGTGTCGCAATCCTGCTCTTTTTTTCGGCCTGTCAGCGGTCTCCTGCCTTTAGGCGGGACCAAGAATTTTACCGCGACAACCCGAGTTACTACGACAAGAGCGCCAAAACTCGCTCAGCCACACAAAAGGTGGAGTCTCAAGGGCAGCCCAAAAAGCGGGTTGTTGTGCTCGATTTTTGGAACGACACTCCGGTCAAAAACTCAAAGCTTGGATCGTTTGGTGCCGATGAGCTGCGTCGCGGACTCTTTCAGACGCAACGGCTCATTGTCCCTAAAGATGTGCGCTTGGAGTACACGACCTTGGACTTCATTCAGACGGATCGACAGGGCGACAGGCAAGGTGGGGGTGAGCACGTGCGGGTGGCGCAGCTCATTCGTGAGGGGCGTAAGCTCGGGGTGGCCGTCATTGCCATTGGTCGAATCGGAAAAGTCGTTTTTAGGCAGCGAGGCGATGAAGTCGGCGTTCTTCGTCAAACTCAGTCCCTGGCCGCAGCTGAAGTCGAGATCAAACTCTTTGATGTGGCAGCCGGACGAGAGCTTCTATCCGTTTCAAAGTCAGGTGAAGCCTCTTCAAATGCCCTGGTGGGTTTTGAAGCTCACAACCAACAAAGTCCTGAATTTCGGTCTGAAATGCTGATGCTTGCCGTTCGAGATGCAGTCGGCCAGGTGGTTCCTGATGTCGTGCGCTCTGTTGAAAAGCTTTCTTGGGAAGGGCGCATTGCCAAGATCGTTGGGCCCAAGGTCTATGTCACTGCAGGCAAGGCCTCGGGGCTGATTGCCGGGGACATTCTGAAGGTTCTCACTGCAGGCGAGGAAATCTACGACCAAGTCACGGGCGCATACCTCGGACGAACCCCTGGAACCTTGAAGGGCACGCTCGAAGTGAAGGACTTTCTCGGTCAGGACGGTGCAGTAGCTGAGATTCACACGGGCGGAAATTTTCAGGCAGGCGATACCGTCCAGTTGTATTGAGAGAAGGCCAATGGCCACCGATCAGACCCACTATGAGCTCGTCCTTCGTCGCCACAGCTTAGCTGAGCCGTGGACCTATGGCCTTCTCGATCAAGCCCAGCGCGAGCTTCAGGCAAGGCTTTGTGCTCAGGACAAGATCAGGGGGGCTGTATTTGTTTCAGAGCTTGCCCCGGTCATTACGCTGGGGCGCCGTGAGTGCAGTCAGGACCTTTTGGTCTCCCCTGAGCTTTTAAAAAAACATGGAATCGAGCTTTATCCGACAGACCGGGGCGGGCGAGCCACTTATCATGGTCCCGGTCAATGGGTTGTTTTTGTCGTGGATCGGCTCGAGCGTCTTACTGGGGATCCCAGAGGAGTGCGTCGGGCAGTAGAGGGTTTGCTTGAGCTCGGTCGGGATCTCGGGCTGGGGGCTGGGCTTCAGGGTGTTGAAATTAGGGATGGAAATGAAACCGGAGTCTGGACCCGTCGTGGAAAATTGGCCAGCGTCGGAGTCCACATTCAAAAAGGGATTCTTCTGCACGGCCTAGCGATCAATGGATTTCGAACCCCTGAGAGTTTTTTTGGGCTTCGTCCCTGCGGGCTAGATGCCCAGGTGGATTTCTTGTTTGGGCCCGATGCTCACGGACAGAGTCAGTTTTCTGAGCTTCCGCAAGCGATCTTGCGCGGGCTTGAGCAGCGCTTCTGGCTTTCGCGTTGACGGCCGGGCCCAGCAGTTGCTAAGGGTTTGGGCCGTTGTCTTTGATTTGTTCTGTTGGCTCGTAGCTCAGCGGGAGAGCACTACCTTGACACGGTAGGGGTCGCTGGTTCAATCCCAGTCGAGCCAACCATTTTCTCTCCATTCATGAAAATCCTGATCCTCGAAGACGTGCCCGAAATGGCCGAATTAATCCGCATCACTCTCGAGGCCATTCCTGATCTCGAAGTAAAGGTGGTTCATACGGTGCTCGAGGCGAGGCGAGTTCTTTTAAAAGATCGTCCTGATTTTCTGCTTCTAGACGAGATCATTCCTAACGAAGCTCCTCTGGAGCTACTTGGAGAACCCGGCCTTGCGGGAGTTCGTGTGGCTCTGATTTCAGCCTCAGACCCAGGCGCAAAACCGCTTCCGGCGGGGGTGATGGCGCGAATAAAAAAATGGGGATGGAAGGATCTGGGCACTGCCCGTTCTCGGGTTCTTGAGCTTCTAAATCAAGGTTGACGCCCGAGGCTTAGCGCTGCTAAATCTCGCTCCTCGATTTAACTGAAAGGAAAGTTGTCAAATGTCCGTCACTATTCGTCTTTCGCGCCAGGGCGCCAAGAAGAACCCCAACTACCTGATCGTCGCAGCTTCTGAGCGCGGCAAGCGAGATGGGGCATATCTTGAGAGCCTGGGCCAGTACTTCCCCAAGGCCAAGACCGCAAAAGAGAAGGTTAAGGTCAATCTCGCAGCCCTCAATGCCTGGATCGCCAAGGGTGCTCGTCCTACACAAACGGTTGGACAACTCCTTAAAGCGCTTGCAGAATAATCTGTAAGCGATCTGGTCAGGCGTTAAACAAGAACCCACCCAGATCGTGTTCCTAACGGGCAGTCCGAAGGAGGTCACGATGGCGGGTCAGGCGTCTGCAAATCAGAGCGAGTTAGTCAGGCTAATTGAAGTGATTGCCAAGTGCTTGGTTGATTTCCCTGACCAGGTGAGTCTGAACGAAGTCGTAGGTGAGAACACCACGGTTATCGAACTCAAGGTGGCCAAGCAGGACTTGGGCAAAATCATCGGTAAGCAGGGCAGAACCGCTCAGGCCATTCGCACGGTCCTGAATGGGGCATCCACCAAACTTAGAAAGCGCACCGTCCTCGAAATCCTCGAATAAAGTTGAGGGCGAGGTGCCTGTTCACCTGCGTTCCATTCATTTTCTAACCCTCTTTCCTGAGTTGATTGAGCCTGCGCTCAAGGCAAGCCTGATGGGAAGAGCGGTCTCCCGCGGACTCATTCAATTTTCGGTAACCCAGATCCGGGACTTTTCCACTGACAAGCACCGCACCGTCGACGACGCTCCCTACGGAGGGGGTGAGGGCATGGTGCTCCGAGCTGACGTGCTTCATGCCGCCTGGAGCTCGGTAGATGGGGCCTCTCAGGCGCGGACCGTTTTGCTTTCTCCTCAAGGCCCCAGGCTTACCCAGTCCAAGGCGCGTGAGCTGTTAGGGTATGAAAAGCTGATTTTAGTTTGTGGGCATTATGAAGGCGTTGATGAACGTTTTATTGAGCTTTGTTGCGACGAAGAGCTTTCCATTGGGGACTACGTTCTCACGGGCGGAGAGCTCCCGGCCCTAGTGGTGGCTGATGCAGTGACCCGTCTGGTGCCGGGTGTCGTCGGAAATTCCCAGTCGATTGAGCGCGATAGTCTAGAGCCAAGTCCAGAGGGCGGCGGACTCTTGCTCAAGTACCCTCAGTACACCAAGCCCCGCCAGTTCATGGGGCTGGAGGTCCCTGAGGTCCTACTCTCTGGAAATCACGGTGAGATCGACCGCTGGAGACGCACCCAGAGCTTGGAGCGAACCCGCTCGAAGCGTCCAGACTTGTTGCCGTAACTTACAGATCTGTGGTACGCCCAGCCGACTGTGTCTGTACCGGTTTACGTGGTTTTGCTGCACTATCCGATGAAGAATCGTGCGGGGCAGATAGTGACCACGGCAGTGACCAACCTGGATATCCACGATATCTCGCGGTCCTGTAGGACGTTTGGAGTAAAGCAGTACGTTTTAATCACTCCAATCGTTAGCCAGCAGCAGCTCGTTCGGCGCATCTTGGGCCATTGGCAGGAGGGTCCCTCCAAACAGTGGCATCCAGACCGCGCAGAAGCTCTTTCTCGAGTGACGGTCGAGTCTTCGTTCGAAGACTGGATGGTGCAACTCGAAAAAGAGCACGGCCAAAAGCCCGAGGTGGTGCTCACCGATGCAGCGCAGCTGGAGCGCGCGATCTCGTACGCGGAGTACCGCCGTGAACTAGAAGAGCGTTCCAAGCTTCCGAACCCATGCCCGGTGGTGATTGTTTTTGGTACCGGCTGGGGAGTGGATAAGTCCTTTCATCCCGCGGTGGATCGGATCCTGGCTCCGATCCACGGGCCGGAAGGACCCCAAGAGCTCGGAGGCTACAACCATCTATCGGTTCGCTCTGCGGCGGCGATCATTTTGGATCGGCTCTTCGGAAAGTGAACTGGCGGATTTTAGGCCGGGCGTTTGAGAACCGTTTTTTGTTTTAGAAAGTGAGTGTTGCCATGGCAACCACCAAAACCAAGTCCCGTCGTACTCTGACCAATTCCCTCGTTCCCCTGAAGGGCCTCGCCTCTAAGGC
>JBKCVM010000116.1:0-7395 GCA_046317855.1 Oligoflexia bacterium
GCCATGCTCAGGCAGCTCCAACTTGCAGCATGGCTGTTCCATTTGCTTGGGGAGAAAGCCCCAAACTCTCAGAGGATCGCGTCCTCTACTCTCGAGAAGATCGCTTTAGTGGCAATGCGCCCGTTGGATCCGGACGGACGATGGCAGTCTATGACTTCAATTACCAAATGGAGTTTGCGCCCATCTTTGTTCCGCAATACGTTCAGAGCTTCTCTGACATTGAGTACGGAATCTCCAAAGACTGGGTTTACTGGATCCGCACGTTTGGCAGCTTTGCGGAGGTCCATGTCGCTAACGTCTACCCTCCTTACCAGCACACTGTTCTCGATACGGCTCTGCCTCACACTCAGGGTGGGGTACACATTGCATTAGAGCAGCTTTCAGGTGGCCACGAATTTGCTCCTGCCGACCGCAATGATTTTGTGTTGAGCTGGATCAAGACAGCTCCCATTCCCGGAGGAATTTCAAGAACCCTCAGATGGTGCAGAATCCAGGATTGCCTGGCGTTCAACATAACGGACGGTCTTCCTGCCTACATTGGGCCTACGACCCCTGGAAACCAGCCCAACCAGGCAATCCTGAGTGCTCATTTGAGTCAGTCAGGCGGAGGTGGCCCAGGGGCTCCGGGCGTCGTTTATCATATTGAGGACCGCTCCAACGGATACTCCACTTCTTGGGAAAGCACGTATGGAGCAGCCCACTCGAGCATTGCTCCATTTTCAGGAGGCCTAGCACACACCATCAGTCAAATGGACTGGAGTGGGCTCTACATTGGAATGACGCGAGAGTGGCAACTAGGTCAGACAGCGGTCAGCTTAAGTCTACCGGTGCTGCAGTACCCAGCCACGCTTTTTACGAGCAGTCCGGGACTCGGTGAAAACGATTCTGGAATGAGCGTATCCAGAGCCATGTCAAGCCAGGGCCAGTTGATGTTTGCGTTCACCCGAGATCGCAACCAATCAGCCAACACCAGTTCAGTCACTCTCGATACTGAAGTGAGAGTGGGGTTTTATTCGCCTTTGGGCACCACTACGGATGTAGCCATTCAGGTACCCCCCCTACCCTGGAGTGCGTGCTCCGAGGCCTCAGTGTTTGGCAATCGGGTGGTGATGACCTGTAGGGATCCGGTGGACCCCAGGCTGATCCCTATTCTTTTTGAGTCAATTTGCAGTCCTTAGGGCTGGGAGCAGTTTAAGAATTACTCAAGATAGGGTCCCAGGCCCTGCGCTTTACGAATAGCATCAGCGATTTCGCGCACTGCGCCCCACCCCCCCTGAGCCTGGGTCACGTAGTGAACTCTGCGCTTCACCTGCTCCACAGCATGAGGAACCGTGGCACTAAATCCCACTCGTTCGAGAACAGGAATGTCAAAAAGGTCATCGCCCATGAAGGCCATCTGTTCAACTGCAAGCCCGGTCGCCGCGACGATCTTGTCGAGGGCCTTGAGCTTATCTTCATCCCCTAGAAACACGTGTTCGATCTTGAGAAACTTCATGCGCGTACGCACGTCCTCACTCTCGCCGCCGCTGATGACAGCCACCTGCACTCCATGCTTCATCAAAAGCTTGAGGCCATAGCCGTCCTGAACATGAAAGTGGCGAGTCCACCCATGCCCGTCAAGCCAGAACACTCGGCCGTCGGTCATGACACCATCCACATCAAGAATGAGGATCTTCAACTTCTTCAGTTTTTCCTGAAGATCCTTCGTTTCGAGGAGCTTTCCTGAAACACTGGCCGAGTGAGAAATCATCATTGCGCGCTACCCTCCGTTTGCGCTTCAGGCAGAAGCTTAGGCTGCGAGCCCACCAGCTCGCGAATCGCAAGAAGCTGCTTCACAAAGGTGCCCACATGCTCAAGGTAAAAGGCGTTGGGACCGTCGCTCTTTGCCTGCTGCGGGCGCGGATGGCACTCCATAAAAAGTCCATCGGCTCCGGCGGCCACAGCTGCGCGAGCCAGGGTCTCAAGATACTCCCGCTTACCTCCAGTGCTCTTGCCGCCCGCGCCGGCTCCTGGCATCTGGATCGAATGCGTAGCATCATAGATCACTGGAACACCAAAACGCTGGATGCACTGAAAGCTGCTCATATCCACAACAAGCGTATTATAACCAAAGCTCACGCCGCGTTCGGTGATGAAAAACTCGTCACCAGAAAAAACACGCCCCGAGCGAGCTTCGACTGCCCGGACCTTCTCAACAATATTGCGCGCATCCCAGGGTGCGAGAAACTGACCCTTTTTAACATTGAGCTTTCTCCCAAGCTCCAGCGCACTCTGTGCTGCAGTAACCACGAGATCCGTCTGGCGACATAAAAATGCTGGAATCTGCAAAAAATCCACGACCTCGGCCACGGGCCTTGCCTGCTCGGGCGTATGCAGATCCGTTAAGATCGGAAGGCCAGTTTTTTCCCGAACCTTTGCAAGAATCTTGAGGCCAAGCTCCATGCCCGGGCCCCTGAACCCTTCGATCGAGGATCGATTGGCCTTATCAAAAGAAGCTTTAAAAGTGAGCTTGACCTGAAGTCCTGCGAGTTGGCGCTTGAGCTCCTGAGCCACTTCAAGCACGAAGCCGGCATCCAGGGTAGAATCCTCGATCACACACGGACCGGCAATCAGAGTCATGTCACCCATTTTGGACTGAGGCATGTGCCCACATTCATCCCGTTTGGCGCGGCAGTCAACGACCTAAAGCAGCTTGCCTTGACCCTTTCGCCCGGAGTCCCGCGCCGCCTTGATGAAGCCAGCAAAAAGCGGGTGCGGCTCCATGGGTTTACTCAAAAATTCAGGGTGAAATTGGCAGCCCAAAAACCACGGGTGACCCGGAATTTCGACCATCTCCACAAGGTCCAGCTTGGTTTGCGCATGAACGTGGTGACCTGAAACCAAGAGCCCGGCCTCTTCAATGCGGCTGCGGAACTGCGGATTGACCTCGAACCTATGCCGATGCCGCTCTGAGATGCGATCTCTCTTGTAGGCCAGATGGGCCTTGGTGGGCTGGCCTTGGTGCTTGGCAAGCACTTCGCAGGGGTATGCGCCCAGCCGCATCGTGCCCCCCATCTCACGAACGCCCTTCTGGGCCTCCATGAGTGCAATGACGTTCTGCCTACCCTCCGGTTTAAACTCTTCGGAGTTAGCTTCTTTCAGGCCTGCCACGTTTCGAGCAAACTCAATCACAGCAAGCTGCATTCCGAGACAAATCCCAAAGTACGGAAGCTGGTGAGTTCTGGCATGCTCAACAGCAAGGATCTTTCCTTCAATTCCTCGCTCGCCAAATCCGCCAGGAACCAAAATTCCGTCCACCGTATCGAGAAGCTCGCGTCCTTTACCATTCTCGAGCTCTTCGGAGTCGATGTAGAGCATGTTCACACGCACATCGTTGGCCACTCCAGCGTGAACGAGAGCTTCACCCAGAGACTTATAGCTGTCACGCCAGTCCGTGTACTTGCCTACAATCCCGATGGAGACCTCTCCCTTGGGGTGTCTAATCTTTTCGACCATTGCCGACCACTTTGAAAGGTCAGGCTTGCTCGTCCATATGCCCAACTTTTCGACCACTTTTTCGTCAAGGCCCTCTTCGGCAAAGTACATGGGCACTTCGTAGATCGACGACACATCAATTGCGCTAAAGACTTGTTCAGCTGGCAAATTACAGAAAAGCCCGATCTTTTCACGGACATCCTTGGGAAGCTTGCGATCTGCCCGGCACAGGAGAAGGTCGGGTTGGATGCCGATCTCACGCAGCTCCTTAACGCTATGCTGGGTAGGCTTGGTTTTCAGCTCACCAGCAGTAGGAATGTACGGTACAAGCGTCAAGTGCACGAAAAGAACGTTCTCCGCTCCTCGCTCGACACGGAGCTGACGGATCGCCTCTAAAAACGGAAGGCTCTCGATGTCACCCACTGTTCCGCCCACCTCGATGATGGCCAAGTCCGACTCAGACGTAGCATCGTCGATGTGGCGTTTAATCTCATCGGTAATGTGGGGAATGACTTGCACTGTCTTGCCAAGGTAGCCCCCTGCACGCTCGCGCCGAATCACAGTGTCGTAAATACGGCCAGTGGTGAAGCTGTTCTTTCGAGTAAAAACCGCTTTCTGAACAAAGCGCGAGTAATGCCCTAGATCGAGGTCGGTCTCGGCGCCGTCATCGAGTACAAACACTTCACCATGCTGAAAGGGGCTCATCGTTCCAGGGTCCACGTTGAGATATGGGTCCATTTTGACCATCGTGACCTTGATGCCGCGCGCTTCCATCAGCATACCCATTGAGGCCGAGGCAATGCCCTTTCCGATGCTCGAGAGAACGCCGCCGGTGACGAAAATAAACTTTTTTTGCTTGGCCATGGCTTAGGCGCCTCCCGTGCGCAGAATAGTACGAACTTTTTCGAGCTCTTCAGGGGTATCTACACCAATCGAAGTAAAATCGATCTCAGCAATTCCGATCGCGATTCCGGCCTGCAGAGCCCGGAGCTGCTCGAGGCTCTCTGCACGCTCCATCGCACAGGGCGGCAGACGACTGAAACGGATCAGTGTTTCGCGCCGGTAGACATAAAGTCCCACATGCCTGCGACAGGCAAAGGACTCACCCGGATCTGGAGAGGCCCTACGACTGTAAGGAATCGGATGGCGTGAAAAATAGATCGCCTTTTGCTGGTCATCAGCGATGACTTTGACCACCGCTGGATTGGAGAGATCTGCGGCATCCCGCATCGGAGTCATCACTGTGGCCATCTCGAATTTTCCGGACGCCACCAGGGCTACCCCCGCCTCAATAGCACGGGGATCCATGAGGGGCTCATCTCCCTGCACATTCACAAAAATGTCGATTTCTGGATGCTGAAGGGCCACTGCCGCAACACGATCAGTCCCGCTTTGAAGATCGGCAGAAGTCATCCAAACCGTTCCGCCAAAGGATCTGACCGCTGAACCAATTCGCTCATCGTCGGTGGCAACACCCGTGATTCGTACGCCACGAGCGCGGGCCGCACGCTCGTAGACGTGTTGGATCATGGGTTTTCCAAGGATATCTGCGAGGGGTTTACCGGGAAGCCTCTGTGCTGCAAATCGAGCTGGAATGACGGTCGCCACTTGCATACTTCAAAACTAGAAAATCAGGCGGCATCGGGTCAAGACAGATCCGGATCTGGACGCCACTGCCCCCGCCAACGCTTGAGCCTGACGCTCGGATTCATGCCAGAGGACGTAATGTGGGCATAGGTCAGGCGAACCTGGGTCCCAAAATCGCCTAGCTCCAGGTGAGTGGCCTCATTCCAGGACCCTTCATTGATGTATTCGCCCCCATTCTCAAAACGCCGATGCCTGAGCACATGGGTATGCCCAAAGACCACGGCTTTCACGGTGGGATCTGCATCCAAGATTGCCCGCGCTGCACTGTCGAAGTCGGGGTACACACTGAGTTCACGAAACATCTTTAAGGTGGCCCTGAGGCCTGAGCGGATGTGGTAGCGCGACCGAAAAACCACGGTATTCCAAACAAACCACCCCAGTCGCGCCAGCGCCCCAATCGCCCAAAACGTGTCGTGCAATAGCGCATAACGCAGGAACAGCGCAAAAGGTCTGACCTTATCCACATGGGGACGCTCCACTTTGATGCGAGAAAGCATCACCGCTACAAACAGGGAACCCCACGGGAGATTAAGCACAGGCTCAGGAAAACCCTGCGTAATGAAAGGCCTGGACATATCCATCCTCGCCAACTCTTCGTGCTGATGTCCATGCTCAACGTGCACTCCGTGAAACCGATAGGCTACCGGGTAAAAGGTGACTCGCGCTCCGATGCGATCTCTGAGAATGCGCTGCGGAGCGGGCCAGAGCATTCCTGCGTCATGATTGCCGATCACATAAGAAACAGTTTTTCTCGGCGAGCTCGCAAAACGCGCAAGCGCATCAAAAAAAATAGGGTGACCGTCAATGATGCGCCTCAGAGCCCGGCAGACCGTTCGCTCGGTGTGAAGATGGCTGTGGCTCCCGTAATCCTCGACTTGGACCAAATTGAGGATGTCGCCGTTCAGTACGACTTCTACCGGCTCCTCGGCCAACGCTCCTGCACTGTGGAAACTCAAGAACTCAGCAAATTCTTCATCAAAGACAAAATCCTCAAGACGATTGGCTGATCCATGAGAATGCCAACGCCCCGTGCCTAAGTGAAAGTCACTCACCACGAGCCATATTTTTTTTGCTTCAAGAAGCTTTGGTGTTGTCGTCAACATGCGCGGGGCCTTGCTCAGGCTCCGGCGGATCCAGCAAACCCCCTGCCACTCGCACCGCTTGTGAGGCCCGCACGAGCTTGCCACGCAAGTCATCGTTTTTCACCCGCTCTCGACTCAGTCGATCTTGCAAGATATCAATATTGAATTCTGCAAGGTCCAGCTTACGTTTGAGCTCCACGATGACGCTTTCACGCGATGCCATCAGGCTCTCAGAGTCGCGCCGCTGCATTTCTAGCTGATTCTCTAACTTCTTTTCGTTTGCCTTAATCGACCTGAGATCGGCTCGAACACGCTCTTTCACATGCTCCAGCTCTCGATCCCCTGCCTGCACCTGAGATTGGAGCACACGAATTTTATCGCTCTTGGACTTGAGCTCAAACTTCAACGCTTGAAGCTCAGCTCCCACTCCTTCAGAAAGAAGAGCTTTCTCTCTCTCAAATTCCTTTTCGCGCCGAGAGGCTTGAGCGAGCCTGGCATTTTGCTCCTCCATCAAACGATGACTGATCTGGAGCTCTTCTTGGGTGCGTTTGAGTAGGTCACGAGCCTCTCGAAGCTGGATTCCCAACCGAGCCACGTCTTGCTCCCGAAGCTCCAAAAAGTGTTTCAATGTCTGAACATCCGGACTGGTCACTGCTCCGCCCGGAACGACTGCGTCACCCGTCACCACGGGCAGAACCTCACTCACCACTGGCATGCCCCGGCCAAATAAGTAGGGAAGCTCTTTTTCGGGAGAAAGTCCGTCTTCTGCTGGTAACGGCACAGATACTGGCTGTTCTGAAATCACGGGCTGCTCAGAAATCCTGAGACCCGAGAGCGAAAGCTCGATCGGTGCTAAGCCTGCTGGCGGAGTCGCCTTTGACAGAGAAGTCGGTTCCAACAGGGGAACCTCAATTTTGATCGAGTCAGAGACAGGCTCTTCTTTCACCCCGAGCACCTGACAAAGAATCCCATAAAGGCGAGTGTCTGCGTCGCCTTGAAGCGAAAGATATGCATTTACTCCATCGGGCGTCTCCTGGTGAGCGGCAAAATCAGGATCAGTCCACCTCGAAGACGTCACCACCATCGGAAGGTCTACCAAGCCCGGATCCTGCCGAACTCTCGAAATGAAACTGAGACCGTCCGGAGTTTCGCCATCATCCCCTTCGCGGTGAACGATCGCAGCATCCACAGC
>JBKCVM010000117.1:0-11154 GCA_046317855.1 Oligoflexia bacterium
GAAGCGTTTCTGAGGAGCCGGAGAGGCTGATGGAGCCGCAGGCACCAATTCACCCTCGGCAGTCAAATTGTACTGCATTTGAGGCTGCTCATGCTCCATCTGAGCCTCAGGCTCAAAGTCCTCCTGGGGAGCAAGCTGAACACTAAAGAGCTTACGGACCACGTCGCCCGTGATTTGGTTCATCATCATTTCAAAGAATCTGAAGCCTTCTTTTTTATACACGATCAGAGGATCTTTTTGACCGTAGCCTTGCAAGCCCACGCCTTCGCGCAGGTGGTCCATCGCCAGCAGGTGATCCTTCCAAAGGTGATCAATAGTGCTCAAAAGCACCATCTTCTCGATTTGGCGAACTGTTTCGAGCCCCAGGGCCTGCTCCTTGGCTTCATAAGCGCGCGTTGCGATTTCAAGGATTTTCTTGCGGAGTCCCTCGCCGTTAAATGGGTGAATGTCGCGCTCTTCAAGGTGAGTCGGAATGGCAAACATCACCGTGAGGGCGTCATTGAGCTCCTTGGTGTCGAGGTGGGGCTGGCCGTTTACTCGCCTGAGCTTTCCGCCCGGAAAGAAGTCCTCGGCGATGGCGCCTGCAAGCTCCTCAACCATCGAGAATACCATCTCGCGAAGCTCCGGACGCGCGAGCACCTCGCGGCGCCAAGCATACACCACCTTGCGCTGCTGGTTCATCACGTCATCGTATTCGAGGAGGTGCTTTCGAATGTCGTAGTTGTGTCCTTCGACCTTTTTCTGGGCGTTTTCGATCGCTTTATTGATCCAGCGGTGCTCGATGGGAAGGTCTTCTTCCATGAAGCGCGCAATGTTCACCCCCCCAAAGATGCGCATCAAATCGTCTTCAAGCGACAGGTAGAACCGGCTCATGCCTGGGTCACCTTGGCGACCGGATCGGCCTCGGAGCTGGTTGTCGATTCGTCGGGATTCGTGGCGCTCAGTTCCAAGTACATAGAGGCCACCCAGTCGCTTCACTTCTTCACGCTCGGACTGGCACGAGTTCTTCCACTTCTCTAAGGCTTCATTATAAAGCTTCTCGTAAGCTTCTTTTTCTTCTGGCGTCACCTCAGGCTTGAGGGTTCCCACCTCTGCTCGTGCCAGCTTTTCGGGGTCTCCGCCCAAAAGGATGTCGGTTCCGCGACCAGCCATGTTAGTCGAGATCGTGACGGAACCCTTGCGTCCAGCCTGCGCTACAATCTCGGCTTCGCGAGCATGCTGCTTGGCGTTCAGGACGTTGTGCGTAATTTTCTCGCGCGCAAGCAGGCTTGAGAGGACTTCGGACTTCTCCACCGAGATGGTGCCAACGAGCACGGGTTGGCCAGATTTCTGCTTCTCTCGGATGTCTTCGACGATCGATTTGAGTTTGCCCGCTTCAGACTTGTAAATGACATCCGCCTCGTCTTTTCGGATAGCGGCTTTGTTGGTTGGAATCACAGTGACATCAAGCTTGTAGATTTGCTTGAACTCGGTGGCTTCAGTGTCGGCTGTGCCGGTCATTCCACCCAGTTTGTTGTACATGCGGAAGTAATTCTGGAAAGTGATCGTAGCGAGCGTCTGGTTCTCATTTTCGATCGTGACGCCTTCTTTGGCTTCGATGGCTTGGTGAAGACCGTCGGACCAGCGACGTCCTGGCATCAGGCGTCCCGTGAATTCATCGACGATCATGACTTCACCATCACGAACGACGTAGTCAACATCCCGTTTGAAGAGCACATGGGCACGAAGGCCCTGGTTCACGTGATGAAGGACCTCGATGTGCTCGGGGTCGTAGAGGTTACCGAGACCGAGTCGGCTCTCCATCTTTTCAACACCCGCGTCGGTGAGGGCCGCAGTCTTAGACTTTTCGTCGATCGTGTAGTCGACCTCTTTGATTAATCCCCCCTCGGCTCTAATCTGTGCGTCGATTTTATAGTAAAGATCGGTCGTTTGGTCCGTGGGTCCGCTGATGATCAACGGGGTGCGGGCCTCGTCGATCAAAATCGAGTCGACTTCATCGACGATCGCAAAATTAAGCTCGCGCTGAACATAGTCTTCGAGCCTGAATTTCATGTTGTCGCGCAAATAATCAAAGCCAAACTCGTTGTTGGTACCGTAGGTAATGTCGCACCCGTAGTTGAGTTTTCTTTGGGAGTCGGTCAGTCCATGCACGATGATGCCTGTTGAAAGGCCCAAAAATCGGTGGATCTGGCCCATCCAAGCAGAGTCTCGGCGGGCTAAGTAGTCGTTGACGGTGATGACGTGAACGCCCTTGCCCGAAAGAGCGTTTAAGTACGAGGGAAGGGTGGCCACCAAGGTTTTGCCTTCTCCGGTTCGCATTTCTGCGATGCGTCCGCGGTGCAAGGTGATGCCGCCAATCATTTGGACATCGTAATGACGTTGGCCAATGACTCGCCAAGAGGCCTCTCGAACGGTGGCAAAGGCTTCTGGAAGAAGCCCGTCGAGAGTCTCTCCGCTCGAAAGCCGCTGTTTGAATTCTGCCGTTTTGGCTGCAAGCTGCGCGTCGGACAGAGCCTTCATGGCGGGCTCGAGCTGGTTGATCCGCTCCACGAGCGGCCGGATCGACTTGAGCTCACGGTCATTCTGGGTTCCAAAGATACGGCGGCCAAGACTGGAAAGAGAAAGCGACATGGGGCGAAGCTACCTCAGTTTTCGAGGATGTACGAGAGCGGATCCACGGGGGTGCCGTTGATTCTGACTTCGTAGTGGAGATGTGGCCCCGTGCTTCTGCCGCTATTTCCGAGTTGGGAAATCAGCTCCCCGCGGCGGACGCGCTGGCCCTGCTTCACATGAATTCTGCGGTTATGGGCATACCAGGTTTCGAGCCCGTAGCCGTGGTCAAGAATCACGGTCTGTCCGTATCCGGCTTTTGCGCCGGCAAAAGCCACGGTTCCCTCAGCCGTGGCGCGGATCGCTGTGCCAGGGTAATTGGCAATATCCAGTCCTTCGTGCATTTTTTCACGGCCACCATACGGTGAGCGCCGAATTCCAAATCCCGAAGTGAAATACCCGACTGCTGGTTTGCGGGTGGGGAGAGCATTCAAAAAAGCTTTTCGGTCAGCCAACAGCTCGTACTGATTCTGAAGCTGCTGCTCGAGGAGAGAGGCTTGTTGCGAAAGCGACGCAAAGCGCAAATCCCAAGACGCCTGATCTCGGGCAAGGCGGATATTCTCTGGATTCTTTGCTGAGTTTGGAAGGGTGTTTTGCGGCTGTGCGGATTGCGCATAGCGAACATCGATATTGGCGTTTGCTTCGGGAAGGTTTTGATTCAGGGACTCAATGAGTTTGTCGCGATCCTCGAGGTTGGTGATGACTTTAAGGCGCATGCTGAAGGTGCGAATGCGCTCCATCGTGTCTTCGACGGTTCCGATCCGACTCTCAAAGACCTGAACTTGTTGTTTGAGCTTTCGATTTTCGATTCGAAGCTCCTTGTTCTCGGAAATCTGGCTCATCACGTACCAGTAATCCAGGAGCATAATGACGGCCACAGCGCCCAGAAATACTCCGGCGATGGCGGCCGTCTTGACGAGCCATCCCGGAACAAGCCAGCGCATCACTTGGCTCGTGCGCTCCGGAATGATCATGAGGGTGTAGTACCGATTTCCGCGGTTCATGCGATCTCCATGATCCCCACACTGATGTTGTCATCGCCCCCTCGCTCGTTGGCAAGGGCAATCATTTCACGGCCACACGCTTCGAGGTCCGGAGTGGCCGAGGTTGCTCTGTGTTTATCTGCGATCATGAGGATTTCGCGGTCATCGACATGGCCCGTGAGGCCATCGGAGCAAAGTAAAAACCAGTCTCCAGGATGGACAGGGACAAAGTACGAGTCCATTTGTATCAAGGCTTCAAAGCCGACTGATCGAGTGATGACGTTCTTCATTGCGTCGTGCCGGGCCTGATCGCGACGAATCAAGCCGGCACGAACTTTTTCTTGAACGAGCGAATGATCACGCGTGATCTGCCAGATGGCCCCTGCTTGTAGAAAGTAGCAGCGACTATCGCCAACGTGGATCACTACGGCCTGCGCTGGGGTGGAGGCCAAGTCCAGGGCTACGCAAGTGGTGGTGGTCCCCATGCCGTGGAGGCTGGCTTGTTCTTGAGAGAGTTTAAAAATTTTTTCGTGAGCTTGTCGAAGCGTCGTCTTAGCTCGTTCTTCGGTGGAGCCTTTTGAGCTCGAGTAGAGCTCTTTGAAAACATCGACGACCATTTGGCTTGCAGTTTCACCGCCGCGGTGCCCCCCCATTCCGTCAGCGACCAGACATAGACCCAGATCGTTCAAGGCGGTGCCGTTGTCTTGGTTTTTGGTGCGTCTGCGTCCAACGTCAGAGACAAAGATGGACCGGATTTTGATGGAATCGCTCATGAGAAGATTTCTTTACCCAATGCGTCAAAAAACGGATGGGCCGCCAGGCGGGGTTTCAGCCTGGGTGTTTCTAGCGTCAGGGTCAGAGCTTGAATAGAACGCTCCATTACCCAGCGTTTTGCAAACCTTCCGAAGGAGTTCATGGGCCTGTGTCAACTTTACAGCCCAGACTCTATAAAGGTAAAATTAAAAAAGAGGGCTCGACCATGGCAAATTCCGGCAGCAATCCAAGCGACAACAGGCAAGTTTGGGAAAGCATTTTGGCGGACCAAAAGGCAGTCCGAGATTTCAGAAGCTTTCACTGGGAAGGCGGACTTTTTGAGTACCTCGATATGGTCCGAAAAAATCCAGCCGTCACTCGAAACGCTTTTCAGCGAATGTACGACCTGATCCTGTCGTTCGGGACCTCAAGCTACGTCGAATACAAGAAGACGATCATGCGCTACAAATTCTTCGATGATCCGATCGAGGGCGGAAAAGACGCTGTCTTTGGTCTCGATGTGCAACTCATGAAGCTGGTGCACTTCTTCAAGAGCGCAGCGTTTGGCTACGGCACTGAAAAGAGGGTGCTACTGCTCCATGGTCCGGTGGGATCGGCAAAGAGCACGATCGCCCGGCTCCTAAAGAAAGGCGTGGAATGGTATTCCCGCACTGAAGAAGGTGCCCTGTATACATTTAAGTGGGTTGATCCACGAGGCGAGTTCCCCGAGATCATGGGTAATCAGCGCGAGTTGCGCTCTGCCATGCATGAGGAGCCACTCAAGCTCATTCCAGAAGAAATGCGCCCCAAGATCCTCGAGGAAATCAATCGGGGCAATAAAGGGGACTATCGCGTCACGATTGTTGGAGATTTGGATCCCGCCAGTCGCTTCATTTACCGGGAGTTTATGAAGCGCTATCAAGGGGACTGGATCAAGATGATCGAAAAGCATGTTCGCGTTGAGCGACTGATCCTTTCAGAAAAAGATCGGATTGGTATCGGTACCTTTCAGCCCAAGGACGAAAAGAACCAGGATTCGACCGAGCTCACCGGTGATATCAATTATCGAAAAATTGCAGAATACGGGTCGGATTCTGATCCACGTGCGTTTAACTTTGATGGTGAATTTAATATCGCCAACCGCGGATTGGTCGAGTTCGTTGAAATGCTCAAGCTCGACGTGGCCTTTTTGTACGATCTGCTCGGTGCCTCGCAGGAGCATAAGGTTAAACCCAAGAAGTTTCCGCAGACTGATATTGACGAAGTGATCATTGGCCACACCAACGAGCCTGAGTTTCGTAAGCTGCAGAACAACGAGTTCATGGAGGCCCTGCGAGACCGTACGGTCAAGATCGACGTTCCGTACATCACTAAGCTCAAGCAGGAGATTAAGATCTACGAAAAAGACTTCAATTCTCGCAAAATTAAAGGAAAGCACATTGCACCGCACACGATTGAGATGGCTGCGATGTGGGCTATTTTGACTCGGCTCGAGGCGCCTAAAAAAGCGAACCTCACGCTTCTGCAAAAGCTCAAGCTTTATGACGGCAAAACGCTCACTGGCTACACTGAAGACAACGTGAAGGAGCTTCGAAAAGAAGCCATCCGCGAGGGTCTGGATGGCATTAGTCCGCGTTACATCCAAGACAAGATCAGTAATGCGCTCGTGAACGACAAGAACGGCGACATCGGATGCGTCAATCCCTTTATGGTGATGAACGAGCTTGAGGGCGGACTCAAACACCATGCGCTGCTTGCGTCTGATGAGAAGCGCCGTGAGTTCAGAGAGCTCTTGGCCACCGTGAAGCAAGAATACGAGGATATTGTCAAAAACGAGGTGCAGCGAGCCATCTCGGCGGATGAAGACGCGATTTCTAAGCTCTGTTCTAACTACATCGATAATGTGAAGGCCTATACTCAGCGTGAGCGCGTAAAGAACAAGTACACGGGGCAAGACGAGGAGCCCGATGAGCGGCTAATGCGCTCGATCGAAGAAAAGATCGATATCCCAGAGAGTCGCAAGGAGGACTTCAGGCGCGAGATCATGAATTACATTGGCGCTCTGGCGATTGAGGGTCGTACCTTTGATTACAAGACCAATGAACGGCTCCATAAGGCGCTTGAACTCAAGCTTTTCGAAGACCAGAAGGACACGATCAAGCTGACTTCGTTGATCTCCAATGTGGTGGACCGCACCACGCAAGAAAAGATCGATGTCGTCAAGTCCAGGCTGATCAATAATTACGGGTACTGCGAAATTTGCTCGACGGATGTACTGAATTTCGTAGCAAGCATCTTTGCCCGGGGAGACGTGAAGAAACGGTGATCTACAACATTAAGCGCGATCATTCCCGCTTCAGGCAGATCATTAAGGGAAAGATTAAACAGGATCTGAAGAAGTACGTGACCCACGGCGAAATGATCGGCCGCAAGGGTAAAGATACGGTCACGATCCCGCTTCCGCAGATTGAAATTCCGCGGTTCAGGTTTGGCGACAAAGAGCAGGGCGGGGTGGGGCAGGGCGATGGTAAGGCCGGCGATCCCGTTCCAGGGCAGGGGCAACCCGGTGAGGGTGAGGGCGAGGGCAAGCAGGCCGGCAACTCGCCTGGAAATCACGAGCTTGAGGTGGATCTCACACTTCAGGAGCTGGCTGAGATTTTGGGGGAGCAGCTAGAGCTGCCCAAGATCGAGCCCCGGGGCCATAAGACGCTTAAGTCCAAAACTGAAAAGTACACGGGCATTGCAAGCCAGGGGCCCAACTCGCTGAGGCATTTCAAGCGAACGTTCAAAGAGGCGCTCAAAAGGCAGATTGCCACCGGGACTTACAATCCTGAAAAGCCGGTGATTGTACCGATCAAGAAAGACATGCGCTTTCGTTCGTGGAAGACGGATGTGCGCCACGAAAACAATGCAGTCGTGATCTACATGATGGACGTTTCGGGCTCGATGGGCGACGAGCAAAAAGAGATCGTCCGTACCGAAGCCTTCTGGATCGATACCTGGCTCCGCTCGCAGTACAAAGGCATCGAGACGCGCTACATTGTTCATGATGCGTCAGCTCGTGAAGTGGACGAGGATACTTTTTTTAAGACTCGTGAGAGCGGTGGGACGCTCATCAGTTCGGCCTATAAACTCTGTCAAAAGATCATTGAGACCGAGTATCCGCCGTCTGACTGGAACATCTATCCCTTTCATTTTTCAGATGGCGACAACTGGTCTGGAGAAGACACCCGGCTTTGCATGGAGATTCTTGAAAAAGAGCTCCTGCCACGAATCAATGTGTTCTGCTACGGTCAGGTGGAGAGCCGCTATGGTTCAGGACAATTCTTTAAGGACCTCAAGGAGCACTTTGGTACGAACCATGAGGATGTGATCCTGTCCAAGATCGAGAATAAGGAGGGGATCCTGCAATCGATCAAGGATTTCCTCGGAAAAGGAAAGTGAGGCTCAGGCGCCCATGTCCCATTCAGGCTACGGCGATTCGAACCTTCCTCTGGAGCTTGCGCTGGTGCGCGATGAGATTCGAGCACACGCGGAGGCGTATGGACTCGATCCGTTTGAAGTGATTTTTGAAATGGTCGATTCCGACCAGATCAACTCGTTGGCTGCTTTAGGTGGTTTTCCTGTTCGTTATCCTCATTGGCGCTTTGGAATGGATTACGACCAGTTTTCAAAGGGCTATGAATGGGGCCTTCAAAAAATTTACGAGATGGTGATCAATACGGATCCCTCCTATGCGTACCTCATGAAGTCCAACTCCATGGTCGATCAGAAGACCGTGATGGCGCATGTGTATGGGCACGTGGATTTTTTCAAAAATAACCAGTGGTTCGGAAAAACGAACCGTAAGATGCTCGACACCATGGCTAATCACGCTGTGCGTATCCGGGAGTTCATGGATCGCTACGGGCAGGACCGGGTGGAGAACTTTATTGACCGATGCCTGGCGCTTGAAAACTTGATCGACCCCTACCTTCCGTTTGTAGAAACGAAGTCGCGTAAGCCTCGGGGTGACGAAGAAATAGTAGAGAAAACCACCGACGGTCCGGGGCGCTTTAAGGTGGATCGTTCTTATATGGATGATTTTATCAATCCTCCGGAGTTTGTTGAGGCGCAGAAAAAGCGCATGGAGGACAAAAATCGCCAGTCGAAAAAAAATCCCTCCGAGCCTCAAAAAGACGTGCTCTTTTATTTACTCCAAAACGCTCCTCTGGAGGACTGGGAGCACCAGGTGCTCTCGATCGTGCGTGACGAGGCCTATTACTTTGCTCCGCAGGCCCAAACCAAGATCATGAACGAGGGGTGGGCTAGCTACTGGCATTCCAAGATCCTGACCGAAAAAGCCCTCAAGGACAGTGAGGTCATCGACTTTTGCGACCACAACGCAGGGGTGCTTGCCATGCAGCCGGGACGGATCAACCCCTACAAGATCGGAGTGGAGCTCTTTCGTGAGATCGAGGACCGCTGGAACCGTGGAAAGTTTGGAAAAGAATATGATGAATGCGACGATCTGCAAGCCAAGGCTCGCTGGGATCGTAAACTTGGCCAGGGCCGCAAGAAGATCTTCGAGGTCAGGCGCGCCTACAACGACGTGACTTTTATTGACGAGTTCATGACCGAGGAGTTCTGCGAGCGGCTCAAGCTCTACACTTACGGGTTCAATCGTCGCACCAACCAGTATGAGATCGTCGATCGTGATCACCGCAAGGTGAAGGACAAGCTCTTGTTCCAGCTCTCCAATCTGGGACAACCCTTTGTCTATGTGGTGGACGGAAACTTTCAGAACAAGGGTGAGCTCTTGCTCTGGCACAAACACCAGGGTCTGGATCTCGACTTCAAGTGGGCGCGGGAGACGTTGCGCTCGGTCTCGGAGATCTGGAAGCGCCCGGTGAACCTCGAGACCGAGGTCGACAGCCAAAAGAAACTTTTGAGCTACGCCGAGGGCGAGTTCTCAGAAAAGTTTGTCTGAACTGGGTCTTAGGGTTGAGGTAACTCCAGTCGCTCCAAGGAGCCTTCAGCATTCATCGACCATCCGTCTAATTCTGTACTCGAGTTCTTGATGCTTCCCCACGCCACCGCTCGAAATGTGGGAGGGATCAGTGGATCGTGTTGGCAGCAGTAGTCTGCACCTGATGAAATTGCCTCTGCCGAAGGTCTAGATCCAGCCTGTTCTGAGGGTTCCCACCAGCCCCGGCCCCCCGAGGGCGGGTTGACGTCTCCGAGGCACATCGTCAGAGGGAACCCTCGCAGGTAGTAGCCCCGAGCCACCCCCGTGTTTACCTCCTGGGGGCTGTAGCCGATGCCGTCGAGCGCGCAGGTGTAGCCACCACTTTCTGCAAACCAGATCTTTTCGAGTTTGTAGATGGTCGATAGCTCAATCTTTGCTTCAACCTGTCGAGCTCGCGCCTGGAACCCGCGGTATTGAGGCACAGCTACCGAGATGAGGATTCCAATCAGGCTCACCGAGATCATGAGCTCGATCAAACTAAATCCGCCCTGGGGAGCCTGCTTAGGCATGTGATTACAAGTATATACTATGCAGCGAGAGAGTCCAAGGTCAGTGAGGCCTGGTGCTTTGAGGCCAGAGTGTGTCTGAAAAGATTTTGGGGTCACTGATTGGGCTTCACAATTTCTTCAATAGGACAGCAGTGAGCTTGAGTGAGAAACTTTAAGGCACGGAGAATCGTACCGTGAGCTTAAAAGTAGCGATCTTTGAAGACGACAAGGAACTGGCAGATCTTTTGAAAGAGCGGATGGAAGACCGTCATTTTGAAGTGGTGAATTACTACAGTCTCTTGGACTCTTCTTGGCAGAGCAGTGACATTGTTTTGGCTGATTTTCGTAATAAAATTGTCCCGTTTTCTGAAGTGGTCGACCTCGCGCGACAGACTCATCTTCCGGTGATCGCGATTTCAGGGGCTGAAACCCAGTTTAGGCCCCAGCTGCTCAAGCCCTTTTTGATTGATGATCTTGAGGGGTTTGTTCTCAAAGTGCTTCGTGATGCCGGGCCCAGGACTGGAACCGTCAAGGAAAAGAACCAGAAGAAAAATAGCCAGAAGAAAAACAATGTCCATCCAAGGGGCTTGCTCTCTATTTTTAAACTGACCTCTTGATCTCAACGCGCCCGCTAAGTGAGTTACTGAGAGAGAAGTTTTTTAAGAAGAGTCTTAGCGCCTACTCCGCTGAGCTCCTGCGCCTGTTGGCTGAGTTCTGGCGGGATGGTGTAGATTCCGGTCTTTTCAAATGGAATGGTGATTCCCAGAACTGTTGCACTGCCACGAACGCGGTAAGGAAGTTCCTTTCTTCCCTTAAGGAGCTCTGTCATCAGCACAACGCTGGAGTGGGGGATTTGGATCGGAAGCGAGACTTCTGAGGCTGAGCTCCCAGGCAGCGTCACTGCCGCGGGAAGCGCTCCGGAGCCAACCCTCTTCTCATCCAAAAAAGCCTCGTACTGAAGCGCCGAAATCGGAGCGCCAATGAAGTTCTCGTTTTCTACTTCTAGTAGAATCCGCCAGGAAGTGTGCTTGAGATGGATGCTCTCAAACTGCATTTCTTTAAAACGAGCCTTGGGAACGCTCGGGGTAGCACACCCAGCAAGAACCACCAAAAAAAGAAGACGGGTAAACACCATCATCCCTGCTCTCCTAGAGCACCTAACCATACAGCAGGGGGTTTGGATACAAATCGGCGTGAGGCAAAGTACCCCAAGGCAGCGCCCGACAGTGAAAAACCACCGATGATCATGCCACAAAGACTAGCAGAGGGGAGGAGCACTGGACTCTCGAAAAGCCAGCGGCTCATGGCACCG
>JBKCVM010000118.1:0-34345 GCA_046317855.1 Oligoflexia bacterium
GAATTGATTAAAGATATTTATCTGGAAAAAACTGAATAAGTCCTCAGAAAGCCAATCCCCGCAGGATGCGTGGCTTGCCTCGTCGCGATGTCCACTGGACGTCGCTTCCGCGGCCATGAAGTCTCACAAACTTAAATGAGGGGGAGTTAAATTGGGGTGACTAACGGGACTTGAACCCGCGACCCCCGGAATCACAATCCGGTGCTCTAACCAACTGAGCTATAGTCACCATTCCAAAAATAGGCCCGCATGAAGCCCTAAAGGTACTAACGACTTATTCTACCGAGCCGTGTGCTGTCAAACTTGTTGATTTGCGCAAGGCTCAAGTTAGATTCGCAGCATGCGCGATTTTATCCGTCGGTTTTGTCTTTTGGTTTCTGGAGCGTCACTCGTGGGTGGGCCGCTGGCCAATGCCGGGGTCTTTACCACCATTCATTTCCTGGAGCCTGGACAGAATATGGTCGGCTTTGAGCCGGAGTTTGTGCTTACGGGTGGAGCAGGCTTAGCGGGCAATTTGAGATTTCAGAGGGGGCTCACCGAGCTCAGCAATGTTTCTCTCATTTTAGGCACAGGCAGCGGTCCCCGACAATTTAGGGCGGGGGCCAACGGCACGCTCGATCTTTTTCCGGACATTGAAGGCCAGCCAGGGGTCGGCATTGCAGGGCAAGGGGTTTTCTACCAGACTCCCAATGCAGGACTCTTTGAAGTGACCGCGATTCCTTACATTCATGAGGAGTTTGACTCGGCTCAAGGGGGAGTGGAGCCTTATTTTGCATTTCCATTTGGAGCCGGTTTTACGGGTGGCCGTTACCAGTCGGTTTCAAGTGCAGTGGTCGGGACTTTCTTTAAGGCCAATGAGCGAGTCCGTTATTCGATCGAGCTTGCTGTGGGCGTGAGTAATGCCGAAAGCGCACTTTCTGGCGGTTTTGCCTACCGGTTCAATCCGTGAACCCTCAGGCTCTCTCCAAGCAAGCTACGAAACGCTGGTGTGATGCCGATGAGTCGGTCTTGGCGCGCGTCCAGGGAGTGTGCCTGGACATCGATGAAACCCTTTCAACGCGCGGCAAGCTGACCGCTGAGGCTTATACGGCTCTCTGGCAGCTCAAAAAGTCAGGCCTGAGCGTGGTCCCGATCACAGGGAGACCAGCCGGGTGGTGTGACATGATTGCACGATTTTGGCCCGTGGATGCAGTGGTGGGTGAAAACGGCGCGTTTTCGTTTTTCATGCACCACGGAAAACTCATGAGACTCAACACTCCGGGTGCTGCTGAAAATCCTCGCCCTCGAATTGAGAAGCTGGGCCAGAGCGTGCGTGCTCGATTTCCTCATGCCCGGTGGGCGTCGGATCAAGCGTACCGAGAATATGATCTAGCCATTGATTTTTGCGAAGATGTTTCGCCCTGGTCCCGTCCAGATGTGGATGAGTTGGTGCGGCTCTGTGAGGAACAAGGAGCTCATGCAAAAGTAAGCAGCATCCATGTCAACGCTTGGTTTGGGGACTATGATAAGTACGCGGGTTTCTGTCATCTTTTAGGGCACTCTGATGCGCAGAAGTTTCCAAAGCCAGAGAACTGGCTGTTCATTGGAGATTCTCCCAATGATGAACCTCTGTTTGCGCGCTTTGAGACTTCTGTCGGAGTGGCCAACTTAAAACAGTTCATGGATCGGCTGAAGCATCCGCCCACTTTTATGACCGACGCTCAAAGCGGCGCAGGATTTGTTGAAATGGCTAATCGCTTGATCGACTACCGAGGGCGTACAATGGCCAAGGCTCGGACGTCAGGGCGAGTCTAGAGGGCGAGTGCCGGGCACAGATGAGGACCGGGTTTAGAACTTGCCCGTCTGCTGCGGTCAGGTTAGGGTGCCGCCGCTTATGCGAATGCTGAATCGTCCTTTGCTGTCAGGGCAGATTGACCATTTGGGCCAGGTTAAAATACCAGGGCTTGGAACGGGGCTTTTTCGAAAGGCTTTTGGGTTATGTTTTTTGGGTCTGATCCTCGTTGGATGTGCCAACTCACAAGGCGCAGGAAAACAGGGCCCAGAACTAAAGCAAGACCCTAATCCATCGCAGGCATCAGCAGGCCTCAGGTATATTCCCATCACTATTCTTGCAACGAATGACATTCATGGGGGAGTGGATCCTTCTCTGCATGCGCCGACTGGGTCTTTGATTGGGGGCTTAGATCTCTACGCTGGAATTGTGGCCTCCGTCCGTAAAGGCGTCGAAGCCAAAGGGGGCGGAGTGGTCGTTTTGGATGCAGGCGACCAATTTCAAGGAACGCTGATCAGTAACTTTAACGAAGGAGAGCTCGTTTTCAAGCTCATGGGAGAGATTGGCTACGACGCGGTAGTGCCAGGTAACCATGACTATGACTTTGGCCCAAAAGGGTGGCTGAAGGACCGAGCTACTGCCCCCGGTGAAAACCCGCGCGAAGTGATCGAAGGATTGGCAGAAAACGCTAAATTTCCGCTGATTTCGGCAAATACCTACTTTAGAAAAAGTCTCGTTGATCGAGCGACTGGAGCATCGGTCGAAGTAGCGTCTCATTCGTGTGCTGCCGCCTCCGGAATTGAAGTGGACTGGAAGCGCGCGCGCAGGCCTGATTTCTTGAAGCCCTATGTCATTAAGAAAGTCGCAGGAATTAGAGTTGCGCTGATTGGGCTAGATAACCCAGCGACGGCTAATATGACGACTGCCGTCAACGTGAGTGACCTTTGTTTTAGAGATCCAGTGGAGACTTATACTGAGATCGCAAATGAGCTCAAAGGTCAGGCCGAGATTTTTGTGTTGGCCATCCATGGAGCGGATGCACCCGGTAGCTATGAATTGAGCGATTGGGTCCGCACCTGGGTGAGGGGCCGAAAGTTGAAGCTCGACGCAGTGGTGGCGGGTCATACCCACATGATCCAGAATAGCACGGTCGAAGGAGTCAAAGTCATTCAGTCTGGCTCCGGAGGGGAGCGGTTTGGCCGAATCGATCTTGTGTATGACAGCCAACTGGGCCAAGTGATCAAGGATCGGACTGTATCCATCTCTGGTGCCGCAATCCTGCATAGTGTGTGTGACAAGCCTAAAGTGTCTTTTTGCGAGAAAGTCGTTGGCGGCAAAGGATACAATGGCTTGAGTTATGAGGCTGTGCCTGTCGAGATAAACGCGACCTCCCGAGCGCTCATTGAAGCCGCACGAAAAGAAGTAGCGCCCATTGCGGATCGAAAGCTTTTTTCTGCCAAGGCTGCTCTAAAACGCAATCGAACCTCAGAGAGCGCGGTCTCAAACCTATTGACCGATGCGCTCCGGTCCACCTCTGGAACTGACATTGCATTCATGAATACGGGTGGGATTCGTTCTGACCTTGAGGCAGGCACGATCACTTATGAGCAGTTTTTTTCTGTCCTTCCGTTTGGAAACCTGGGCGTTGTTGCTGAACCGATGTCCACTGAGACGCTGTTGCGGCTTCTGCAACGATCGATCGAAACATGCGGCGCCTATGGAGCGCTGATGCAGAGTGGTTTGCGGGTAGAGTTCACCCGAGACTGCGCTAAGAACAAGGGCAATGCAGATCCAAACGCAAAGCTTCTAAGGGTGGAGACGGTTTCTGGCGAGGTGATCTTAGATGAATCCAAAGGGATTTATCAGCCCGCCCGGAGCTTTAGAGTGGCAACGCTCGACTTCTTGCTCGATGGAGGTTCAGGGTACGCCGATTTTAAGGGGCTTGTACGAACTGGAGAATTGGGGATTTTGCGCGAGCGCTTGACTGAAGAGTTTTTGAATCGCAGCCCCCAGATTGAATTTGACGGACAAGTGGATGGGCGCTGGAAAGACATTCGAGGTAAAGAAACCCGAGCTACGGAGAACCCAAAGAAAGTTAAGTAGGGCCGATCGCCAAAAAAGATCGCAGATCGGCTGGGAGCTCGGACTCAAATTCAATTCTTTTACCAGTGACTGGGTGATTGAAGCTGAGGCCTGCAGCATGAAGAGCATGTCTCGGGTGAATGAGTGCAGCCCAGCGCTCGGCGCTCAGGGTTTCACGCTCAAAAAAAGCAAGTGCAGCTTGTTCACTCATTCCATAGAGCTTGTCGCCTAAGATCGGATGGCCCGCATGTTCGAGGTGCAAACGAATCTGGTGCTGGCGTCCAGTTTTGGGGTGGCACTCAACTAGAGCAAACTCCCCGTGCCGGTTGCGGCAAGTCTCAAGGACATGAAAGGCAGTGTAGGCGGTTTGTCCTCCCTCTCTTTCAGAGAGAATCGCCATTTTGAGTTCAATTTTTGAATGTTTGGCGCGAGCCATGGGGGCGTCGATCACAAAGGAGCTCTCAGTGGGAATGCCGCGCACGATGGCCAGGTAGCGCTTGCGAGTCGTACGCTGGGCAAACTGCTCCGTCATGCGAGCACAGGTCTCCTTGTCCTTGGTGAGGACTAGGATTCCGCTCGTTTCTTTGTCGATTCTGTGGACTAAAAAAAACTCACGCTCTCCACGCAGTGGGTCTCTAAAGCCCTGGGTTTTCAGGTGAACTAGCAAAGTATTGAAATAATAGCGGCCCGCTGGGTGAACTGGGAGGTTGGGGGGCTTGTCGATGACGAAAAGCGAGTCGTCCTCAAAGATCACTTTGTAATTAAAGTTCACTTCAGGCTCGGGCTTTCGTTCAGTGAGGACTCGGATTTCATCGCCCGGCATTACTGGGGTGCTGGGTTTTGGCTTTCCTGGAATAGGCGCATGCCGACCAATATGGCGTTCAATGGTGATCCATCCCTCATCAATGGCTGTTTGGATCGACTGTCTTGAACGCGAGCGATAGCGACTCTTTAGAAAATGATCGAGACGGACCCCTTGTTGGTTTGGGCCGACACTATGGGTCACCAGGTAGTGTTCAGGGGTGACATGATGCTGACTGGCGTACACGAATTGGGCCTCTAATACCGGCTTTTCAGTAGAAAAGTGATGACTTCTTTTGAGCATTTCTCGCAGTAGCCCAGGCGTTCGGTCATATTCCGGATGGTGTCCTGGGCCAGTTTCTTGCTCTCCGGATCGTGTCCGTCCTTACCATAGACCAAGAGCACATCGTGCAATTTTGTCAGGACTGCTTTTTGGCTCTCGTAATAGTGTTTTTCAAGCTTTTGCCAGTATTCTGGAAAGACCTTTCCGTAAACAACTGCAGCGGTGGGGTGATCCAGCGACCAGGCGCCCACTTGTGAAATGATGTTTTGGCGAAAGTTCTTGAGCTCGTCGCTCTCGGAGTTCTGGCGTCCGGGGGCATCGACGATTCTCTCAAACTCTTCAATGAGCGATAAGTCGGGATCTTCCATCTTGCCAGTGATGGAGTTTTTGACCTTTTCCTTTTTTAAGGCGATCGCTAGGTGCTGGACGTACTTACGGATGAACTCTTCCCATTGGCGTGAGTCGTACAGGCCAATGCTTTCTCGAACTTCAGAGTCCAAGCGGTTGAGGTACTCGTTGCGCACCGTGGTGATGAACTCCGCTGCGTCATGATAGCCCTCTTTAATATCCTGCTTGAGAAACTCGTGTTCGGACACGCGCTTGACGAAGCCTTCCATTTCTCGAAGCACCGCAAGCGGGCTTAGACACGGAAATTCTGGGTTCTGGGCAGCATCCAGCAGGATGGATTTCATTTCACGTGCAGAGGCGCCCAAGCGCCCTTCGTAATAGGGAACGGTCTCGTACTCATCACGAATTTTTTGGAGGTGACTCCGCATGAGCTTGCGGTCCTCCGCTCCAAAAGATGCTGGAAGCTCGCCCGAATCATAGAGTTTGGCCTTCTCAAGCGGAGTGAGGTTTGAGACGAGCTGGCTCACGTTGGGTGAGTAATTGACCCCATTGGGTTTTTTAAGGCGAGTGAGCACAGCCCAGAGTGCTGCTGTCCAAGTGGCGTGCGGCGCCACATGTTTATCTCCTGCGCCTTGGTCGGCAATCTCGCGATAGATTTCAGCTTCGGATCGGACCTCAAGCAAGTAGGGAACTCGGATGAGGCTCATCCGCGCCTTGAAGCTCGTGAAATCCGGAAATTCTTTGAAAGCGTCGAGCTGAACCTCGTTTGCAGAGCCAATGAAGAGGGCGTCGATGTAAGCAATCGATGGGCCGATGTTTACACTTTGGGTTTCGCAGAGACCAAGAATGTATTTGAACGAATCCACCGGACGTTTGAGCAGATCCGAGAACTCAATGATCCCTCGATTTCCATCGATGAGATCGCCGCTCACTGAAAAGAGATTGAGGCCGTGGAGTGCGGCAGGGAGCTGAGAAATGCTCTTATTCATGGTGAGCTGCTGATAATGTGCATCGACGTGCAGCTGAGGTTCGATGGTGACGAGTCCTTTGCGGTAGCGCCGAGAAAAGAAGTGTCGCTCAACTTGAACATGCATCAGCATCCGCCGGAGATTTCCCTGATGCGATACCAGCAAGGCTTCTGCGATCTGCTTGCAGCGGTGGCAGAGCTCACCGCGCTTGAGGTGCAAGGACAGGGACTTCCAAATCTCATCGGCGCGCTTGTCTCCTAAAAAAGAGCGCAAAAAGGCATGGCGCTCCTTGAGTGGAATCAAGAGCAGTGGATGATCGCGTAGCTCGCATGAAAGCCGGGCGGCCACTTCTTCGTCCGGGAGGCGTGCAAAACTGGAGAGGGACTCGGGCCGACCCGATGCTCCGCCTAGTCCAATTCCGCCCTTGGTGATCTTATCGAGCGGAAAAACCCAGTTGAAAGAATAGAGAGCGCCTTCTGAAGTGCGCGAGTAGGATTCAAGTCCATGCATGAGTGCATGAACGAGCGAAGATTTTGCGCTGCCGTTAGGCCCATGCAACAAAAGCATCCGGTTATTTTGCCCCTGACGCTCAAAGGCGCGAAGCGTACGGTAGATCTGCGTCTGCACCGTTTCGAGTCCCACCACGCGCCGGGAGCCATCACTAGGCTGGTCAAAAACCCCGAATCGAAAAATAGGCGGCGAGCCAGATTCGGCAATTCGGGGGAGCTCTTCACGTCCAAAGAAATCCATCATGTCGGCAGTGTATCGAGCGGAGCCCCGGAGCTGGCGCTCGGGGTTCTCACCCAGGACCGAGAGATATTCATCAAATCCGAGAATGGTCTTGTTGGACTGGAACTCGCGTTCAGTCGCCTTTTCAAGGCTCTCCAGTACGGCTCTACCGGGTGCCCCAGAGGGGGTGCCGTTGCTCATAGTCTTAGGATATCACACAAATCCTAGCGCCTCTTGCCGCCTTTTTTTGGGGATCTTGAAGACGACTTTGGTTTTGCTTTCACAAAGACGACGCGCGGAGCGTCAGGTTTGATCAGGGGTGCGTCGGGACCCCCAATGGCGGGGTGTCGCGTGAGGTGCCCGATGGCCACATCGCGCATAAAAGCTGCCCCTTCACGATGGATGGCGTTTTTTGGAATTTGTGACATCAACCAGCCCAAGTCGTCGCCGCCATTGACTAAGAAGTCGGGGATTGCCACTCGGTAGGTGCGCCCAGCCTCAAGTGGGCGTCCGTTTTCAAGTGTCACCGAGACAAAACGATCGAGCTCCCAAGGGTCGATTTTAGAGTCACCGTTTAGGTCTCTTCCTTCAGCCGGCTCTGCTGGATCTACCAAAGTGAGTTTAAGCCCTGAGGTTGGAAAGTAGCCTCGACTGCCACTTTGGATCACCTGAAGTAAAAGCTTCAGCTGCTGATGATTGAGCTCCAGGACCACGACATCGTTATCAAATGGAAAGCTTCGGTAGACGTCTTCGTACCGAATTTCTCCAGATTCAATGGGCGCCCGGATACCTCCTGGATTCGTGATTGCAATGTCAGCTTTTAGGCCCTCTCTCATCGCATCGGTGATGAAATTACCTAGCGTGGCCTCGCGCGAGCGCTCATGAGTGAGGTTGACCGCTGCAGTGCCTACCACTTTCTTTTTCAGTGAATCCACACTCGAAGCAACCTGCCTGGCCCAAGCTTCTACGTCGGAGACCGCACGGATTTTAGCGCCATGCAAACGGGGGGTAATCAGGCTTCCTCTGCCGTTTTTTGGGGCAGGGCGTACGCCATTGCAGTCGCCTTGATTTTCAAAGACTTTTTCACAAACAGGGATTGGACCTTCGATTGCGGTTTCTGACTGGACGAGTCGATTCTGTCTCCAGTCCCAAGTGAAGTAGAGCAAGTTGTAGTAAAGACCGTTTGCTCCGGACTGAATCACTGGGATTCCGTCAAGATAGTGATGAATCACTTGATGGGTGTGGCCCGCAATGACCGCATCGATGGTGCCTTTAGGAATGGATCGGACCAGGTTTGGAATTTCGTCGTTGGGCTCGCAGCTTCCTTCGAGGTCGTTTGGACGACGAATCAGTGAAGGCTCCGGACGCATGCGATCGCACTTCAGGCCCTGGTGGGCCAGGACAACTACAATGTGCGCACCTTGTTTACGGAGTTTTTTTGCTTCACGTACGGTGGCCTCGGCAGCGTTTGTGAAGACTAAGTCACTCACATTCTCGGATTTAGTAGTCACCGGAGTGTAAATGGTAGCAAGCCCAATCACTCCGATTTTTAGCCTGCCGGATTGAAGGACCACGCTCGGCTTGAGGTTTGGAAAGTCAGTGAGCTCTCGCCCATTCTTGTAGCGGATGTTTGCAGCTAGGTAAGGATAGCGGGCTTCACTCATTCTGGCCTTGAGCGCTCCGCGGAGGTCGCTTCCTGGGGTGCCTGAAGGGGTGTCTCCCTCGGGGCCAAAATCAAATTCGTGGTTTCCTACAGCCGCAGCCGACATGCCTAGCCGATTGAAAAACTCCACGACGGGCTTTCCTTCTGCAAAGTTACTCTCCAGGGTGCCCTGAAATTGATCGCCACCGTCTAAGATGAGAAAGTTGGGTCCAAAAACTTCTTTCAGAATTTCGACATGGCGAGCCAATATCGCAGCCCCTCCAGCAGTGTGTGGCTCTGGCTGCTTGAGTTCACGAGCCAGCAGGGCGCCATGAAAATCGTTCATTCCAAGGATGGCAATGGTTTGGAGATCTCCAGAAGTGTCGGAGAGCTTTTCAGTCCGGCTCCCAGCTTGAAAGCTTGGGGAGTTGGCACAGCCCGTAAAAAGTCCGCCCGCACTCCCTGCAATGGCAGCAGAAAGCGCCAGAAAGACTCGGACAAGACGGATAGAGGGGGTGGATTTCATGCGCCAGAGTTTGCCTCAAACCTGTCAGAAAACCAACAGTTGCGAGAATGGTCCGGTTTTCTACACTGAAAGGGGTCAAACACGTTGAGAGGGCGCCTCGGCAATGAATGATTTTTCAAAAAACTCTTCAAGCTCTAAGTGGATTTTTGGTTTTGCCGTAGCGGGTGCAGCCCTCGGCGTTGCCTATTATTTTGGATCTCAATCGCTGAGAAGCCAGTCGGTGACAGCGCTCAAAGAGAAAGAGCGACAAACTGCAGACCAGATTCAAAAGCTCGTAGAAAAAGAGGGTCATGTTTCTCGAAAAAAAGGCGATCAACCTTTAAATTCAAAAAATCAGGCAAATTTAAAAATTCAGGAAGTTCCCGTGGTCGCTCACGGGGAGTCCCAACCGGCTCAAGCGGCAGGGGTTTGCAGCTCGCTTGAGATTTTTGGTGCCGGCCCTGAGCAAGTGGATGTGGATCTGATGATTTGGTCGCAGTTCATGAGCGACTATCATTTAGCCAAGGCTAACCTTCTTCAGTGGGTGAGCGCCAACAAGACCTTATTTTCAGATAATTTGGCTGCCGAAATGGAGCGAGAAATTCGGTCAACCCGGGTCATGCGCCCTCAAAATCAGATCGAGCCTGATTTGAGCTGGCGTGGAATTGCGGCTTGGACTCGACCGCAGTCTACCTCTCCAAGTAGTGAGGGGCGGCCTGCTTTGATTCACGTCTCTTCTGGATTTTTGGAGCTCTTCAAAAAGAATCGTGCACGGGCTCGCTTTGAAATGGCCCGTCTGCTGGCTCAAGGGGTCTCTCCATGCGAGCTTCAAGCTGCCAAACAGGCTAAGCCCTGGAAAGATTTCTTTGCATGCCTCAACTTGACCGATGAACTGGCCAAGTGCACGCCCGGAGCTGTTGCTGAGGCGACTTGGGCGGTTTCTTCTGCAGTGGCAAGCCTGGTCAGTCAGCCCGGGTGTGCAGTACCCGCTTTTCATGACGAGAAAGCAAGAGCTTGTCTCCAAGGCTTTCATCGCGGGGATGTAGCTTCGTATGAACTTGAAGCGCCAAAAAAGAGTGCTGCTCGCTCGATAGCCAGCGCGCAGGTCCAAACAAACTTTCAATCGACGAAGTCGCAGCAGAAGACTGAAAAGAGGTAGTTGATGCACTCTCTGGATATGAGAACCCTTCTTGTAGGATTGATCAGCGCCGCAGCCGGAGTCGGCTGTGCGGGCACTGGTAATGGAAGCCTTTCCACTGTAGTCGAAGCGCTCGAGGGTGCTCGCAATGTCTCGCCGTTTGTGGAGGCCCATGTGCAGTTCATTGGGCCTGATGCACGGTGGGCGGGCCCCGCCCTCTGGAGTCTGCATGTCTCGGCCAAAGAGGGGGATAGACCCATCCTGGAGGTAACTCCCAAGCTTCCGGAGGCCAGCTCGAAAAGTAGCCCGAACTCTAGAATCGCGGGCGATCTCGAGGGGGTTCGTCGGGGTCCGGCATCGGCGTTAGGAATGACTCAGAGAGCTTCGATTTCGACTGATTGGGATTTGGGGCCAACGTCAGAGAAAATTCGTGAGCGACTGGCGCTCATTGCCTCTGCGCTTCAGGCAGCAGAGGCCGAGACTTTTGCGTGCTCAACGACGGTACGAGTGCGGTTGGCTCGCGCCGATGGTTCAGTGGTGGAGCGCCAAGGTTGCCGCGGATCAGTTCAGTGGTCTCAGACCGTGAGTGAATTTGCAGCAGAGATGATGAGCGCCAGTCGTTTTCAGAGCCCGGCCGCCATTGCACCGGCCTCTGAAGCAGACGACAAAGTGAGCGACCACATTTAATTCCACTGCACGGGGACTTGGGTCTGGCTGGATTCAGAGTTCTGGATCCGGATGAATCCGTTCTGCCTTCCAAACAAAAAGACATCCCGCGTGACTTTGACGTCCTGCATGCAATACTCGATGATTTTGGCGATTTCGCCTTTCTTGTACCACTCGACCGCCATGAGGCCGTCCGCTGATTTTCCGGCATTGAGCGTGCCCTGAGCGATTGACTCCAGCTTGAGGGCTGGCCGTCGGGTCAGGGTCTGGATATCGAGCATGATGTCAAAAACATCGAGGCCCTGGATCTTCAGTCCGTAGGGCACCATGACGGGAAGGTCAAACCCTCGAATGTTGTAGCCCACCACCAGACGCTCCTCGCAAAGCTCGATGAGCTTTTTGAGGTCTTTTTCTTCGAAAGACAAAAACTGATCCGTTTTACTGTCGTAGGCGCAGGCCACTGAGATGCCTAGCTTGTCGACATGGTCCCAGCCGCCTACTTCTTGAACGAGCTTCTGTGTTTCGACGTCAATCACGAGGTAGTGCCGGTTCTTTAAAAAGAGACTGGAGGGCACTACGTCGTCCGAAAATGGGACGCAGCTCGAATGGCGCCAGAACGAGGGGTTGAGCTTGATTCGGGTGGCTGGAGTGTCTGACATGCCTTTGGCCTCGTGAAAGGGGAAACTCTGCTACTCGATTTTTGTTGTCAAGGCTTTGGATTCAGGGGAGTTCTTGGCCCTCTATGAATTCCAAAGTCCTTGCTGTTTTTGAGTCCCGCTTTGAGGAGCACCTCGAGGATCTCAAAACTCTGGTTCGTATTCCAAGCGTGAGTTTTTCTGGCTTTGATCCTGCTCAAGTCAGGCGCAGCGCGGATGCCGTTGCGGTGCTTCTGAGAAAGCGGGGCCTGGATCAAGTCGAGATTCTTGAGGTCCCGGGAGCGCATCCTTATGTGTTTGCCGAGAAAAAAGGACCCCCAGGATCACCGACACTGCTCTTGTATGCGCACCACGATGTTCAGCCCCCAGGACGCCAGGAGCTCTGGAAGTCCCCACCTTTTGAACCCACGTTGCGTGAAGGTCCAGGCGGCCTCAGGATGTATGCCCGCGGATCGGCCGACGATAAAGCGGGAGTGATTGTACACACGGCGGCAATCTCTGCATTTTTGGAAGCAACGGGTGAGCTTCCGGTCAGTGTGAAAGTCGTGATCGAGGGCGAAGAAGAATCGGGCTCCACCCACTTGTCCCAGTTTGTTCAAACTTACCGCGAAAAGCTTCAGGCCGATGTGCTGGTGCTCACTGACACGGCCAACTTTGATTGCGGCCATCCAGCCCTGACTGTGGCTCTACGCGGGATTGTGGGAGTCAATATCGAGGTCCGCTCGACTTCGCACACGATGCATTCTGGAATGTGGGGCGGCCCCATTCCGGATCCTGCCATGGCGCTTGCAAAGATGCTGGCCACACTGGTGGACGACTCTGGCCGAGTGTCAGTACCGGGGATCTGGGAGCAGGTGAGGCCGGTCTCAAAGCAGGAGGCTTCTGAATTCGATAAGATCCCGTACGATGAGAAAGAGTTTCGAAAGCAAGCGGGCCTAGTCCCTGGAGCTCGGGTGCTTACCGAGGATCTCGGAGGAGTAAAAAATCCCATCGCTCAGATCTTTAGGCTTCCCAGTCTGGTGGTCAACGCCGTCCAAGCTTCTTCGCGCCAGCAAGCGGGAAATGTGATCAATGATACGGCCTGGGCCAGGGTGACGATCCGCTTGGTGGCGGACATGGATCCAGGCAAGGTGCTTGCGCAGTTGGAGCAGCACCTGCGCAAGGTCTGTCCTTGGGGCCTTGAAGTCTCGGTCATTCAGGACCGCGGAAGCGGTCCCTGGGCCACCAGTCCAAATGAAAGCCCACGCCACGAGGCCGCGTTTGAAGCCGCAAAAAAATCAATGATCAAGGGTTATGGAAAGGAACCGCTGCTCCTGGGGTGCGGCGGAAGTATTCCGTTTGTGAAGCCTTTTACCGAGGCCCTGGGTGGAGCGCCTGCGCTATTGGTTGGAGTTGAAGATCCCTACACCAATGCCCATGGAGAAAATGAGAGTCTTCTCATTTCTGACCTTAAAAAAGCCTGTTTAAGCCAAATTCATCTCTTTGAGGCACTGGCCCAAGCGGGGGCTCAATTGACCCGACAGGATGCAAGATTAACCGAAGACTCAAAAGGACTAGCAAAATGAGCGCGCACGAAGCAGAGGATGTCGACGCCCCGCAGACCGAAGTCGAAAAGGCGCTGCGTTCTCAACGCGATACTTGGCGAAACGTCGTATCTCGAACCAGTCAGTACGGAGCCCGCGACCTACCGCGCGAGGCCCCGAAGAGAATTTTCTTATTCGGAGTGGGTAGTTCTTATCACGCAGCAAAACTCTGCGGTTATGCGCTTCTACGGGACAAAACACGGATTCGGATCCCAGTGATCAGTGTGCCCAGTCTTGCCATTGGGCGTGAGGTGTTTCCGGCGCGGGGGGACTGGGCTTTTGGCTTCACCCATCGCGGAAAAACGCCTTCTACTCTGATGGCCATGGAGTACTGCCGGCGTGAAGGAGCGTTCACCGTGCTCGTATCAGGCAAGGGCGTTTTGCTAGGGTCCAAACATCAGGACCTGGTGCTTGAGACCTGCGAGCTCGAAACAGTAGAGCCACACACCGTTTCAGTAACAAGCGCTATCTGTGCCGTTACGACGCTTCTGCTCCCTGTGCGTGCGGCAGAAGAATGGGATGCGCTGACCAGCGTGGGGGATCCGCCGCTTGAGCTTTTGAAAAAGCGCGCCGGCAAGGGTCCCGATATTTTGGTGGGCGAATGGGAGGCGGAGTGGATTGCTCGTGAGGGCGCTCTCAAGCTCATGGAGATGGCAAAGATTCCGGCTAGGGCTTTTGGAAGTGAGGAGTTTTTTCATGGGCCCAAGTTCAGTCTCAAGGGCGGGCTCTGGCATGTGCGAATGCCAGAAGATCTCAGAATGGGAGAACTTGCGGATCTCAGGCCTGCGCACTCCATTGATATTTACGGAGGCAGCGCGCTTGCGTGGGTCCCGGCACTTGTGGAGATGCAGTGGCTTGCGCTGGCAACAGCAATCAATCTCGGAATGAATCCGGACCAACCTTAAAAATCACAAACGGCCCTCCGGGCCGAATTGCGGGGTGATCTTGGGGGCGTGCACAGGCTAAGGGGTTAGTTTGTGATTTGCTCTGGAGCGTCGGCACTCTGACCGACAAGTCGAGTGACGCTGCTTTCGTACCGTCCCAAATGGGTGCTTGCGGTTTCGAAGGCTTCTTGCGCTTTTTTGAGGCCGCGGCCCAGTTCATCAAATTTTCCTTCGAAGTGCTCAAAATGCTTTCGTGCTTTTTTGATGTCTTCGATTGTCTTTTCGACGCCCCTCGCCATGTCGTAGTACTCCTGAGCCATAGCAACGGATCTTAACCCGATGGCCAGAGTGTTTGGCGAAACCGGATAAACTTTGAGTCTGGAGAGCTCCTCAAAGAGCTTTCCGTTTCGAGTGACTTCAAAATAAAGCGTTTCGCTGGGCAGAAACAAAAGCGCCATGTCCGTGGTTCCGTGCTCGGGACGTATGTATTTGTCGGCTATCGATTTAGCCTGCTGACGGATCACTTCAGACAAAGTCTTTCGCGCTCCTTCGAGGGCGCTTGGGTCCTGCGATTCAAAAAGCGGGAGAACCTGCTCACGAGGAAACTTGCTGTCGATGGGGAGCACTTGCCTCGAGAATTTAACGACTGCATCTACTCGCTCGGGCGAGTTTGGAACCACTTGAACTTGGGTTTGCCACGAGCCTTGCGGAAGAAAGTCCGCAAGAAGTCTCTCCAGGGTCGCTTCGCCAAAGCCACCACGCAGGTGAGGAAGTTTGAGTAGGCTGTTGAGATCGGAAATCGACTGTCCCACGACATTGAGAGAGGCAAGTTTCAGTTCAGCATTGAGGAGATGCTCTTGGACCTTTTCGAAATGTTTGAAGCCCTCTTTTAGATTTTCATTGAGCTTGGATTCGACACTCTGTCCAATGGTTTGGAGGCGTTCTCCCACTTGTTTTTCGAGGGTCTGGAATTTCATTTCAAGGGCCTGCGTGGTGTTTTGCAGTCCCAGCTGGAGTTCAGAACGGTTGTGAGCCAGTGAGCGCTCGAGTCGCTCTTGGGTTTCAGCAAAGTTCTTAGAGAGCTTTTCTGAAAGCGACTCGCGAGTCTGAGCAGTGGCCTGAGTGACGCGCTCAGTCAGTTCTATGAGGGGCCGAGTCAATCCTTCTTGAAGGCGACTCTGTGTTTCGGCGGCAATCTGTGGGGCAAGAAAAGGAGTCAGGTTTTGGAGCGCCTGGGGCCCCCACGTTTTTTCTATGCTGTTCTGAATTCTAGAAAGACGAATCCACATCAGCGAGGCAAAGATGCACGTCAGGAAGCTCAGCGCTGCAAGGCCCTCTAAGAGTGTCATACTTTTGGGGCTAGCACGGCTACTCACCGGCTGACAATCGGCCTGAACCGCTGTATATCTTTTGATGTGGCGAGTTCCATGAGGCAGCAAGAAAGTATTCGTTTGTTCAAGAGTCCAGTGCTTGAAGCCCTGACCCATGTGCACCCGATGGTCCCATTGATGATTTGGGGTCCAGTCGTTGTGCTTTTGATTGCTCTTTCAGTCCGGCATCAGCTGGATGGGTTAGGAATCCTGGGTATGGTTGCGGCTGGGGTTTTGCTTTGGACCGCAGCCGAATATTTTTTGCATCGTTATGTTTTTCACTTTGTTCCTAAAGGTCCTTTGAAAGGTTTTCAGGAGCGAGTCGTTTACTTAATTCACGGCATTCATCACGATCAGCCTGAAGATGCCACCCGGCTCGTCATGCCTCCAGCAGCCTCAGTGGGTTTAGGGATTTTGTTTTACCTGCTCTTTAGGGCCATTTTTGGTGAGCAGTGGGTCATGCCTTTTTTTGCAGGATTTTTGGCGGGCTATCTTTGTTACGATTACGCTCACTACGCGATTCATCATTTTTTGCCCAAAAACAGGGTGCTGAAATACCTGAAGAATCACCACATGAAGCACCATTATATGACTCACGGGGCTCGCTGGGGCGTGAGCTCTCCTCTCTGGGACATCCTTTGTGGAACCATGAAGGAACGCGTTTCTGGAGAGCGCCGTGGCGCGTAGGGGGTTTCTTCTTCTTCTTCTTGTCCTTTTTGTTTTGGTCTGCGCGCCGCTCATTACTCCTGTAGCCATGGGTGGAGTGTTTGCGATTCTTTTTTGGCCCTTGATGGAGTTCATTCAGCGCTACCGAGTGCCCCATCGTGTCTCGGCCGCGCTCGTGACGCTTGCTTTTTCAGTTTTGGTGCTGATTCCGCTCACTCTGTTGGTGATTTTTTCAGCTCGAACGGGAGTGGAAGCGTTCAAGGGAATGCAGAAAAAGTGGCAGATCATCCCACCGTTGCCGCCGGGTGAGGACTGGACCACTCGAATTTTTGAAGTCCCAGGGCTCGGAAAGTGGTTGAGCAAGCTCACGGATTGGCTGCCCGTGGATGCCACAGAGTTACTGAGAACTGCTGCCGATGCCTTGAAGTTAGCAGGACTGAGGCTGGGTGAGGCTCTGGGCGTCTTTCTTGGAAAAGTACCGGGAATGGTGCTCGGCGTGATTGTGGTCGTTGTGAGTCTCTATTTTTTCTTGGTCGATGGACGGCGCTTGGTTCTTTTTGTGAGACGAAATTCTTTTTTTGATTCCAGACAGACTGATGAGCTCTTGGAGCGGCTCGCTTCGATGGCGCGTTCGGTGATCATTGCAAGCGTGCTGGGGGGGCTCGTTCAGACAGCAATCATGTCAGCTGCTATGGCAATTACGCGTCTCCCTAATGCTGGGCTCGTGGCGTTTTTGATTTTCGTGAGTTCGTTTGTTCCGCTGGTGGGCTCTGCGCCGGTGACTTTCGGTGCGGCGCTAGCCGGATGGCTTGAGCTTGGATCTGGAGCAGGCATCACCCTGGCAGTGGCAGCTGCTCTAACGAGCGTTGCTGATAATGTGGTGAGGCCGTGGGTGCTCAAGGGAGGGGCAGACCTTCATCCTTTGATGGGGTTTGTGGCTGCTTTTGGAGGTCTTCAGCTCTTTGGGCTCAGTGGTCTTTTTTTGGGACCCATCATCGCCGGGCTGTTCATGGCAGTGCTCAGGCAGCAGACGCGGCAATAGAGCGAGACTCAAACCGACTCAGGAGTCGAGCCAGGTCCGAGGCATGACGTTCTTCGTCAGCCAAGAGCGACTCCATGAGGGCACGGGTGGTTGGGTCCATTTGGGAGCCAGGTGAGGCGTTTAAGAACTGAATGATCTCGCGATATCCTTCGATTGCGATTTTTTCGGCAAGAAGGTCTTCTTCAATCATCGATCGCAGTGAGACTGAGTCCGAGAATTCTGAACCAAACTCGGTGTGGCTTCTCAGTAACAGGCCGCTGGGATTGAAATCCGGTCTACCTCCTAGCTGAATGATTCTCTCTGCAATGCGGTCGGCATGATCTTCTTCTTGTTCAGCATGCGAGAGAAACTCTTCTGCGATTGAGGGGGACTCGATCCCTGCTGCGCAAAAATAATGGTTTTTATATCTCAGAATGCACACCAGCTCAGTGGCGAGGGCTTGGTTGAGGATTTCAAGAATTCTGGCTCGCTCAAGGTCTGTCCCGACTGCGGCAGCGCCCAGTTCCATTTGATGCCGCGCTCGCTCTCGAAGTGTTTGAACGTCTGACAAAAACGGAGTGTTCTTTTGGGTGCGAGTCGATTTCATGAAGGCTTGAAGCTGCAAGAGGGTTGCCAGTTGATCTCGGAATTGACCTGGCAAAGGTTGTCTGCTTCAATTCGACGCATGAGCCCCGCCAAGAGTGCATCTAAGTCAGAGCTTGATCAAGTCCGTGAGATTGCCCGTTCGGCCCGGACCAGTGGTGCAGGGGGCGGAAAGATCACGACAAGCAGCACGGCTGAGTATTTTTCGAAGAACCTGCAGCAGGTGGGTTTTTCTTCTCAGATTAAGGCAACTCTCACTACTCTCAAAGAGGCTGTCGATAATGCGCTCGACGCGTGTGAAGAACACGGAATTCTTCCAGAGGTCTCAGTAGTGGTTGAAAAGCTGGGGTCGGGTTCTATCAAGAACTCCGATCAAGTGAGGATTCGCGTTGAAGACAATGGTCCTGGGATTGATCCCGATGACGTGCCCAAAGTGTTTGGAGAATATTTGGCGAGCTCCAAGTTTGGGAGAGGTCGGTGCTCGCGCGGTCAACAAGGGATTGGAATTTCAGCAGCTACGACTTGGGCTCAGCTGACTTCTGCCACCGGCGCCAAGGTTGTGACAAAAACAAAGACCATGCGCAAAGCAGTCTCGGCAGTGGTCGAAGTAGACATTAAACACAATAAAGGGGTGCTGAAAAATCGTGAGAGCATCGACTGGGACAGGCCTAACGGAACGGCAGTCGAGTTTGTTTTCGATGGGCGTGTTCAGCTCAATGGGGAGGCAGGCCTCCTCAGCTATTTGACCGGCACCACTTTGGTGAATCCCCATCTCACTCTGCACTACCAGTTGCCCGAAATGGAGCGGCAGACGATTGAACGAGTGAGTACAGTCATTCCGGAGGTTCCAGAGGCCACTGAGCCGCATCCTCATACGATGAAGCTCGGTGAGTTCATTGCTCATTCACACCTCTTTGGACGGGTGAAAACCGGAGCATGGCTTAAGCGCGGATTTTCTCGCGTTTCAGACGGAACACTTGAAGAGCTTTCAAAGGCGGGGATTAAGAAAGCACTTTTTGAGAAAGTGGTGGACTCGGTTTCAGAGTCTGAGTTTAAGGATCTCTTTTCGGCCCTTCAGAACCTCCAGCTCATGGCGCCGTCGACCAAGTCCGTCCTTTCGATTGGCGAGGAAAGTTTAGCTAAGAGCATCAAAAGGCTGGGCTCAGTCGATTTCTTCTCAGTAGTGACTCGCAAGCCCACCATCTGTGATTTTAAGCCAGTAGAAGTCGAAGTAGCGATCGCACGCTTAGAAGATAGGTCCGTTGAGCCGGATAGCCCCGTGCAGCTACTTCGTTTTGCCAACCGTGTACCGCTTCAATTTGACAAGTCGGCTTGTGCGATTGCGCAGGCCATGACTTCAGTCAACTGGCGATCGTATGGTCTGGCTCAACCCAAGGAGTCGTTTCCTCTGGGCCCCTATATCATTGCAGTGAGCGTGGTGAGTCCATTCATCAAGTTCAAGAATGCCTCTAAAGAGACGATCGATGCTTCGGACGAGCTGGTTGAGGAGATTCGACGCGCTCTGATCCAGGCGGGCCAGAAGCTCTCGCGACACATCAAGCGAGAGGACAAAGCCAATGAGCTTGAGGAGAAAATTCGGCACATCGAGCAGTTTGGGCCGATTTTGGTAGATGGAATCTGTCGCATTATTGGTGCTCCCGAATCGCGCCGCACCAAGGCAGAAGAGGGATTGAGAAAACTTTTAGGTCGGGATGCCAAAGCTGCAGAACAAGAACTGGAGCAAGCTCACGAAAAGCTTGAGGCCCAGAAAGAAAAAGAAAAAGGCCAAGAAAAAGACCAAAAGCACAGGTCAGTGGTCGAGGCGGAGGTTTAGATCATGGCTGTAACCCAAGCAGGTCGAACGGTTCGAGCTTCAAAAAAAGGGGATGATCAAATCCCTCAGCTTTCTAAGGACCTCTGTAACCGGTTGCTTCAGGACCTAGAGCGCGCGCGTAGGCCTGTGCTCTATGCGACCAAGTGCTCCTTGGATAATGCTCTTTACAACCATAAGGTGGGATTTCTCACGCCTGGAGACAAGAAAGTCGCCACAGAGCTCAACGTGAGCTCTGTGAAAAAGATGTCGCGCGCGATTTTCATGTTAGAAATCCTGCTTCGAAATCTGGATACGGGCGCAGTGAATACCAAGCGTGAGCTCTATTACATTAGTAAAGGTGAGATTAAGCACAACCCGACGCTCAAGCCGCTTGATTTTGCAGATCAGGACGAGAGTGACTCCACGATCGACTTTATTTGCGAGATGCTGGAGTGCTACCGCGAGGAGCTGAATTGCTACGCAAATGACAGAGGCGGGCAGACCTATTCTCAGCAGTTGGTGGTGACCGAGACCCTGCCGGACGGGGACACGGCTGTGATTGATTTGTCAAAGTTAGGCACCAGTCCATTTCAACCCAAGAACCGTCCTCAGTCGCTCAAGCTTACGGCCCGCAAGAAAATTGATTTTTGTCTCATTATTGAATCTGAGGGCACGGCGAACACTCTGGTAGCCAACGGATTTACCAAACGTCACAACTGTATTCTGATCGGTGCACAAGGCGTTCCCTCAAACGCAGTGCGAGGGTGGACCAAGTTGATTCAAGATCAGCTCTCGGTGCCCCTTTATTTTTTTGGAGATCTGGACGCGTACACGTTGCAAAATATTTATCGGACCTTGAAGGCGGGGTCGGCGGCGTCCTTGATCCGAAACTCGGATTACTCTGCTCCTGAGGTGAGGTTTTTGGGGGTTCTGCCTGAAGACATCAAAAAGTATGATCTGAACGACTACCCAGTGAAAGAAAATGATGCGCAAGAAGTGCGCGCACTTAAAAAGGCTGCCGATGCGCTAAAAAACGACCCATTCTTTCAGGATAAGCGCAACAAGGGCGTAGCGCAGATCTTGAAGTGGCTCATGGAGCAAAAGCGTCGCTGCGAACAGCAGGCCTATTTTACTGTGGATCCTCGAGATCCGACGATGCCCGAGAAGATCATCGTAGAGAAAATCAAGCGGGGTAACTACGTATGAAGTCTGGCTGGGGGGTGCTTGTTTGCGTGGCTTGCCTGGCGCAGCAGGCTGAGAGCTTTGGAGGTTTTCAGGCACTGCATGAAAGCGACTTGGCGGGGCCTGCGCCTCTGCGAATTCGTTCGCTGAACACAGAGATTACCCCTGACCGAGTGAATTCTGATGCGGCTCCAGGAATCACTGGAGCTCTCGAAGTACAGTTGGTGAGGGTGGTTTCAGGCCAGGAGATTCCGATTTCAGGCGTGGAGTTTAAAACGACGCAAGGCACTTGGATGACGGACGTCAATGGCAGAGCGGCAATTCGTTCAGGGTGTAGTGCTGGTGGCACGTTTGAGCTCAATGCAAAGCTTGAGAACCGGTATTTCTCGATTCAAAACCCATCTCAAGGAAAACTCTACGAACTTAAAATGCGCGCACCTTGCCAGGGTCGAGTCCAATGGGGTTGGAATGCGGCAACCGATGGCGGGCAAGTGCTTGGAATCTGGCAGGTTGCTGAAACCGCTCGTACTAAATTACAAGCTTCAGTTGGGCTTGGATTTTGGAAACGCCCTGTGAATTTTGTGTTTCCTTCTCATGGCGACTATTACGCTTGGGGTAAGGTGAATGTGACTCGCGGTGATCACTGGGACGTGGTGGGACACGAGATGGGCCATGCCATTTACGATCTTGCTGGTGTCGGCGACAGTGAGGGAGGCGAGCATAAGATCGATGAGTGTTATCGGCCTACGCTTGCTTTTTCTGAGGGCTGGGCCTCTTTTTTTTCAGCTTGGATCGGAGTCTCGCTTTCGGATCCCGATGCAAAATTTGAGTACCTGGTTCCACGACGGGCGCCGATTCGATTTGAGTCGATTCCGGAGGATGTTTGCTACGGCCAGTCCAACGAGTGGAGAGTGACCGGGTTTTTGTGGGATCTGGTGGATCTGAGTCGTGATCCTGAGGCAATTGAGTCGCCCTTTTCTGTTTTTTGGCAGGCTTTGGTAGGTCGGAGTGCGGCGAGTGCTCAGGAGGCTTCAGAGATCTTGATTCGGTCCGGAGCGGTTCAGGAATCAGAGATTAAAGAAAGCTGGGAGCAGAATTTTAAGACTCCTTGGAGTCCTTGACGATCGCGTCCCTAAAAGCAGCTTCAAAAGAAATCCAGGCCTCAATCAATGGCGCAGGAATTTTTTCTTGAGTCAGAGTTTGGCGCAATAAGACAGCGCGTCTGTCGAAATGACCCGGCAAAATCGGTGGAAGTTGAGCGTGGGCCTGGGCTGGCGGAAGTCCTGAGTAGGATTCAGACCTGCCCATGGCCCGGAGCATAAAGCGGGACTGCTGGTCAGCCACGGCGAGGATGTTTTTGTTGGCAAAAAAGAATCCCAGCATGGGATCTGCCGCCATCCGGGCGTAAAAGCACCGCATGATTCTCATGAGCTCGGCCTCGGTTTGGAGGTGAGCAAAGAGCGCTTGAAGCGAATTTCGTAGGGGGAGTGGTTTTTCGATCGCCATGGCCTAAAAGTTAAAAAACCGGACCGCGCAGGAGCACGATCCGGCTTTTTTTTACCGTTTAGGGTTGCCCGGTCTTACCAGGACTTAGATGAAGTCCTTTTCCATCACTGTCTTGCGCTTATCGTCGCGCGCGCGATTGATGGCCTGATTGCAGAGCTCGCGGACCTTGTCCGAGAGGACCTTCATCACTGCAGCCGAAGTGTTCATTCCGCCTGAGCTTGCGCGGATGTAATCCTTGGTCTTCGAGGCTACCACCAGGATTTCAGCTTCTTTGCCTTCTGTTTGATTTTGATCAGTCATGGGCTTCTCCTTTATTGAACTTTTAGCAATTCGACTTCGAAGACGAGAGTCGCGTTGGGGGGAATCACGTTTCCTGCTCCGCGCTCACCGTAAGCGAGGCTCGATGGAATCGTGAGCTTGCGCTTACCGCCCACTTTCATCCCTGCAACGCCTAGATCCCAACCCCGAATCACCTGTCCTGCGCCCAAAATAAACTCAAAGGGCTGTCCACGATCCAGCGAAGAATCAAACTTCTTGCCGTCTGAAGCGAGTGTGCCGGTGTAATGTACCGAGACTCGCTTGCCATTGACTGCCTCAGCGCCTTTACCGACGACCAGGTCTTCGGACTGAATATTTTCAGCGGCTGCAGGAGCCTGAGTCGTGGCTTGGGTTTCGCTGTGGGTTGAGGCTGCTTCTGTTGGGGTCTTCTGACCTTTGGTGCAGGCTTGCAGTGACAGAGCGATGCCTACCGTTGCAAGCACACCGAGAGTGGTTTGTTTTTTCATGGACGATCTCCTTAGCTTGGATTTGCGCCCAGCGTGTCACAGGCTGGTTTTGCCCGCGAGAAAAAAATCAGTCGAATTTTACTCTGTTGAGGGTGCCCGACTTGGCAGGTAAACTATCAAGCTCATGACTCATTCTCTCAGTTTTTGGACCGCGTTGGTGTACGGGGCAGTGCAGGGACTTACGGAGTATCTCCCAGTGAGTAGTTCTGCTCATTTGATTTTACTCCCCAGATTTCTTGGGATTTCTGAGCCCGGCCTTACGTTTGATGTCTTTCTTCACGCTGGGACGCTGTGTGCAACTCTGCTGTATTTTAGGCGTGAATGGGTCTCCATTTTTAAAACCTTGCTTGCCCCTCGAGCTCAAACGGGAATTGGGTGGGTTCAGGTCACTTTGGCATGCATCCCCGTTCTTGTAGTCGGTGCGCTTGGAAGAGAGTGGATTTCAGAGCATCTCAGGGGAACCCGGAGCGTGGCGTGGGGATTGATCGTGGGCGGAGTGCTCTTGTATCTGGCCGATCGCGTGGCGTCGGTCTCAAAGAAAGAAAGAACGGAGGCCGGTCTTGAGAGCCGGGATGCGCTCGGAGTTGGGATCTTTCAATGTTTAGCACTTTGGCCCGGGATGTCGCGTTCTGGATCGACGATCTTGGGTGCTCGACTTCTTGGTTTTTCTCGCCAATCGGCTGCGCGGTTTTCTTTTTTGGTTTCAGCTCCCGTCACTGCAGCTGCACTCGTGTTTGAGCTCCGGCATTGGGGGGAGCTCATGAGCGGTCTGGGCGACTCAGGCGTCAGTACGGTTTTGGTTGCCGGAGTGAGTTCTTTTGTCTTTGGGTGGCTTGCCATCGACGGGCTGATTCGATGGGTGAGTCGGTTTTCGTTAGGTTGGTTTTCACTCTACCGGATTTTGCTGGGCGCGGCTTTGATTCTTTACTTTTAGCTCAACTCCCATTTTTTGCATGGCCTGCACGATGGCACTCACGGCTTGTTCGGGTGAGTCGGTGAGCAAGATGCGATCGAGACTCTCAGCCTCGATCGTTCCGTAGTGGCTAGAGATTTTTCTTAAATACTCAAGATAGGGTGACCAGTAGTCCGTGCCCACGAGAATCACCGGAAAATCGTAGATTTTTCCAGTCTGGATCAAAGTGAGAGCTTCCATCATTTCGTCCAGAGTGCCCAAGCCTCCCGGAAAAAAAACGAAAGCGTACGAATATTTGACGAGCATGACTTTGCGGACAAAAAAGTAATGGAAGGTGATCACTCGGTGGAGCCACGCATTGGAGCGCTGCTCGTGCGGAAGGATAATGTTGCAGCCGACCGAAAACCCTCCTGCTTGAACGCAACCTTGATTGGCTGCCTGCATGATCCCGGGGCCTCCGCCGGTCATGACGGAAAAACCCGCACGCGCTAGAAGGGCTCCCGTTTGGCGGGCAAGCTCACTGTAGCGGTGCAAAGGATCAAAGCGTGCCGACCCAAAGACCGTAACCGTGGGCCCAATAAAGTGCAGGGCTCTGAAGCCACGGATAAACTCAATCATGATTTTTAGGACCCGCAGGGCTTCGTAAATTCGAGAATGTCGGCCTGCTAAGAAGTGGGCTTCTTCAGTCGAGAGTTGAGCCAATCGCTTGATCTTGGGTTCTTTGGGGATTCGGTGAAAGGGCCAGAGGCGCATGAGAGCCAACCTACTGGATTTGTTCTCATTTGGCTTGGTTTCTAATGTTGATTTATTTAGTCAGAAAAAGTAGGGTTGCGCTCCGCATGCGTCTGCTCCTCATGACTCCTCCCATGACTCAGCTCAATACGCCCTATCCTGCGACGGCGTATTTGAAGGGCTTTTTGCGCAAGCACAGACCGGATCTCGATGTGCGACAGGAAGATCCAGCGCTGGAGCTCGTGCTTGAGCTGTTTTCGCGGGCGGGCCTTGTAAGAATTCGAGACTGTCTGTTGGCCCGAAAAGAGCTCCGGACAAGCAAGAGCCGGGCGATCGCAGTGTTTCTTTCAAAATTTGAAGACTACTTGCAAACCATTGAGCCTGCAGTGCGTTTTTTGCAGGGCAGGGATCCCTCGTTGGCGCTTCGAATCGTGTCGCGTCAGTTTTTGCCGGAGGGGCCGTCTTTTGATGCGTTGGCACAGTACGCAGTTCTTTCTGATTCTGGATCTGATTTTCGAACGGATGAGCTCAACTGGGCCTTTGGTGCATTGGGAGTTCAGGACCGTGCAAAGTACTTGGCCACTTTGTTCTTGGATGATTTGGCGCTGGTGATTCGAGAAGGATTCGATGAGCGCTTTGCTTTTAGTCGCTATGGAGAAAAGCTTGCGGCAAGCCAAGCTTCGTTTGATCCGCTCCATTCTGCGCTGGAGTCCAGCACGCCAACGCTGATTGATCAAATTTTGGATGCCATTACGGATCGATTGATGAATCTGCATCGACCTGACCTTGTAGGCTTGACCGCACCGTTTCCTGGAAATGTTTATGGTGCTTTTAGGATGGCTCGAAGAATCAAAGCCACTTTTCCGGGGACTTGGACCTGCCTGGGGGGAGGCTACGTGAACACGGAGCTGAGAGAGCTCTCAGAGCCCCGAGTTTTTGATTACTTTGATTATATCACCGTGGATGACGGTGAACGCCCGCTTCTCTCAATCATTGCCAGGGTTGAAGAGGGATTGCGCCAGGGCGCTAATAGGTGCGACCCAGGGGGGGCGCTCTTGAGAACCTTTGTTCGTAGCAAATGGGCTGGCCCCCTGGGCGGGACCGGCCCAGAGGCCCGCGTGGAGTGGGTGAGTGATTCTAGGCTTCATGATTTTCCGCAACGGGACGTGGGGGCACCCGATTACGAGGGACTGCACCTGGATCAGTATCTTTCACTCGTGGAGATGCTCAATCCAATGCATCGAATCTGGAGTGACGGAAGGTGGAATAAGCTCACTCTCGCACACGGGTGTTACTGGAAGAAATGTTCTTTTTGCGACGTGAGCCTCGATTATATTGGGAGGTATGATCCGGTTTCGGCAGATTTGATCATCGATCGGATGATTGCGGTTTCAAAACAAACTGGGCAAACGGGATTTCATTTTGTCGATGAGGCAGCACCGCCTGCTCTTTTGAAGAACCTTTCTCAGAGACTCTTAGAGCGAGGTGAGAGTTTTAGTTGGTGGGGAAATGTGCGTTTTGACCAGGCCTTCACTCCAGAGCTTGCTGCTCTGATGGCAAAAGCAGGGTGTATTGCGGTGAGTGGAGGATTGGAGGCGGCTTCGGATCGATTGCTCAAGCTCATGAACAAAGGAGTGAGCGTTGAGCAAGTGGCGCGTGTGACGCGGGCTTTCTCGGACGCAGGCATTTTAGTGCACGCTTATCTCATGTATGGATTTCCAACCCAAACGGAGCAAGAAACGCTCGATGCGCTTGAACGCGTCAGGCAGCTTTTTGCCGAAGGGTGCATTCAATCCGCGTACTGGCACCGGTTTTCGACGACGGTGCACTCACCCGTGGGTAAAAACCCTGAGGCCTACGGGATCCAGATCTTAGAAAAACCGCTGGCCCAGGGAGCTCATCGATTTGCGCGCAATGACTTGGAGTTTGAAGATCCCACTCCAGCTGATCATCATTGGTTAGGAGAGGGCTTGCGCCGCGCGCTCTATAACTACATGCATGGGTTGGGATTGGACCAAGACGTGAGAAATTGGTTTACGCCTCGGGGTTCTCGCGTTGGACGCGTTCCTGGGCTCAAGCGTGCTCAAGTGGATCCTGATCTCATTAGGGACGCCATTCTTCAAAAAAAGGGGAGTCCAAAGCAAACTCCAAAAAGGTTGAGAAATGACTGAAGAGAGGTACCTTTTTTTTGTTCTGATGACCCACACCTTTGCAGTTGCGTGGATGACTGGACTGATTTGGCTTGTTCAGTTCGTGCATTACCCGCTCATGGCACGCGTGGGGCGAAGTGAGTTTGCGGCTTACCATCGATCTCATAGCCTGAGAATCAGTTGGATTGTGATTCCGCTGATGACAGCTGAGCTCGTCACTGCGGTGGGTCTCGTTCTCGTCAGTCCCGGATGGGATGCGTATGCGTGTCTTGGGCTCACAGTGGCTTGTTTTGCGTTTACGGCTCTGCTTTCAGTGCCGTGTCACTCTCAGCTCGCCAAGGGTTTTGACCAAGAGGTGCATCGAAGGCTGGTACTAGGGAACTGGCCCAGGATGCTTGCATGGAGTGCGCATAGCTTGATTTGTGCTCGGTTGCTGATTGAGCGACTCCCCTCCACGATGCATCCGTAGACCCCGCTGCTTAAGAGAGGTGCGCTTGCACCGATCGCAGCAAATCCACTAGTGCTACGGGCTTCTCCCAGTGTCCACCTTGCTGGATCTTGTCGACCCACTTGAGTAGATCACGCTCAGTAAAAATTCCTACCAGCTCATCGGGTCGAGAAGTAGACATGACCAAAAGCGAGCCTACATCCCGGCTCCGCATCAAGCGGACGCAGTCTGCAATGGGAGTGTGGCTCGAGACGCACAGGGCGGGTGAGGGTCGGATCATGATCGGGATGAGGACGGGGTTAGAATTTCTTTTTCTTTGAAAGAGAGCGCCCAGTGCCTAATTCTTTTTCGAGTTGAACGCGCTTTTCGGCGACAGCCCGGTGCCTGGCATCAGCCAAAATCGTATCAATGGCGGCAATCTCGTCTTCGATTTCCCAGCGTGTCAGCAAGTTTGCAGCAATTTCTTCATGGAGCTCGGGCGCCTTGACGCTATCGTGCACTTTGAGTTTGTGGCGGAGTCCCAGTTGTCTCAAAAGAAGTTCGCGTTTGGTTTCTTTGTTCATGAGACCGTCTCAGTTGCCAGTCTCACTTACGTCGCAGCATCTTGCGGACCTCGTCGATATGCTCGACCTCGGTCCGGACCATGCCCCGGGCAAAAGCTTCATTGAGACATCCCATCACTTCGCCAGAAGCTCTTTGAGAAACTTTTTGGGAAGCTTGGCGGGGGGTTTCGTTCAATTTCTGGCGGGTTTTCTGGGTGGCCATAGTCCGTCCTCTCTGTTGTGATCCGTTTGTTTTTGATCAGTGAAAGCCTAAATCAACTGCCTGAGCACATACGGGAGAATCCCTCCGTGCTTGAAGTACTCCACTTCGTTTGGAGTGTCTGCTCTGGAGAGGGTGGTAAAGGACCGCGTCTGGCCGGTCTTTGACGTTGCCTTGACCGTGATCTTCATCCCGGGAGCCAGGGCTCCCAGTCCCTCGATATCGAAGCTCTCCGTTCCGTCCAGTCCCAGGGATTTTGCAGTTTCACCCTTCAAAAACTGAAGCGGCAAAATTCCCATCCCCACAAGATTCGATCGGTGAATGCGCTCAAAGCTCTCTGCAATCACTGCACGCACTCCCTGAAGCTTGGGGCCCTTGGCAGCCCAGTCGCGCGAGCTTCCGGTTCCGTACTCTTTCCCTGCGATCACGATCGAAGGCGTATTGTCGGAGATGTACTGCATGGCCGCGTCGTAGATCGACATTTGCTTGCCCGTGGGGTGGTGGATCGTGACGCCACCCTCGACTCCTGGTACCAGTAAGTTTTTAAGGCGGACGTTGGCAAAAGTGCCTCGGGCCATGACTTCGTGGTTTCCGCGGCGGGCGCCATAGGAATTAAAATCCTCAGGCTTCACGCCTAAAGAAATCAGATACTGGCCTGCGGGTGACTTGGAGCTGAACGATCCTGCCGGGGAAATATGGTCGGTCGTGATCGAGTCTCCGAGTAGCGCCAGAACTCTGGCCTTCTTGATGTCGGCAACAGGAGCGGGTTTGGCGGTGATTCCATCAAAAAACGGAGGCTCTTTAATGTAAGTGGATTTAGCGTCCCACTTGTAAAGGTTTCCTGCAGGGACTTGGATTTGTTGCCAAGGCTTGGGTCCCTTGAATACATCGGAGTAGCTCTTTTTGAATTGGCCCGTGGTCACGACCTTAGCTTCCATGGCGTGGATCTCGTCATCCGATGGCCAGACGTCTTTAAGGTAGACGGGTTTTCCGTCCCTGCCGGTTCCGATCGGATCGCGAGTCAGATCAAGGCGTGCACTGCCTGCAATGGCGTACGCTACGACCAGAGGTGGGCTGGCCAGGTAGTTTGCCCGGACCTGCGCGTGGACACGTCCCTCGAAGTTGCGATTTCCAGAGAGAACTGATGCGACTGAGAGATTTCCTTCAGTGATGGCCTTGCTGATGTGGTCAGGAAGAGGACCACTGTTTCCGATACAAGTCGTGCAGCCATAGCCCACGACATGGAACTTGAGCGCTTCAAGGTGGGTGAGGAGTCCTGCCTCTTTGAGGTAATCGGTGACCACTTGAGATCCGGGTGCAAGCGAAGTCTTAACCCAGGGCTTCACTTCAAGCCCCCTGGCCACAGCATTGCGCGCCAGAAGTCCTGCAGCAATGAGAACGCCTGGGTTTGAAGTATTGGTGCAGCTGGTGATGGCCGCAATCACTACATCACCGTGTTTGAGCTCGAATTTTTTTGCTGTAGGATCCGTGACCGAGACCTTTGCAGCGTTCTGAACAGCATCGGCCTTGGTGAACTCATTGAGCGAAGCTTCAAACGACTCCCTGACCTTGGCAAGGACGACCCTGTCCTGAGGTCGAGCCGGGCCTGCTAGACAGGGTTCAACCGACGAGAGGTCCAGCTCGAGTGTATCGGAGTATTCAGGCTCGGGAGTTTTGCCTGCCTCGAACCACAAATCCTGCTCTTTGTAATAGGCTTCAACGAGCCGGGCCTTTTCTTCGCGACCTGTGAGGACGAGATAGTCGGTTGTCTGACGATCAACAGGAAAGAGCCCTGCCGTAGCCCCGTACTCAGGGGCCATGTTGGCAATCGTCGCGCGATCGGCTAGCGAAAGGTGAGCGAGTCCTGGGCCGAAGAATTCTACAAATTTTCCGACTACTCCTTTTTTGCGGAGCATTTGTGTGACGGTGAGAACTAGGTCGGTGGCCGTGGCACCAGGAGAAAGTTTTCCTTTGAGTCTGAACCCCACGACCTGTGGGATCAGCATGGTGCAGGGCTGGCCTAGCATCGCTGCTTCGGCTTCGATTCCGCCCACGCCCCAACCCAGGCAGCCCAGTCCGTTAATCATTGTGGTGTGTGAATCCGTGCCTACGAGCGTGTCGGGATACACCCATTTTTTAACGCCCTGGGGATCGCTCTTTTCTCCGACCATTGCGACATGGGCCAGAAACTCAAGGTTCACCTGATGGACGATGCCGGTATCGGGGGGGACGACTCTAAAATTTCTGAATGCATTTTGACCCCAGCGCAGAAACTCATAGCGCTCTGAGTTGCGTGAAAACTCGATCGCTGCGTTTTCATCCGCCGCTGAAGCCTTGCCAAATACGTCGACTTGTACGGAGTGGTCGATCACGAGGTCGGCAGGTTGGAGAGCATTAATTTTATCGGGGTTGCCGCCCAGTTTTACGATGGCTCCGCGCATGGCTGCGAGATCTGCAACACAGGGCACTCCAGTGAAGTCTTGGAGCAGCACGCGGGCCGGCATGAATTGAATTTCAGTTTCAGGCTCGGCCTTGGGGTTCCAGGCGATCAAGCTTTCGATCGTTTCTTTTCTGACGATCACTCCGTCTTCTTGGCGCAGCAGATTTTCAAGGAGGATCTTGAGCGAAAAGGGAAGGCGCGCCAAGCTCTGCTGAGAGCCGATCGCTTTCTGGAGCTTGGGCAGGGAGTGGAAAGTGTAGTTTGTGCTGCCAATGTTGAAAGTTGAGGTGGTTTCGGTCTGGAAGCTGTTGGATTTTGTGCTCATAGGATGAGCACGAATCTACTACCAGAGGACTCCAAAGGCCAGTGCTGCGGAGCCCACTTGGAGAGAAGGGATTCCTCCGATCGTTCCGGCTCCGCCCCTGAGTTGGAGCTCGATAAAGCTTCGTGGGTGAAAGTCGATACCAGCAATCCAATCTAGTCCAAGGGCGCGGCCAGTGTTCGTCCGGGCAATTTCTTGGGAGCTCCCTCTGAGTGATGGGACGAGCAGAGCGGCTAGAACATATTTGCCGTCGACTTCAAAATAGGGCTGAATGGCTGTTGTTTCTTGCGGCATGAGGTTTATGCGGAGTCCTGCGGCCGCTTCGCCTGTGATGAGTTGGTAATTCAGAAGTTGTGCGCTACTGTCCACTGTGAAGGTCGCTGCTCCCAGCGCGAGTCCAAACCTCACTCGTCCGACGTACTGAAACGTGTTTCCGCCGCGCCTAGCCATGGCTTCGAAGGAGAGGCCAGCGCCTCGCCCTGCTCCAGCCAGGGGCTCGCCGGGTTGGCCTGAAAGATGGGATACCCCGAGCGCGATGCCGCTTTTGAGAGGGGGGCGGGCAGCTGCTGTCGGCGCGTGGCCTGGGGCTTCATCGGCTCGGACTTCTGCCGAGGTCATGGGTAAAGCAAGTCCCATCAGTAACAAGCAGGCCTGCGCGAGCAGTGGCTTTGAGGATTTGAGGACGTGAGAGGTCATCGTTTGACTCTTCGGCAGGATTGACCCATCCCTTGAGCCGCTCCCGGATCGCAAAGTGCGGTTTCAAGGTGTGCTCCCGCAATCACTGCCAATCGATGAGGCCGAAACCCTTTCTGAGGCTCTCCGTCATGCACCGGTCCCCCTCCTCGAGAAGAGGAATGAGCGCCAGTCCATACAGGGGGTAAGTATAGGCCGGTGCAGCTCGGTACTGAGTATTTTTATAATCTTTGCCGCCCGGAAGGATGGCCAGATCACCTTCTGGAGTCATGAGTTCAGGGAGGCGCCTTCTGAGCTCAGTCTTGATTGCACGGACCTGCCTGAGTTCTTCAGTGGACAGACTCTTGTTGAAAAGACTTTTGCTCTGCTCAAGAAATTTTAAAGAAGAGCTGACATAAGGGAGCGAAGAGTAAAAGTAGTAAGGGGCAAGTTGATCCGGTCCTTGGTGAGTTTTATCTCGCGGAACTTCCTCCAACAGGGCGCCTGCATGCGACATCCAGACTTCAAGGGCATCCAGCAAGCGTGCTTTTTGGACGGAGTCTTCTGGGTTTGAGAGAAACAATGCGAGATGCAACGGAGGGTTTCTGGCAGCCGATGCCCGACGAGACCTTTCAGGAAAAGAGTGGTGGGGCGCATAAGGCAGGCGCATGGGGTCTGTTTGAGCTTCGAGCCACTGTTTTGCCGAGGCAAGAATGTCCTCAGGAATGCTCGGGGCAAGCGCCACGAGCGCCGCTCCATAGGTATAAGTGTTGAAAACTGAGCCTCCGAGAACTCTGTCCTTGAGAACCCTCAGATCGTTGGCAAGAAGCTCTTTGATCTCTTGGGCCTTGGGGTGCCGTTTTGAGTCTAGCAAAGCGATGAGAAATATTTTTGCGTAAATATCGGCGCCGCTCCAGTAGGGGTCGGAGTGAGTCTTGTTCCTTGCCATGAGACTTTTGAGCGATTGTGCAAAGTCGATTTTGGTTTCGCCTGTCTGGATCGGGCTAACGTTAAGTTCTGAGACAAAGAGCCTCTGAAGTGAGTCAATGGCGACATCCCATGAGTCCAAGGGAAGTGAAGATTCTCCCGAGTGATGTTTTAAATCCCTGAGTGACACATGTCGGGCTATTGCCTCTAGAGCGCTGCAAAGATCCATCGGTTTGGATTCTGGAGCTTTGAGCAAATATGCTGGCAGAGTTTTCCAAGACTGACTGGAGGCAAGAGGCTGCGCAGGGGGTTCTGTGATCGCTATGAGGGTGTCCTCTGCAAGTTCGCGAAGGTCAGCCTGGTTTTCTGCGATCGCCGTCACGGCGACTTTCGCGTCTTTAGCCTCGTTGCCCAAGGCTTTGAAAATATCGAGGACAGATCTTAAAGCAGAACGAGTCGAATTTGGACTCGAAATGATCTCAATCAGTGCGGGTACTACTTGCTTTGAGTAACCCATCGCGATGAGTGCCCGAGCTGTTGAGACTCGAATCAGTTCGCTCTCTCCTTCCTGGTCTAAAAGAATTCGAAGCAAGGCTGGGGCTGCCTCTCGACCCGTGTTGCCCAAAATGCGGAGAGTGTGGGCAGCTTCGTCTCGAAAAAAAAAGCTCGTCCCTTGGTCCGAGAGCACCTCGACCAATCGTGGGATTGCCGCACGGGCGTGGTTTCCCATTTCTTTCAATGCGATCTTGGCCAGGCGTCTTGTTTCGGCTGTGTTGATCTGCTGCTGAGATGGAGTTTCGTGAGAGGGCCTTGGCGCGTCAGACTGCTCGAGTGCGTCGGGGTGCTCGGGCTGAACAATGAGCTCAACCATCGTAGGGATGATTTTGGGAGACTGCTTACCCAACTGCCCCAGAGAATGGGCGGCCATTTCACGAAGCCTGATGTCCAACGAGTGCTCTCGCAGCGTACGGATTAAAAAAATGGCGATCTTCTTGGTAATCTCTGTAGCAGTTTTTGGGGTGGTTTTTGGGTTATGGGCATTCTCGTTAACAGCAGCAGCCTCGCTCAAGCTCAGCAGTGCATCAGCCGCCGCCAGCCGCAGGAAAGGGTGGTTTTCGTTGGCGATCAGAATGTGAGTGAGGGCGCTCTCCGATAAAAGAGCGCTCTTTGGCATTTGACCTAGGGCTCTGGCGCACTCCGCTCGAGTGAGGACGTCGTTCTCGGTGTTGAGCAGAGTCTTTTTAAGTTCTTTTATTGCAGGATCGGCAACATTCCCCATTTTGCCAAGCAGCACAGCGGCCTTCAGTCTAGTTTCGTGATCCAACCAGAGGCCCAGCCACTTTTTTGAATCAAGAGCCTGCATCAGAACAGGTAGAGCTGCTTTTGGCTTCAAAACCCGAAGGGTCTCAGCAAAAGGGGGTTCAGCGTAGAACGAGTGCTCAAGGGCAAGCTTGGCTAGGGTTGCTGCCTCCTCTGCAGTCAGGTTTCCGTCCTGACGCATTTCGTGGAGCGCCAGGGTTTGGAGTGTGCGGTCACCTGAGGTTATGCGCTGAATTCGGGGTACCTGAGGTCTACTCACCTGCGTTGCGTCCTGAGCACGAGCCCAGGCACCTAAGCCATCAGAATGGAGCAAAACCCCAAAGAAGCTTGCCGCCAGAAATGCTGCAAAGCGCCTACGCCCAAGCGGCGCGCTGAGGTGGGGGGCCTGAGTTTCAAGATCATGAAATTCAATTTCATGAGTTCTAAAGTCATGGCTTTTAACGTCAGGGACCTGCTCAAGGCGCACCGGATCAGTGGACATGGGTGCGTGACGGATAAGCCAAACGGCTGAACTTGAAAAGGTCCGTGCTTAAATTCCTAAACTGCCCCCAGCCACTATGACCTGCTCACGCTAACCCGTTGGTTTGGAATCAACTTTGCTCAACCCGAGCAAATGAATCCAAACTGCCCTCGTTGTTTAAGGCCCGGTGGTCGTAA
>JBKCVM010000119.1:0-12276 GCA_046317855.1 Oligoflexia bacterium
AACAAGAGCAGCTCCGGGTTAAAGTCTTTTAAGTGGTCTCGAGCTTTCTTGAGAGTAGAAGCAGTTTTGACCTCCATGTGGAGGCGACGTAAGGCCACGCTGATGGCCATCTGGAGATTTCGGTCATCCTCGAGCAAGAGAGCTGTTTTGAAGGGTGCAGTGTCACTCATGTAAGGTTTTAGGCAAGTTTTCCTTCGAGTTTAAACGTTGCACCTTTACCCAGGCCTTTGCTCTGCGCAGAGAGTTTGAACCCCATAGCTTGGGCTGCGGCAAGCGATAGATGGAGTCCGAGGCCGGTGCCTGCAATGGCGTAAGGTGCTCCGTGTGGAGCGCGGTAAAAGCGCTGAAAAAGCTTGTTTGAGAGCTCTCGTGGAAAGCCCCAGCCCGTATCGATCACTTCGATAGCCCAGCGGTGACCAGAACCGATCGAACCACGGACTCTCAGGGAAGCACCAGGATTTCCAGGTTTTGCAAACTTACGAGAATTCTCGATCAAATTCGAAAAAATGAGAGTGAGCTTTTCAAGATCGGCCATGATTTCAAAGTTTAGGGAGTTTTCGTCAAAGCTGAGCGGAGAGCCTAGAATTTCTTGCCAACGGTCTTTCTGGGAATCGAGCCAACGCCCTAAGTGGATTCGGGTCAGAATGACTTTGGGAGGGCGTACATGCCATCGCGCTGTTTCAAGCAGCGAGTGAACTTGTTGTTTGAGGCGATTCAGCTCTTCGTCATGCGAGCGCCACAGCCTGACGCGTTCTTCTGGATCTGCAAACTCATCGGACTTCAATAGTCCAGAAGTGAGCTCAATGGTGGCCAGTGGAGTTTTGAGTTCGTGGCTCACTCGCGCGATGAATTCGGATTGAAGTTGATTGAGCCTCATCTCTCGAAGCAGCCGGATCAAGAAAATGAAAATTCCAAGTAAGGTTGCGGCAAACCCGATGAAGTCCATTCGCACGATGTGGGTGGTGTAGCCTGCGGCTAAAACCCCAAGGATCAGGGCAAGGAGGGCAGAAAGAGTAATCCAGAGCCAGCGACGATGCTTGGGCATGGTCAGCTGCCACTCTCACACTGGGAGCAGATTTTCTAGGGGGCTTGGGCTGGCTCCCAGCTCAGCAGGTATCGGATCCCCTGGGGCGAGGTTTCGATCCGTTCGACTCGTGCAGGAAGGGCTCTGGGTGACTGCACGAGCTGGAGGCGAATGGGGGTGCCTATGGAAAGTCTAATGGAGTGCTCTCGCGATTGAAGCCAACCTCCTCGAGCCCGAACCTCTGCCAACTTTCCTGCAACGGCAGTTGGCATGGCAACGACTGTCGCCACAGCCTCTGTCTCGCGTGAGGGCGACTGCGGCACCTGGGTCGGCATGGCGTCGACGGGTTGCCAGCCCAGTTGGGGTGATTCAGACCTAAAGATCCAGCGATATTCTGATAACGTCTCTTCAGTGAGCTCCCCTTCATTGAAGGGGCCAAAGATCTTTCCGTGGATGGCTAGGTAAATCATGCTCTGATTCTCCGTTTATTTTAGGGATCTGAGGTCTGCGCTTGGAGTTTTCGTCTCTTCAGGGAGAGATAGCGGTCTTTTTGCTCGCAACGGTCTGCAAGCGTCACTCCGCCGGAGCCCAGTTCGTCTTCCCAGATTTCTTCTTTTTCTGCTTCTTCGGCGTCAATTTGTGCCCGAGCTGAGCCCCAGCTCCAAGTGTCTCCGCGATCGTACTTTGATAGCTCCTTTCGGATCTCCACTGCAAAGTCCGGATGGGCGTTCTGCCAAACGAGGTCGCGGGAGGCGCCATCCAAGATTTCGATTTCCATGAGGCTCAGATTTTCCATGACGTCATCCAGCCGAGCATGGATGCGTTTGAGTTTTTGCTGCAGGTCAGCTTCGAGGATTTGAGTGAGTCCAGAGGCCAGGGTTCTACCCCAGGACTTTGAGTGCTCCGTCATTCGCTTGAGGGGACCCGAGATTTTTCTGAGTGCGCGATAGTCTTTCCAGTGCTGACGAAGCGCCTGGAGGCGGGCAAGCAGCGCTGGACGAAGTTCGGCATCAGGGCCTGATTTCTTTCTGAATTCTGTAATGTCGAGGGAGAGCTTAGCGTTAGCCTCGAGAATCTGGGTTGCGAGAGAGAGTTGGTGATCTCGTGCTTGTTCACGGAGTGACTGAAAATGCCCAGGAACTTGCTCGAGCTCCATGCGGAGTGACTCGTTTGAGACAAAACGAGGGGATCGAATGAGTTCCCAGCCTACCCTCTGAGGGAGAATCACCGGATCGAGCTTTTTTTCGCGAAGGAGTGCGCGGAGTAGGGGCACAAGCGCCCTCGGTTTTTCGATGGCCTCACTGAGCCAGCGGTAGGGGACTTCCCAACGGTGCCGAAACTGCTGAATGGTTTTGAATGCAGCCGGAAAGTGACAGGCCTCATTCAGGGCCATCGCTTGGACCATTGGAGCTTCGGGGGTGAAGGCTCTGAGCATGAGGCCTTTTTGGAGTTGAATGGCCGTTCCTATGGCTTCACCGGGAGCTTCTGCCTCGAGGAGTGCCCAAGTGAGTTCTTCTAGGGCTGTGGGCGAGAGATTTGATTTTTTATCGACCATTCTCAGCCAGCGGGCTCCATCGGCAAAGCGGTGTAAAGAGTAGGCAAGTCGCGCTGCAAGAATGAGGTTGGCGTTGAGATGAGGCCGGAGGTCTGCAGGAAGGCGATCCTGTTTGAGAAAAGCTTGTCTCAGAAATTCAACGATCAGCAGGTAGGCTTTTTCGGGTTTTCTCTGAATCGAAAGAAGCCAGCCGCGGGCCAGCAGAGCGTGCTGAGAGTCGGAGGGCTGGATGAGTTTGGCCCAACGCTCAGCTGAGGAGAGCTCCGTTCCTTGGGAGAGAGCTAGCTGAAATTGCCTAAAAATCCATTCCCGGCTCGGATCATCGAGGGCGTCAGTGGGCAGAATCTCTGGGGACTTCACTTGCGTCAGACTCGGAAACCTTCGCTCGATTGCGTTGATTTGTTTGAGTGCTTGAAGTCGGATCTCTGCCGGGGCTTCTGCGTCCTCCAACAGTGCGTAGTAGGCACGGTAGGCGCTCAAGCCGAGTTCAGCGCCCTCGAGCGCTTGGCCGATTTGCAGTTCAGCCTGTTTGCGATCGTTCCATTCTTGAGCTGTTCTTCGAAGCTCCATGGCACGCGCAAACGAAAGGGCGTGCGAGTCAGCCCAAGAAGCAGGGGCTGTTGGGAGAAGAGAAGCCAAAAGAAAAAAATGGAAAGCAATCTGCTGGAGCTTCATCGAGAGTCGCCTCCGAGCATGAAGGTCAGCCCGAGCTGAAACACGTTCGAAAAATTGTTTCGATGACCCACGACTTGCCCAAGCTTGCTGGTGATCTCTCGTTCAACAAGGCCTTCGCGGTAGGCCATGAGCCGGTAGTCAAAGCGAAGGGCCATGAATTTGGCAAGGTAGATGCTTTGACCGATGGACGCCATTGGACCCAGGTATTTACCAGTCTCGGTCCAAGTCACCGCGGCACCGAGGCCCACGTGCATGTCATAGTAGAGGATCTTTGCGCCCATTAAGCTGAGTTTGCCGTAGAGCAAGCTTGCTTTGACCTCTGCCCCAGTGGAGCTCAGGGGGAGGTTAGTGTTTGCCTCTTTTCCGCCTTGGCGGAGGGTGGTGAGGGCGGCAGAAGGGCTGCTGCTATGTCCCATGTAAAATGCATGAACAGAAAGCGTCTCGTTGAAGTGGTGGCCGAGACTGAGCCCGTAACTCCGGGTAGTCAAGAATGGGTCGCTCGCCAGAAGGCCTCCAAAGAGCCAAACTTCAGTTTTGTGGCTCTTGGTATAAAGCCGGTTCTGCACGACACCCATTTCAGACTCGCTGCCTTGGGCCCAGTAACGTTGCTTAATTTTATCGAGTTCTGCAGCTTCATCTCCAGCGGTGCTTGGAGCTGGCGGAGCCTTTTTGGAGGAGGACTTTGAGGGTTCTTTTGCGCTAGCCCAAGGGGTAGCTAAAGCAATGGCAAGCGCTATCAAGAGCGAAAGATTGAGTGTCAGTGGGCTGCTTCTTGAGTCGTTCGTTTTCATTTGCCTAGCGTTTTGAAAAGAAAGGGGTAAGTGACCGCCACATCAATGCCACCTTTAGGTTTAGGGAACTTCCAGTGAGTGAGTCGGCCCAAGATGCAGTCATTGAGACGAGAATCTGGCAGCGTGCTTGAGCGTACGGCGGAGGTTTTGACTGCCCCTGCGTTGCCAATGGTGAAGGCAACCACGAGCTTTCCTTCGAGGTCCGGAACTCGCATCATCGCGGTTTCGTAGCAATAGCGGACTTCTTTCATGTGTTTGTGGATGACTTCTCCCACTTCGTCTTTGGTGAGACCCTCTTGAACGCTAGCAGCTAGGGTGTCGAGGTTCACCCAATCCGAAGTTCCGGCGATGCCTCCGCCTCCTCCTGCTTCTGATTTTGAAAGTCCAGCGCGCACTTGAGGGCCTCCGCTTGCGGCGGCATTGCCAAAGCTCGCCGTAAATTTGGTGAACGTGGAGGCACTGAAAGAATGAAAAGAAGTCGCGGCAAGCCATCGCGAGGCAGATCCTTGAACAAAGCTTTTGAGCCGCGAGCTAAAGCTCTTAGATTGCGCGAGCGTTGCAGCTGCGGTGCGTGGCACAGGTTTTGGAGCCATGCTTTTTGCGAGCTCCATGATTTGTACAGGAGCTTGGACCATCTCGATCTGGCGGGGTTTAGGAAGCAACGGGAGGGCCAAGAAGCAAAGAGCGAGCGCCGCAATGCTCTGCATCGCGCGTACTCTAAAAACGCGCCCTTGGTCATCGGTGCCGAGCTCGGCTGACTGGAGCGTTGGGCTCATTTGAAGAGCCTGCTCTCTCCAAAGCGTAAGGCGGGATTTTGAAGTGAGCTCGAACGCTGCGTGGTCACCTTCTAGTTTTTTTTCAAAAGTTCTTTGATTCAGGGTGTCCATGAGGCGCAGCGTTCGAGTCTCAGGAAGCCACTCCAGAACCCAGCGCAAGGGTTGCCCGATGGTAAAGGGAGTTTCAGGGTTCCAGAGTGCGCTGATCCGGGTGGAGTCTCGCTCGATTCGAATCACCCACGGTCTAGTGAGAGAAGGGCTGCTCATACTCGATCAGCTCCCTTCGTACCCATCGTACTCAAAGAGGCGCTCTCTCAAGCTTTGGGTGATCTCTGACTGAAAACTCCGCCTTTTGTAGTAGAGGTGAGCGCGGCCTTTGCGGCCATTTTTTTCGTTCAAGGATTGAAGCGAGTCATAGGGGCGCTTGTTGACGCCTTCTACTGTGGCCTCCTCAAAGTCGATGATCTTACCGCGTTCGGACGCCTCTGCCTGCTGGGGGTGCCAGAAATGGGAGAAGGCACACAGTAGTGCTAGCCAAGCAAGGGGGCTGACTAAATGCTTAACGCGCCGAACAATCAGCATATGTTAATTAAAATTCAGATTGTGATCTAAATCAAACACAAAGAGTCAGGAATTTAAATATATGATTTTATTCAGTTTTTTTTACTTTTCCACGATTTCAATTCTCTAGGGCCTTTTGTTTTGTGGTTCGTTTTGGCGAACCCACTAAAAATAGTGTGCTGGAGGGTTGACAGGGATGGAAGGGGGCCTCATCGTCAATACACTAGCAGTACAGAGTAGTATCAGTACCCATTTGACGTACCGGCAGCGTTTGGACGCCGCGTCTTATCGGGGTTGAGCGCCTCTTACGTTGTACGAGTCTGAGACCCTCCCTCCCGACAAGAATGGCCGACGAGCTGCCTAACAACGGAGGGTCATTTTAAATGACTAAGAGAATCGTAGCAGTACTTGCACTGAGCCTTGTTTCGGCAGATGCGTTTGCTTCACAAGCAAAAAACCTCATCTCGGGCGGCGGTGACCGTGGCCTGATCTTGGGCACCACCGGGATGTACGGAAGCTTCTACACGAACGATGAATACAACATGTTCTGGAACCCCGCTTTCATCAATGGCCAGAAGAGCTGGGCCATCATTGAAAACGGTGCAAACTCTGGAACTGGAAACAATGCAACCTCGGGTGGTTTCGTGACGGGAATGGGAGCGCTCAATGTGGGCGTTTTCTTTAACCGCGCCACGAACTCGGTCGTGAATACTAACGGCACCCAGAACATCGACCTCGTGGTCGGTGGCGACATGGGGGTTAAGTGGGGTCTCGGCCTCTCGACCACTCTTTCAACCGGCAGCGCTTCGACGACGACCCTCAAGGGCGGCGTGATGGTTGCTGATTTTGAGCCTTTCGTTGCGTTTGATCTCAAGAATTCCACCGGCACTGTGAGCTCCAGTGACATGACGATCGGTACCCGTTACCACATGGGTGACTGGACTCCATACGTTGCTTACCGCTCGGTCAAGACCAACACCAACAACGCAAACGCACAGACCCACATGGGCTTGGGCTTTGGTCGTTCAGCCAAGATGGGTGATGTCGACATGAGCTACTCTGTAGCTTACTGGAGCGTGAAGACCCCTGCGGACGATACCACCTACACGCTTCCTGTGGATCTGACGTTCGCAGCTCCAGCATCAAGCTGGTTCACTGCACGCGTGGGCTTTAGCCATGATCTGCGCGCTTCGACAGCTCGGGCTCAGGCAACCAACACTCGTATCGGCGGCACTTTCCACCTAGGCAAGGCTGACCTCGATATGGTGGTGGGTAATAACTCTGACAATGCGTTTGGCTTTGACGACGAGCTTTTTGCCAACGCTGGCCTGACCTATCGCATGTAATTGCAGGGTCTGACTTAAAGAAGACAAGAAGGGAGAGGTCATGGATGACCTCTCCCTTTTTTCTTTTAAAGTTGTCCTGCGGCGTGGCGGGCGCCCTGAGCCCACAGGATCCGAGCTACCACTTGGTTTCGAGTCTGGGCGTCCCACTCCGGTGACTTGATGAAGGCCCAGACTTGCGAGCTCACTTTGGCGGCCTCAAAGCCCCGGGCAAGTGTGAGTGCCTCGGGAGCTGCAAGTTTTTGAGCGGTTTTAAGTTCTAGCTCAGTCAGTTTGGCTTTTTCTTCTAACGCTGTTTTGGCCAGAGCCTCCGTTCTGGCCGTGAGTCCTTTCATGAGACCTAGAATTTCGGCGGGAGCCCCAGCCGTCTGAGTGATGGGCTCGAGATCTTTCTTGAAGTCGGCGGTGATTGCAGCTTGAATTTCGAAGGCAACGATCACCGTCTCGAGAAGGCCCATCTCTGAGAGATCTTTTGCGAGATTTTCAAACGATTTGATGAGGTCCATTCGGTGGACCAGGTGTGGCTCTGAGGCCTGGTGGGGCACTGAAATCGGTGAGCTATGACGAAGAGCGATCTGTTGCTCAGAAAGAGCTTGCTTTGAATCCCTGAGCCAGCGTGGAAGGAGTTGCCATTGCAAGACGGGATGGAGATCTTTCCATCCTTTGGCTACCAATCTCAGGACCGAATTTCGGTCTTTGTATCCCAATGATCGAGCATGCGTGAGGAGTCGAAGGGCCCTGATTGCGCGATCTGGAGCGCTTGAGGCTTTGAGTAAGGTCTTGAGATGCGGCAGGGCCTGAGTGCGAGCGATGGGCTGATCAAGCTCTCGGAGAGCAATGAGTTGTGAGCAGAGCTCTCTTGTCTGCTTGTCGGCGCAGAATCCAGGCTTGGAGAGCCAGTCAGATTCTTTTCCTTCAGAGAACGACAGTAAGAGAATCGGCGCAGCGTTGAGCTGTGGTTTGCTTTGGCGTGAAAGAAGAGAAAGGAGTTCAGTGAGTTGATGCGGCTCGACTTGAGCTCTCAAGAGAGCTGCCTTTTCAGCGAGGACGTAGTCTTCTAACTCGGACGGTAGGTCTTTTCTGGTAATCAGTCGATCAATGGCTGAAAGTTTTTCTTTGGTTTCTTTAGGCTTCTTTAAAACGAGCACATCTCGCTCGAGCTCCGCCTTATCCAGCAGCGCTAAAGCGGCTGGGTCGTCCTTGAACTCCCTCCGTCGAGAGATGAGTGTCTCGAGACGAGCACGGTCTTCGTCTAGCAAGCTTTGGTCAAGCAGCGCTGCGAGCGCGGCACGGACTTCTGCCTGCCCGGTTTTGCGCGTCCGGACTGCAGTCACTCTTTCAAAGCCTTCAAGCGCATTTTGCCGCTCTCCCAACTCGTAGAGCATTTTAGATCGTTCCAGTAAAAGAGGGACTGCCTGCTCCTGGGTCAGGCCAGGTAGGATCCTGTCCATACGATTCAATATGGGCGCATAGGCTGCGTTTTGATTTGGGTCTCTTCTGGAGGTGCTGGGTTTGCTGCTGGCGCCGATTTCAAATTTTATACGAAGATTTTTCTGACTGAGAACCGCGAGTTGAACCTTCAGTAATTGGAGCTCAGCCTGAGCGATGCGCGGATCCTGCTGCTGGGAGTCTTTGGGGGTGATGGCTAGAAAGACATCGTACGCTTGTTCTAGCCTCAAGAGCCATGGGAGGGTCTTCTCGGTCGGAGCATTGGGGTTCTTTTGAAGAAGCTCATGGATCCTTGTTTGAATCTGGGAGTAGAGCTTGCGGTGAGGTTCCCAGTGCTTGAAATCAAGACCGGACTTTTCAAACGGCGGCGCCTCGAGTGAGGTCTTCCAATCCGACTGAAGGTCCGCAAACTCGCGCAATAAAAAGTCAACGGTTAGGGTCGCATCGGCTCTCGGTCTTTCTTTCCATAGAATTGCGCTCCAGTCCCTCAGTTCTTTGTCCAATGCTTTTGATCTGAAGAGCTTGGCTAATCGAACTGACATCGACAGCAAACCTGCGCTTTCGTCAAGGCGCGCTACGTGCTGAACTTCGTTAAACAGCTTCCAGGCACGATCGGTAGTGTAGCGGGATGGATCTTGTTCTGTGGCGTCACCAAAAAAAGTAGCGATGTCCATCATGGAGCGTTCCATGACCGACGAGTCGGTGATGCTTGCCTTTTTTTTCTGTATTTGACTGCTCAAGTGCTTGACGACTTCAAATGAGGCCTCGATGGCTTCGTCATAGTTTTTGAGGTTGAACCATGACCATGCCAACTGTTGCAGTGCATGAGGGTAAAACTCTGACTCCGGGTGTGTCCGAATGGGCTTGAGTGCAGAAATCGCGCTCTCGTGATCCGCTCGCTCTGTATAGATACCTGCCAGCGCAACACGTGTGGAGTGGAGTTGGTCAAAGTCCGGGTATTTGGAGATGATTTTTAGGTAATCTTTTTCTGCGAGCCCGGGCTTTTCGAGGTCTGAAAAAGCGCGAGCCCTAAGAAAAAGAAGCCTTGGCATTTCTTCTGTCTCCGGAAAGCGATTTGCAACTTCAGTGAGGGTCCGGACAGACTCTTCTAAGGCTTTTCTGTATTGGGAATCTGATTTTGAGTGCATGCCCACTCGAAATTCGAGCTCCGCCTTTTGATGTTGAAGGTCTCCTAACTTGAAAAGAAGCAGTTCTTCTCGAGAGCGGTCAACGGTTACGGCTCTGGCTTGGGCTTTGGTAGGCGAGGACTTTGTTTTTTTAAGCTGGCGGGTGGTACTCTCGATGGCCCGATTGACTTCGTGGAGGGCGGCGCGATCCACGAGCCTGTCCAATCTCTCCTGTTTCTCTGCTGCACCCGTCTGCGCCATCGTGGGATGGCTGCAGACCATCATCCAGAGTGAGTAGCAGACGGCAGTCGTCAACAGTGTGGATTTCATGGTGCAGCCCAATGTTCTTCTAATCGGCTCTCACGACGGCAAGCTTAAGGTCTCCAAAGCCTTGGCTTGCTGCGGTCCTCATTACGTTTTCAAGGGTGGCATAGGGGGCTCTCGAGTCAGCGATGAGCAGCAGTTTTCCTTGAGATTGTTCAGTCAGTGCCGCCCGCTTAGAAGCGAGTGCTTGGGCAAGGGGCCCTAGCTCTTGTCCGGTCGGTAATTCGAAGTCATGAAGCGTTACGAGTTGCTCACCGTCGAGTTGCACGGAGGTTTGTGCAATCTCGAGGGTAAGACGAGACTCAGCTGTATCAGAGTGAGTGGCGACGGGGACCTGAAGGCCGCGGCTCGGCGTGATCTCAAGAGCGCCCACTGAATAAGACTTAAGCAAGAAGACCAGCAAGATCGTGAAGATATCAGCCATCGAGGTGATGTTGAGGCTCATCTCGGTCGAGGCGGCTGTTTTTGATCGTTTCAGAAATCGGGCGCGTCTCATCTCCATTACCCCCCAGAAACGCCAAGAATCACCGCCGAAAAATGCTTGCGGGTGTCATCCATGGCTCGAATGATTTTTTGAAATGGAACCCGAGGCGCAGCGGATAGAACCACGCCCTGCAGGCCCGGGTAGCGTCCCTTGGCTGCTGAAAGTTCAGTGACCAGTGACTCTCTCGAAATGATTTTCTTTTCTTGGGTCTTGGTGCCTGAGCTGAGCTCCCATTCGACTTTCTCATCTTCGCCCTTCTCGTTGCTAGAGCTCGTGTCGAGCAGTTTAAGGGTCAAGGTGATGCTCTTTGCGTCTTCTCCTGCAGGAGTGGGTGCACTAGCTGCCTGAGGCAGGGCAACTGCGGTATCCATGGCTCCAAAAGAGACAAACGAGGAGCTCATGAGCAAAAAGGCAATGATCACGGTGAGGCAGTCGATGATGCTTGCCAGGTTCAACTCGAAGTCTTGGCCGCCGCCATCCCCAGACGAGATCATGCTGCCTCCTGTGCGATCTCTTTTTGCGCGCAGTAATACCGTTGTTTGATCAGATCGAGCACGCGGATGGCCGACTGCTCTACTTCACCCACCAGACGATTGCTTTGACTCATCAAAAAGCTAAAGGCCACCATGCAGGGGATGGCTACTGCGAGGCCCATCATCGTAGCATTCATTGCGGTTGAGATCCCAGCAGCAAGGAGTGCTGACTTTTGTTGAGGGTCGGCTGCGCCTACGGCCTCAAAGCTTGAAATGAGGCCGGCGATCGTTCCAAAGAGTCCAAGCAAGGTGGCGACGTTTGCAATCGTAGAGAGAAAAGCGGTGCGCTTTTGGATCGCCTGTTGCGCTTCATGAATACTAATTTCGAGAGTCGATTCGATGAGTGGTTCAGGCTGGTGTGCGCGAAGTAGCGCTTGGCGAACAATGGCTACCGCGGGTTTTTGTCCCTGTTTTTCACAGTGAGCCAGGGCTTCCTGGACTTTGCCATCGATCAAAAACTTGCCGATCACTTCAAAAAACTCGGTGGTGTTTTTGAGTGGGTAAGTTCTGTAGAGCGTTTGAAATCTCTCTAAAGTGATTGCAATGGCAAATGTACCAGCGATGAGGATGGGGAGTACGTGGAGCCAGTGCTCTTTTAAGAATTGAATGAAGGTCATGGGTTTCTCCTTTTTGTTTTTAGTTAGAGCGATGACGGTTGGTAATCGATGACGACCTTGTCGGTTGAGCTTAAGCTTAGGACGAGATCTAAATCGGTGATTTGCAGTGTGGTTCCAGTAACAGTGAACTGGTTGGGCGAGAGTTGTTGGCGATCACCTGCAGAGTGCTCGATCCAGACCAGGAGATCCTCGAGGGCTCCGGCTGGACGTGCCAGGGTGAAGGTTGCTTTGCGGTTGACGATCGCCTGTCCGATGGCGTCAAGAACCGGAGAGTAGTTGGGTTCGCCAATATCGAGTGTAAGGGATCCGTTTCCTACTAGATTCACGAGTTCGAGATAGCGGTCACCGCGATCGACTGCCCATTGCTTGAGGTTTCCCACTCCAGTGTCCTCGACCTCTCGGTCAGCTTGGAGCTGCTGGATAGAAGTGGCAGTGGTAGGAATGATCCCGACCACAAAATAATTGGGATCAGTGGTCTGGGTTGAGCCATCGAGGGTACGAAAAAACGAATCGAGGGAGTCTTTTACGGTTTGGACCGGCATGAGAGGCGCGTCGCCTCGAGGGCAGTAGGATACTCGGTAAGTGAGACCGTTGACGGTTTTTTCTGGGCATCGAAATGAACTCGAAGGGCATTGAGTGGAGACTCGGGCATCATTTGGGTTGAGTTCGGCCAGGCGCGCAGAGTCGCATTGGTAGTGAGTCTGTGGGGTGAATCCCGCAGGCGCTGGGTTTGGTAAAATCAGCGTTTGATCTTCTTCGTCGCTGACGAAGATGATGACTCGCAAGGAGCCAGGACGAAAGAAAGCCGTTGCTGAGGTTTCATTGTCCGAGAGAAGTTGCAAGACGGAGCCGAGGCCTCGCTCAGATCCTTGGCCCGAGCTCCCGACGCTGATGTTCACCAAGAAGTCACGAACGAGCCCTTGAATCCAAGCTGAATCTCCAGGCACCCCTGGGGGAGGTTGAGTCACCAAGATGGGCTTGCCGGAGTGGATCGAGTCGTTCTGGGTGGTATTGACG
>JBKCVM010000120.1:0-3014 GCA_046317855.1 Oligoflexia bacterium
GCCCCAAGGCTGTGTCGCTGCGAGTTTCAGTGGCAAGAGCTCAACACGACTGGAACGACCTCACAGACCATTAACCGAAAACTCACCTCCACCGTCACTAACGTCCAGCAGAGCCAACTGAGTTGCGAAATCCCTGAAGTATTCTCGACCGAGATCCCCAACGGAACGATTGTCAAAGTACGAGTGATTCCTACCTCCACCAATATTTCAGGCTTTAGCGTCACTCCGTTTAACTACACCAAAGGCAACCTCTCTGTGTCGGCAAGCTTTCAAGATGCCGAGGGACGTAAATTTCAGAACATCCTTCGTTACAGCTGTTTTGATCGAAGCTTGCGCGGAATGTCGCTCCAATCCAAACTCACGCGCACCACTTTTAGTTATCCCTTGGCAGACGGAAACAGTGCGAGCACTGAAACCAGTCTTGTCCTGGCCTCCCAATTCTGCAAGGCGCGCGGAAGGGACGCTGCAGGAGCAGATGTGGACGGATGCCAGGGACAGGTGATTGGCATTCCTCAAATCTCGGCTCAATCTTACTACTACAATCTTTACGTTCGGAGCACCGACCTAGGGAGCATCAACGCAGAGAACTCTTCGTTCATCTGTCCGACCGTACAAGAGTCTCTGTTTGGAAATCCCGCAAACCCTGGGAGCCAGGGAAACTACTACCCGCTCGACTCTACGTTTGCGCTGGCTCTACAGCCTTTTGGAAATTTTAACGTCGGGGTCGAAGCCCGCTCTCGAATCAGCGTTTCTGGTGACCCTGGAAGCGTGAACAAAAGCTGCACCCCCACGGGAGATGACAGTGGTGGCGAGCCCGCCAATTCAAACAGCATGGTTTCTTCGTGCCTGGGCTATGCTGCAAAGCCCAATGTGGACGGAACTTGCCCGTTCATCACGGACTCAAATGGGCAAATTCGGCAGACGTTTCGGCTTCGCCGCTTCACGGCGCTCTATCCAGTGGTGTGGGACACGACAGGAGCCAACATGCCGGGAGAAGGCCAAAAGGTGGATCAAATCTACGTGCTCGATCGGCCACTCAGCGCCTCGCAGGGAGATCCGCTCAAGCCGTTCACCATGCGTGGCCCTAAGCCCTGTCCGTTTGCGTACTATGACTGGTCTGGGGTTTCTTCGCTCACTAACACGCCAGGATACCGATCGACCAACTTTCAGGGTTGGGACGACGTCAACCCCGACAATATCCAATTTCCAAACCAGGACATTGCAAGGCTGAACTTTGGCGTCTCTAGCTGTTCGGCGGTCCTCCCGCTCGTAAATACGGACAATACGCTGGTCACGCTAGCCACGGTGAATGATTCCAACCCGTTGCTCAAACGTCGTTACGTACGCCCAGGAAAAGCCTGGTCACCGACCTATCTGGAGGACCAGTCTTTTCAAGCTTGCGCTCCCGATGCGAGCCCGCACCGAGATCCACCGATTCACATTGCCAGCAACGCAACCACGGGACAGGTGGCCTGGTGCGCAGAGACCTACCCCACGTTCAATCCTTCACTCGGAGCTGGAACCACTCATGCTGCGGCCACTCGTCGCACGGTAGCCCTAAGCAGTCAGAACTCCCATACGCGTTACCCGCTGATCGGCACAGAAGGGTCAGTTGAAGAAGCCTTACGAAGCGACTCGACATTTTCATGTCTCGTGAGCTTTGATGCTGGAGGTGGAAAAACCGACCTAGCCACGCCTGCGGGCGGTTGCTGCAGGCGCCTACTGAGTGCTGAGAACATCGCTTCGGGCGGTGCTTCGAATGATGAAATTCACTTCGAGAGCTCTGCAAGCTCACCCTCACCGTGTCTGATTCCAGCGTACTAGGGCGACAGCTCGAAATCTCAATCACGCTCAGCCCCGGCCAGCGCGCCGATGCGGCGATTTACGAGTGGCTCAACAGCGCGTGGCTCAACGAACGCTCTGCGGTCTTGCGCGATGGAGCCCTAGCAAGGAAATTCTCAAAATCCCTTCTCGTAAACGGAACCATTCAAACACGCACACCTCAGGGAGTTAGACCCATTGCCCCGAGCTTTCGCGCTGAGCTTGAGCCTAGAACCCTCACACTCGTAGTGGATGAAGCCAGGCTTGATGCCCAAATTAAGGCAGAAATGCATCAGAAGCTCGTTGCCTATTCTGGCAAGTCTCTTGTGCCTGTTGTGTACGAGGATTCAGAACTCCTGATCTTGGATAAACCCCCGGGCATGCCCTCTTGCCCACACTCATTTTCTGAAACCGACACTGCAGTGAATCACGCACTGGCGCATTATCCGGAGCTTCCCAACACGCACCCGCTTGAGCCTGGGCTCCTTCACCGACTCGACACGGGGACCAGCGGGTGGCTTGCCTTTGCTAAAACCGCCAAGGCGTTTGAAAGGTTTAAGCAAGCTTGGAAAACAGGGAAAGTGCGCAAGTTCTACGTTGCCCGAGTTCAGCGTCCGCCTGTGTTTGCATTACCGTTTACCATTGAAACGCCCCTGGGCCATGACGCCAAGTCGTCACGCCGCATGCGAGCGATCGAAGGTGGCAAACCCGGAAAAACTCACCGACTTTGCCGAGGAAAACTTCTGGCAGCCCGCACGACTTTGATGTCGTGCACAAAACTCGAGGAGAATGTTTTCGAATTAAAAATCGAGCTCCATACCGGAGTCATGCACCAGATCCGCGCCCACTTGGCCCACCTCGGGATGCCCATCATTGGAGACACGCTGTATGGAGGGGTGCCGGGGGAGAGGATGTGGCTGCACTCCCCCCTCCTTGAACTGCCCCCAGCCCCTATGATCCCTGAGTAATGAGCTCGAGGTTATGGAAACCCGCGTAGATCCAGAGCATTTGCTCAAGCACGGGGGCTTTTTTTGTCGTTACCCAAGTTTTGCGCACGAGCCGGGCAATGTTGGCCCTGAGCATCGCAAACGTGTGGTTGATTGAAAAAAGCGGGTCAAATGAATGGTCCTTCAGTTCACCCTGGCCTGCAATCACCGCGCGCTTTGAAGGGTGACGTTCGTGCTGGTTCTTTG
>JBKCVM010000121.1:0-16882 GCA_046317855.1 Oligoflexia bacterium
CTCCTACACTGTCATGCCCATACAAGTCTTAGGGCGGTACAACGTGAATTTCGGTGAAACCGCGTCGATCTTCGGCTATGCGGGCGTCATGAAAGGGTTTGTACTGGCCTCAGTCACTAGCGGTGCTGGCAGTGTCGACACCGACCAGGCCCTATCCCAGCTAGGCCTCGTCCAGCCCGCCCTTGGGATCGGGGGACTTTTCCGAGTCGGGCCGCAGTGGTACGTCCGCGTTGAACTCGGAATTGAGCAGGCAAGTGGAGGCCTTGTCCTGAAGTTTTAAAGTTTTAAAGTTTTAAAGAGTTTTAATGTCTTAGCGCTCCCTAGGTTTAATTTTTTCGGAATTCAGATGTACCCCAAATCTCATTTGTACGTTTTGTTCGTGGTCGTTGTCTCTGGGGCCCTCGTCGCGCTTTTTTCAGCGTGTGGGTTAAAGGGTCCGCCGCTGCCTCCGATCCCCTCAGCTGCAGAGCTCTCCGAGCCAGCACCTTCTCCAACTCCTGCTTCCTCCCCCGGAGCTTCACAAGAAAGAGAACAACAATGAAGAAAACAAATCAGCCCTCCGCCTTTGGCTACCGTTCTGGAAAGCTCTACGCCGATCAAGTCGAGCTCTCAAGCCTGGCGCTTCGTCTCGGAACGCCTTTGTACGTCTACAGTGCTTCATCTTTTGAAGCTGGACTCAAAGCCCTACAAAAGGGGCTTGCCCCGTTGGGTCGTTCGACCGTGTGCTATGCCCTGAAGTCTAATTCTAACGTAGCCATTGTCCGAATGATGGGAGAGCTAGGCGCTGGCGCTGACATTGTATCCGGGGGCGAGCTCGAGCGGGCTCGTCTGGCCGGGATCGACGGAAAAAACATTGTTTTTTCAGGAGTCGGAAAGACTGCCGACGAAATTTCTGCCGGCATTCACTACGGGACCAACGGTATCACTTCGTTTCATGTGGAGTCAGTTCCCGAACTCCTCTTGATCGATGAAGTGGCACGTTCAGTAAAAAAAGGGCCCGCCCGAGTTGCGCTGCGTTTTAATCCAAACATTGACGCAAAAACTCATCCCTATATCAGCACGGGTCTCAAACGAAACAAGTTTGGCCTCAACGCAGCAGAAGTCCGTGAAGCTGTCTCCTTACTTCCAAGTCTCAAAGGTGTCACCCTTGCAGGAATGAGCATTCATATCGGTAGCCAGCTCACTTCACTCTCCCCATTGAAGGCTGCATTTGCGGCGCTGGGTCGCGAGATTCTTGCAGTTGAGTCCACGCTCGGAAGGCAACTCGACTTTGCAGACCTCGGCGGCGGAGTTGGAATCCAATACAAAAAAGAAAGCCCGCCCTCGATCGATAGCTATTGCAAAGAAGTAGTGAAGGCTTTTGGACCTAAATCCCAGTTTGGTTCACGCCTGAGAATCCTCCTTGAGCCCGGTCGAGTCATCAGCGGTAACTCTGGCGTGCTGGTCTCAAAGGTTCTCTTTCGAAAGAAGCGTCCAGGAAAAGATTTTCTAATTATAGATGCCGGAATGAATGACCTGATGCGTCCTGCGCTTTACGGTAGCTACCATGGGCTCGTTCCGCTCGAACAAGCCCGCACGCGCTCCAAGTCGAAAAAAACCGACCTGGTGGGCCCGGTCTGTGAGTCGGGTGATTGTTTTGCATCTGATCGTCCAGTTCCGGTCTCGCTCCAGGCAGGCGACCTCGTCGCTTGTTTGAGTGCGGGCGCGTATGGAATGAGCCTGAGCCGCAACGACAATTCGCGCCCACGCCCTGCCGAAGTCCTGGTCACGGGATCACAATGGCGCGTGATCCGCGATCGCGAACGTTTTGAAGACCTGATACGAGGGGAGCACGCATGAGTTCAGGGCAAAAGAAAATTCACGGAGTCATCACGGCACTGGTTACGCCTTTTCGGGAGGATGGCTCGCTCGACTTGAACGCTTTTGAGCGACTCATTGCCGACCAGATTGAGGCAGGGGTTTCTGGGGTCATCCCTTGCGGTACTACAGGGGAGAGTCCCACCCTGAGGACAGAAGAAAAAAAGACCCTCATCGCCGAGTCCGTTCGCCTCTGCAAGGCAAGCCAAACTGCAGTCATCGCAGGCACAGGGAGCAACTCCACCTCTAGCACCGTGGAACTCTCCCAGTGGGCCTCGCAAGCCGGAGTCGACGCAATCCTTGTGGTAACTCCGTATTACAACAAACCCTCACCGGCGGGACTGCTTGCACACTTCACGAAAGTAGCAGATGCAGTTTCGTGCCCGGTGATGCTGTACAATGTTCCCGGTCGCACCGGGGTCAGCCTTCCGCCCGAGACTGCCGCCAAGTTAGCAGCTCACCCACAGATCCGCTTTCTCAAAGAAGCCACGGGCAACGTAAGCCTGACCTCCGAGTTCATCGACCAGTTTCGAGTTTCCGGTCATGGGCTGGATCTCTTTTCAGGCGATGACGCCACTTTTCTTCCGCTTCTTGCTGCCGGCGCAAAAGGAGTGGTCTCGGTGGCCAGCAATCTGTTTCCGCGGGCGATGGTGCAGATCCAAAGACTTTTCGAGGCTGGAAAAAACACTGAAGCCTTCGAGCTCCATCAGCGATTTTATCCGCTTTTCAGGGATCTGTTCATAGAATCCAACCCAGTCCCTATCAAGGCAGCCCTTGCTCACGTGGGTGAAGGTGCGGGCACTTTACTTTCTTCTGCCGTGGTCCGCGCACCGCTTGCTCCGCTCTCACCTGAGAGTCGGCGCAAGCTGGAGTCCAGCCTAGCCCGCTGTGGATTTAAGCCGGGTGGAGGAACGCTGTAGATGGGGGCGCGCATCTCGATTGCGATCATCGGTTCACGCGGCAGAATGGGACGTGCTCTGGCTCATCTCATCGAAGGCGAGTTTGCCGCGAGCTGTGAGCTTTCAGGTACTCTGCACTCGCAGTCGAGTTCAGAGGATTGGTCTCGTGCAATGACTGCTCATGTGTGGGTAGATTTCTCGCTTCCTAAGAGCACTCCCCAACTTCACCAAGCCCTCGCGGCTAGGCCCTCCGGAGCCCAGATCCCGGCACTCGTCATCGGGACGACGGGCCACGCAGCTGCCGAGAAGAGATTGCTCGAATCCATCGCAGAAAAAACACAGGTACTGCAATCTTCAAATTTTTCTACCGGCGTACTAGCCCTCAAAAAGGCTCTTGAGTTCATTTCACCAGTACTGGCGGCCTCAGGATTCAAACCCGTCATGATGGAGAGCCACCACATCCACAAGAAAGACGCACCCAGCGGCACTGCACTGACTCTAGCACGCGCCACTGCTGGCCTGACTCCAGAAAAGATTCATAGCATCCGTGCAGGTGAGGTCATCGGTGACCACCGCATTGAGTTTCACGGCCACGGCGAGGTCCTAAGCCTCGAGCATCACGCACAGACCCGCGAGATTTTTGCACGCGGAGCGCTGGAGACTGCTCTTTGGCTGGGAAGCAAACACCGCGATAGTCCCGGCAGCACCGGCTGGCTCACGCTCGATGATTTTTTTGAGGAGAAACTGAATGTTCGACATGTTTGAAACGACGCACAGACTCAAGCAACTACCGCCCTACCTGTTTGCACGCATCGACCAAATCAAGCAGGAAGAAATCAAAAAGGGCAAAAAGCTGATCGCACTCGGAATCGGCGACCCTGATCTTCCCACTCCTGAGTTCATTATTCGGCGTCTGGAGCAGGCCGCACGAAATCCCGAGAACCACCAATATCCGTCGTACTGGGGAATGTCCTCATTCAGAAAAGCAGCAGCACGCTTCATGGAGAGACGTTTCGGAGTTTCGGTGAATGCCGACCGGGAAGTCCTGGCGCTGATTGGGTCAAAAGAGGGGATCGCCCACATTCCTCTCGCGTTCGTCAATCCAGGTGAAGCAGTGCTCGTTCCTGATCCTGGCTATCCAGTCTACAACTCGGCGACTCTTTTTGCCGATGGGATCCCACTCAAATTTCGCTTAAAAGAAGAAAACGGATTTCTCCCGGACTTTGCCGATCTCGAGCGCTTAGTCAAAACCGGGCCCAAGGCACGCTTGCTGTTTTTGAATTATCCCAACAACCCCACCGGAGCCGTGGCTACCCGCGAGTTCTTCAAAGAAGTGATCGCATTTGCCAAGAAACACGAAATCATCGTGTGCCATGACAACGCGTATTCAGAGCTTTTCTTTGACGGAAAAACTCAACCCTCGTTTCTTGAGGTCCCCGGGGCTAAGGATGTAGGCGTTGAGTTTCACAGTCTCTCAAAGACCTTCAACATGACAGGTTGGCGTGTGGGCTTTGTGGCCGGCAATGCCAAAGTCATTGACGGCCTTGCCAAAGTGAAGACCAATATCGACTCCGGTATTTTCAACGCCTGCCAAGAGGCCGGCATTGAGGCGCTTGATCGCTACGAACCCTTTTGCGCAGAGCTCCGGTCAATTTACCAAAACCGTCGGGATATCTTAGTCCCTGCGCTCCGCAACGCTGGACTTTCGTGCCAAACGCCCGAAGCAACTTTCTACGTTTGGTGCAGACTTCCTGCAGGCAACAAGTCTGAAGAATTCGTGCTGAATCTCATTCGCACCAAAGGCATCGTCAGCACTCCGGGCACCGGATTTGGGGCAGGAGGTGAAGGTTTTGTCCGCTTTACGCTTTGCAGCGATGCTGCAATCCTAAAACAGGTTGCAGACATCTTGAGTGCGTCGCTATAACTAGGGACCAAATATGAATATTTTTGTGTGCATTAAACAGGTTCCCGACACCGAAACCAAGATCAAGCTGAATGCTGACAACTCTGGCATCGACACCACGGGCATCAAGTGGATCCTATCGCCTTACGACGAGTTTGCAGTTGAAGAGGCACTTCGTCTCCGTGAAAAGAATGCTGGCAGCACGGTGACTGTGCTCTCCGCCGGGCCGACGCGCGTTGTAGAAGCTCTTCGAACGGCACTAGCCATGGGAGCAGACAACGCCATTCAAGTCGAGGTGCCCGAAGGTGCAGACAATTTCCGCGTCGCAAAAGCTCTTGCGGGAGCCCTGAAAAAAGAGCCTAAAATCGACATCGTCTTCACCGGCAAAGAGGCCATTGATGATGGCGCTGCGCAAGTCAGTCAACTCGTCGCCGAGTTTGCTGGAATACCCTATGTCACAGTAGTCCTCAATGTTGAGTACGGAGCGTCGTCGGTAAAGTGCAAACGCGAAGTCGAAGGCGGCGCGATCGAAGTCGTCACCACTCCGCTCCCCGCACTGATTGCTGCGCAAAAGGGGATGAACGAACCCCGTTACGCTAGCCTGCCAAACATCATGAAGGCCAAGAAGAAAGAAGTGAAGGTCGTCAAAGAGGCGGATGTCGGCGTTTTGGAGTCGGACCAAAAAATCCGCTTCAAGAATTACCAGCTCCCGCCTCCCAAGCAGGCCGGAAAGAAAATCTCAGGCGACCCCGCAGCACAAGCTAAGGAACTTGCACGCCTCCTCCACGAAGAAGCAAAGGTGATCTGACATGGCAAAGGTACTAGTGGTAGCCGAACAGCGCGATGGGCGACTCAAAAAGACTTCGTTTGAACTCATCGGCGCAGCCGCTGCAGGAGGCAACGAAACGCATGTCCTCCTTCTTGGCTCAGGAGTTCAGGGATTGGCCGCAGAACTGGGCCACTATGGGGCCGCTCAAGTACATGTCGCCGATGATGCGGGTCTCAAGTTCTACACTGCTGAAGCCTACGCTCAAGTCGTGGTCCAGCTGGCCAAGGCACTTTCGCCGGATGTAATTTTGGCGGCACATTCGCCCACTGGGCGAGATTTTATGCCAAAAGTAGCGGCTCGCCTGAATGTGGGACTTGCAACGGATTGCATCAGCTTAAAATTCGAGGGCACTGGGATTATCGCGCGTCGTCCTGTGTATGCAGGCAAAGCCACGGTGGAGGTCGAATTTCTGGGTTCGGGTCCGCGACTCGCTACCATTCGCGCCAATGCCCTGGGGCTTCCTAAGGCGGACCCCTCCAAGACCGCCAAAATTCAGGCGGTTGCAGTCGCTTTGTCCAACGTCACCACTCAAGTGAGTGAAGTGGTTCAAGGTCAGGCAGGGCGCCCCGACGTGACCGAGGCTTCGACTGTAATCTCGGGTGGACGTTCCCTTAAGAACGCAGAGAACTTTAAGATCCTTGAAGAGGTCGCGGACACGATCGGCGCAGCGGTGGGTGCCTCGCGTGCGGCTGTGGATGCGGGCTTTAGGCCTCATCGAGACCAGGTGGGTCAGACGGGCAAGGTCGTCTCTCCTAATCTGTACATTGCATGCGGAATCAGTGGCGCAATCCAGCACTTGGCTGGCATGCGCACTTCGAAAGTCATCGTGGCCATCAATACCGACCCCGAAGCCCCCATCTTCCAGGTGGCCGACTATGGCATCGTGGGCGACCTTTTTGCGGTGGCGCCACTCCTTAAGGACGAATTCAAAAAGCTCAAGGAACACTAGTTGTCTGGCCGCGCCGGCCCGCTTAAACTGTTTGTCATTCTATGACATGGCAAACTTTTGCTTTTTTGGCAGTGGCAGGCGCAGCTTTTGGATACTCGGGCTATCGATTCAGCCTGCTCTTTCGGATGCTCAAGGCTCAGAAGGGCGCTACTCGAAATCGGCTCACTCAGCTCCCTGATCGAATCATCGACACATTGATTCATGTGCTTGGCCAAAAGGCAGTCCTTCGAAAGAAGGGGATCGGCCTGATTCACACGATCATTTTCTGGGGATTTTTGATCATCACGGTGGGGACTCTCGAGCAGTTTGCATCGACGCTTTACCAGGGATGGACCTTCGAGTTTTTAGGCCCTCTCTATTCACCGCTGATTGCGATCCAGGACTTTTTTACCGTCGCCATCCTTTTTGCAGTAGCCGGCGCATTTTACCGGCGTCTAGTGACCAGGCCTGAGGGGCTCGGTCAGTCCAGAGACGCAAACATCGTGCTGACCTTTACGGCATCACTCATGGTGTCGATCCTACTCATGAACGGTTTTCAGATCTTGGGCTTTGCCGCAGCACACGCCGATGCCTTCATTTTTTCAAAGCACATTGCGGTATGGTTTCAGGGGTTTGGCCTTTCGCCTGAATCAAACGCTTCGGCCGCTACCTTCTTCAAATGGGTCCATATGTTGCTGGTTCTGGGTTTTGCGGCCTACATTCCGCACTCCAAGCACCTGCATATTGTTGCGGCAGGCCCAAATACTTTTTTGCGCCAACTGCCGACTGAAAAAGCAATGCGGCCGATCAACTTTGCCGACGAATCCGTCACTCAATACGGCGCCGCCAAAGTCACCGATCTAAGCTGGAAGGACACTCTCGACCTGTACGCCTGCACGGAGTGCGGGCGCTGCCAGGACCTGTGCCCGGCCTGGAACACCCAAAAGCCGCTAAGCCCCAAGCTGCTTGTCCTTGATCTCAAAGAAAACCTGTATCGTAACAAAGAAAAAATCCTCGCCGGCAAGTACGACGAAGTGAGTCCCGTGATCGACCAAAACATTACTGAGGACGTGATCTGGGCCTGCACGAGCTGCAGGGCATGCGAAACGGCATGCCCGGTCTTTATCGAACAGACTGACAAGATTTTCGACATTCGCCGTAACCTCGTCATGATGGAATCTAAAATGCCAGACGGCGTGCAGGCCATCTTTAAAAACCTGGAAACCAACTTCACACCGTGGGCGTTTAGCTCTGCCGATCGCGGCAAGTGGGCTGAGGACCTCTCCGTTCCGACGATGGCCGAAAGCCCAGAAATTGATGTTCTTTTGTGGGTTGGCTGCGCCGGATCCTATGATGATCGCAATAAAAAGGTACTTCGCTCGTTTGTTTCACTGCTCAAGAAGGCGGGCGTCCGTTTTGCTATCCTGGGTAATGAGGAGCAATGCACGGGTGACCCGGCACGCCGCATTGGCAATGAGTACCTTTATCAGACCCTGGCACAGGCCAACATTGAGACACTCAATCGATACCATGTGAAAAAAATTGTGACTGCCTGCCCGCACTGCTTCAATACAATCAAAAACGAGTACAAAGATTTTGGCGGCAGCTACGAAGTATTCCACCATTCGCAGTTTATCGCCTCGTTAATCCGCGAAGGTAAACTCAAGCCCAACAAGGGCGTCGACGAGTCCATTACCTTTCACGACAGCTGCTACCTTGGACGCTGGAACAACGTGTATGACCAGCCCCGCGCAGTCATTGAGTCCATTCCTTCAGCTCGATTAGTAGAGATGAAACAAAATCGCGAGTCAGGGCTTTGCTGCGGCGCCGGCGGTGGGCGCATGTTCATGGAGGAGACCATTGGTAAGCGCATCAATATCGCTAGAACAGAGCAGGCCCTCGAAACCCATGCAGGGATTGTGGCTGCTTCCTGCCCATTCTGCATGACCATGATGACCGACGGAGTAAAATCCAAGGAGATGCTCGACAAAGTCAAAGTCATGGATATTGCCGAGCTCATGGATCAAGCCACCTAGCTGCTGCCTAGATTTTAGACACTTGCCTCTGAGCTAGGCGCAGTCTGGCCCCGGCCAGGGTAAAAATCTTTGTAGAATCAAGCAAACGATGTGGCACACCCCTTGGATTATCGCAGGGCATGAATGCAGTACGCCTTGCGTTTGCCACTTCAGTTCTCAGTGTTGCCCTTGCCTGCACTCCTCTTGCACCCAGTGTCCACAAGAGTGTGTTTCGCCGTGGTGAGCCCATCAAATCTACAACGGGCCCGATTGCTCCCTCGCCAACCGTCCGTGCGCTTCTCCCGGGCTCTAGCATTTTGGAACTAGAGGCCTTTTGGGTGCGAGACGATGAGGCACTCACAGCACAGCTGGAGGGTAGAGAAGAACTCCGACGTCTCTCAGCGGATGAACTCAAAGAAATTCAAAACTTAGGTCCATCTGTTTTGGCCCATTTTGATCCGTTGGAGGGTCTCAATCCAGACAAGCTAAAAACAGGCCGGGCCATACGAATCGTGGCGCGAGTTCAACTTCAAAAGGCTCGCTTTGACGAGCTGATCAAAACAGAGGCGAGCTCCTGGGCCTTTGGACTAGACCGCGAAACGGGCAAGCTCTCAGTCGCGCATGAATCCGAGCAAAGCGTCCTTGCTGGCCATATCGTCAATCTATATCTAGTTTTAGACTGAATCCGCGATCTCAGCTCGCAGCTGCATTCTGCCTGAGAGGCGGCAGCTTAAAGTTAGGCGGCAAAAAATCTTTATGGTGAGTGATGAAACGCTTCAGTGCGGCGTTCACGAGCTCTGAGCTACTGAGCTTAGAAAATTTTTCCATCTCAGCAAGAACCGCCGCAACCGGCTCCTCAAGTTCGATAGAGACCTTCACCAGCTTGCCATTCATTTTGTAGTCGTTTCTCATACGCACCAAAAAGATAGCTCAGCGCCGCCCACGAAGCAAATCCTTGACGACACCATACATGACGCCGGGCAGCGCCTGGAGCTCCGGAACCTCTCGCAGTGATCCACGCCCCAGCCGTGCAAGCTCCCGGCAAAGCAAAAGACTGGACTTCTCGCTTCCCATCTTCATCACGTGCAAGTGTGAAAACCGCGGCGCTAGATACGCAGGATCCTTCCCGGCGGTGTACTTGCCATCTGTAAGAAGCACGACCGCTGGCGGCCGCCCACGACCGCCATGCTCAAGTTCTTCAACCAAACGCAGAGCCCCCAGCATTCCTTCTTCAAGGTGGGTATAGCCCTGGGCGGGCACTTCCAGAAAACGAGCAACCAGTTGCGCTGGCGTAATCCGCTCACCAGGCCGCTTAAGGACCGTAGCGCGATTTTCAAACGCAACGATACCAATCGGATCTTCAGGAAACTGTAGCGCGACGACAGCAAGAGCTACGGCGGTCAAAGCCAACTTCTCTCCGGTCATCGACAGACTCGTGTCCACTGCCAGCACTACGGGCTGACTTCTCCTAACCCGGTACTCCATCATCAGGGGATCACTGCCAAGTGATCCTCCCGACATCAGCGTTGGCGAGGACTCTAGGGTCTCATCCAGATCGAGCTCCACCGACTCAGCATGCCCAGGAATCTCATCCAGTGGCGCTACAGCGCTCACCGTAGGGTGCACGACGGACCCCAAAACGGCACGCGCCTTTTCAAGGATCGCAGCAGTCGAGATCTCTCGTAAATGGTGCGCGACCTTCGAGAGCGAAGGGCGGGTCTTAAATTCGTGGTAGCGAATGGCCACATCCCAGGCGTCAGAGAGGCCTGCATTCGAGAGGTCTTCATCTGAGTCCATTGCGTGAGAGTCGAGTGACGACCCAAAGTCGAGCTCCTCAGGAGCCTGAAATCGCGTTTCTGCTTTTTTAAAAATCGGAGCGTCGGCGACCTTGCCCTCTCGGCCTGCCCCTGGGGTCAGTTCTTTTTTTTTACGCTGGGAGACTCGGCGCCAGAGAAGGCATCCTTTGCAAGCTCACTCACCAATGCACGAAGCTCATCAGCATGCGACCCACTTGCTTCAGCATCACGCTCAAGCTCGATGCGCGTAGGAAGGGCAAGCAACGCAGCGGTAACAAAAGCCTGCTCCAGCCCACCTGTCGTCTTCTGCTCTACCAAGGCAGCCGCAATCTCAGCCACCGCCTGCGCAGCTCGAACCGAGGCACCCCGCTTGATGCGAGGATTGATGCGGGTCATTCTCGCCAAGGTTACTGCGGCGCGGATCAAAACATCATTCTTCACCGTACGGGCAACGATGGCGCGCTCTTCGTCCTGATTTTGATAATCCAATACGACCAGCTCAAACCGATCCAAAATAGCCTCGCTGAGATGCGAAGTAGCCACAAACTCCTTTGGATTTTGTGTCGCGATCACACTAAAGCCAGGCTGAGCAACAACAGCCCCCAGTCGGGGCACAGTCATCCGCCGCTCGTCGATGGCCGGAAGTAAGACATTTTGTACACCCTCCGGCAGACGATTGAGCTCGTTAATAAAGAGGACCCCTCCGGTGCGCATGGCCTCAACCAATGGTCCTGGCACAAAGCTCTCAGCAGTGTAACCGTGTTTGATCACTAAGGGCGGATCAAACCATCCCGAGAGCTTCTGCTCAGAGTAACGACCATCCCCGTCTACTCTAAAAACTGGCCTTCCCAGCTCAGCACAGATCGAAAGCGCTAGGTGAGTCTTGCCGACTCCTACCGGACCTTCAATCAACACATGGCGTCCCGAACGGAGGCAGGCAATCAGCTGCAAATGCTCCAGCTCGCGGCCAATGAGCTCAGGCTTACCAGTCCCTTTTTGTTTCATGGAGACCGCCATTGTTTACTTTTTAGCTCCTTTGCGCAAGCGAGGCTTGGCTTCTGGCTTAGATTTCATCGGCAAAGCAGCGTCACGCCTGCGCAAAAACTCGTCAACAATATAGCTCGCCACATCCGAGGGCTTTGTCCCTACCCCAAATCCGGCATCAAAGCCGCACTCCAGCGCAAGAGGATGTGTCACTCGAGGTCCGCCGGCCACAAAAATTATTTTTTCTGTGAGGCCCATCTGTCGAGCACGATTCATCAGATCCTTCATGTCACGCATATGGATATTGTGCTGGGTCACGACTTTCGACACCAAAATTGCATCTGCTTTTTCTTGGACTGCTCGCTTGAGGAGCTCATCATTGAGAACCTGAGCCCCCAGATTCTTGGCCTCAAACCACTGATACCGCTCAAGGCCATAATCACCGGCAAAACCCTTCATATTCATGATTGCGTCAATCCCCACCGTGTGAGCATCGTACCCGGTACAGGCACCCACCACGACCAATTTTCGACCAATTTTCGAGGCGATGATTTCATCGAGCTCTTCACGGGGGCGTGTCTTGGACTCCACTTTCACCACATGGATCTTCGTAAAATCGACAGTGTGGCGGAGATTGGCGTAGATCACAAACAGCGCAAAACCATTCGCAGCCTTTTCCATCGTGGCTACCTTGATTTGCTCAAACCCCATCTTTTCACAAAGCTGAATGGCTGCCTCGCGCGCTTCGGGCGAAGGATCAACAGGAAGCGTAAAGCATAGCTGGACGGTCCCATCATTCATGATGTCGCCGTAGGGCTTGAGCTTCTTCGGGTCAACTTTAGCAATCTGGCTGTTGGTAGCCATCTCAAGCGCCCCCCAAAAGCTCAAAGAATGGATTTAGGTAGCCCGTTTGTCTTGCAAACACACCGTCATGACCTTTACCACCCGTCTCCGTGCGACTCACCTCGGCAAACGCTTTCTGCTCAATGGCTAAGAAAAGCCCCTTCGAATCAATCATTTTGAGATGTGCCAGAGTGTCGTCGAGAACTTTAGCTGCCCAGGACTCGATCATTCCGCCCGGCTTAAAAGTAATATCGTCCCCTAGTTGGCGCGCACCATTAAAGATATAGCGTGCATTCTTAATGCTCATCCATCGGTCCTGAAGCAGGGGAGTGTGCATCGCCTCAGTGGGCATCCCGAGGAGCTGAATGGTTTGACCCGTCACTACTCCCACCAAATTGAACATTGCATCCATCAGATGACTATAAAAAATATCACCGCACTTAAATCGAGTGGGCGGCATAAATTTAATGGGTGAGTGCGGAAAAATATCGCGAGTCATTTGGGCCCTGGCAATTTCGAGCAAGAACACGTTCGGGTGCTCTGGATTCATCTCTTGAGCGTGTCCAAGGCCCATCAGGTCATCACTCATCCCTGCATGACGAGCAAAGCGCTCGTTAATAAACTGAGAAGCCAGGACTTGGTGGCCATTCTCAGTCGCATCAGCCGTCGTCAGATAGTTGTCCTCCCCTGTATGGATGACAATTCGAGCGCGAGCGATGATGTTGCGCGAAAAATGCTGATCAATCAGCGTGCGCTTCATATTAATGTCGCGAAATAAAATCCCATACATTGCGTCATTGAGCAAAAAATCAAGCCGCTCGATCGCACCCAACGCTGCAATTTCAGGCATACAGAGACCTGAGCAATAATTGGTAAGGCGAATATAGCGCCCGAGCTTCTTGGACTCCTCATCGAGCGCCTCGCGCATGATCCGAAAATTTTCTTGGGTGGCGTAGGTGCCACCAAAACCCTCGGTAGTTGCGCCATGGGGCACGTAATCTAAAAGCGACTGTGCTGTACTACGGATCACAGCAATCGCCTCTGCACCCGCCTGAGCCGCCGCACGAGCCTGAACGACGTCCTCGAAAATGTTGCCCGTCGCAACAATGACGTACAAACAGGGACCACCCTTGCCCTCGGCATTAAAACGATCACCGGTCTGCCGCCGCAACTCATCGCGCTTTTCACGATTAGCATCAAGCATGGCCACACCTTGCCGGCAGAGCTCCAAGGCCTTCTTTTCAATTGCAGCTGCACGGCTAGGATTTACTTCGCCCAATCGCAACTTGCGCGTCGCCACCTGAGTCCCCAGTTGGCCTGCGGAGAGTCCCGTTTCGAGCATCGCACCCACAAAAGGGAAAAGCACACCACGCCCCAACTGACCTGCCTTTTGGAGGTCATCAACGATCACGTTAACCTCCGGTACGATCTGCCTGGCCTGCTCCACGGCACCCGACACCCCAATCAGCCTAAGCGTGGCGCGCTCAATGGCGATGGTCGAATGCCCCGAAATCAGTTGCTCGACAGGGGTGGATATTTTTGCAGCCAGTCGCCTGCATTCTTCTACTTTTTTGAAATCGAGATTTAGCGTGGCCATAATTAAGTATAAGTCCGAGTGAAAAGTTGTCGCAGCTCTGGACTTTCACGCAGGATCTGCAACGCATGATCCGCATGCCCAGCCGTATATCCATTGCCAATACGCAGGTCGAGATCAGCACCGACCCCTTCGGCCCCCAGAGCGGCTCGCTGAAAATTTGTTGCCATGCTGAAAAGATAAACGATGGCCCGGTCGCGAGCCGACAGGATGCACGACATCTCTGTCTCGGGCAGGTTGGCCACATTAATCACCACATCCGCCATTTGCCCGCGAGTGACGGCCGAAACCTTTTCCATCACCTCGACCGGGTTTCGTGCATCCACCTGGATGACGCGGTCCACGAATGAAAGCCCGTGCAGCCGCTGGATGGCGGCGTCCGAGTAGTCGACCGCGATCGTGGTCACGTCCTTGATCTTTTTTGCTTCATAAAGACAGAGCACTCCCGACTTTCCGCCCCCGCCGATCACGACGACTGTATCGCCGCGCTTGACGAGTTTGGCAGTCTGGGCGGGTGCGCCAGCCACATCCAGCACCGCAAGCGCCACGGTTTCGGGGATGTCGGATGGAAGACGGGCAAAAATCCCCGATGCGAACAAAATCGCGTGCCCCTCAATGTCAACGCGGTCAATCTTGGGGTGGATCGCCTTGATCTTTCGAATTTCAAGGGGAGTGAGCGAGAGAGACACGAGGGTCGCGATGCGATCGCCCACTTTGACGGGCTTCTGCTCCACTGGGAACTTGGGGCCGATCTGCTGGACCCTACCAATGAGCATTCCGCCAGAGCCTGTCACCGGGTTATGGTGCTTTCCTCGACGCTCAACCAGGTCCAAGATCGTGCGCTCGATCTTTTTGAGGTCGCCATCGCACGAATGCGAGATTTGGTGAAAGCTTGCCGAGTCGATATTAAGGCACTCGACGTCGATCAAAAGCTCGTCTTCTGCGATGGGGGTCGTGGCGTCCACCACTTCTGCCTGCTGGGGCAGGAGTCCGCGTCCGCGTGGTTCAAGCACCCGCTGAAGTCCCAGTGCGTCGGCCGGTCGAAACATCCCATTCCCTCCCTGCTGCCACAGAAAAAGAGGTGTCCTCATTTTTGACAGCCTCTTAAGCTCTAAACACAAACGCCCTCGATTTCATCGGGTGTGTCTGTACGGACACTCTCCGTGCATCCTTTAGGTATTTGTTTTTTATCCGGTTTTTCAGGCTTTGCCAGTGCAAAGCGAAACCCCGCCGTTGGCCCGTATGTTGCTCTGAATCATAACGAGAGAAACTTATGCTGAAAAACTATTCAGAAGCTCGCCGGGTCGCGTCTGCAGCACTATTTCTGTTAAGCGCTTTGGTCGCCACGACAGCGATGGGCGCGGATGCCGCCTTCAAGGACTCACCAAACCAGGACCCAAAGGACCTCAAGGAGCTCATCTCCAAAATTCGCTCCTGCCCGGACTGCCGCAATACCGACGAAAAGATTGAAGGAGCGCTCGCAATGATCGAGGCGCTCCTTGAGAGCGGGCTTCTCAACGACGACACAGCTGAGGACTACCGAAAAAATCTCGGAAATACAGAGTTTGACCGAATCAAAAAGAAACTCAGCAAGCTCTCCAGCAGAGACGTTGGCCAACTCGAGGACCTCGACCGAGACATCACCCACTGGATGCAACGTTATGAAGAATTTGAGAAGTCCAAAGACGCCGGAAACCGGTTGCGCCTAGACATCGCAAAGAAACTCGCTGAAGGGGAGCATCGGACCACTCGTGGAATCCGTTCGGCTCGGGAGATCTACGACGAACTTGCTGAATCCAGCGACATCTCGGTATCACTTCGTCATAGCGCAGAACTAGGGGCAGACTCTGCTCGTAAAGAACTACTGAAGGCAGAACTGGCCGAACATGTAGAATCCGAAATCGCAAGTGGAGCAACGCCTGCAGCCATCCAACAGACTTTGCTCCAACACGACTCCTTACGCGATTACAGCACAGATCTCGAATCCGAGATCCAGTCATCCTGCAGCAGAGCTGAGGCCTCGAGCTTTCAGCGCTGCGCAGAGGTTCGCCAGCGGGCCATGGTGCAACAATCTGAGGTCCAGGCACTGCTCTATCAACAACTCAGCATGGCCCAAGTGCAGTACCAGCAAATCCAAATGGAAATGATGCGGCAACAACAAGAGGCGCAGATGCGGTCGTTTCAAAACTTTGCAAACCCCTATGGCGGATTTTGGGGTTATCCGCGTGCGGGCTGGTAAGCATTTCACGACTTTCTAAGTTAAGCGGAGAGGAAAATGAGATTATGAAGACGAGCAAAACAACCACACTCACCCATACAGCATGGATGGCGCTGATCCTGTCGGCAAAGGTCACGTCTCTAGCCCTGGCAGCCCAGGACCCGGCTTCCGACGGCAAACTCAAGCTAATCCCGCTCAAACAGGAAGTCGCAGAGAGGCTCTTTGATGGCCTCCAGATCAAACGCCTCCCTGACGGAAGCATTGCAATTACGGGCCTGACTTATAAAGAATGCGAGAAATTTTTTAAGATCGAGCAGGGGGTTCCAGAAGGCAGCACTTTAAAAAAATACTTTGTCATCAAGGCAGCAAAAGCCGAGCTCGAAGCCTGTGTCGGAAATCAGAAGAAACTCTCTGACGCCGAACGCCTGCGCCTCTCAACTCTTCCCAACGCAAAAATTGAAAATCCTTCACCGCAACTTCGGGTGGGTTGGATCAACCTCGAGCAAGATCCACCGGTCTTTCATTGTGTAGACTGCGGACCGGTCGCTGCACCAGGCAACCCAGGACAAGGCGTGATTGAATCCGTTGCATCAATTCCAGAAGAAATTTCTCAAGAAAAAAGGCTCGAGTACCTTGAAGAAGACCTGAGCCAAGTGGCCCAGGGGGATACCGAGGGCCTTCTCTCCGTGCAACGCAGAACCCGCCGGTGGATCGCCCTGAACGAGGCTAACTCGAGAACGGATCGGATCCTGCTTGCCGTGGCTGAACGACTTTCAGTAAGTCCGAACCCTAACCTTGAAGCGCTGGATACAGCAGCCAAAATCTATCAAGAGTTGGCGGCTACGCAGGCTGGACTTGCACCGAAAGCAGCTCAGCTTGAAAATCGAATTCTTCTTGAAGGAATCACCGAAACTTCGAAGATGGCCCAGAAAATTGCTGAGCTTGCTCAGAAACGTGCAGCTGGACAGCTGAATGACTCACAGCTCGACATTGAACTCTTTGCAGTACGAGGGACC
>JBKCVM010000122.1:0-4236 GCA_046317855.1 Oligoflexia bacterium
GACTTGGAGAGGGCTTTCAGCTGGGCCTTTTTTGTTCCCCGACGAAGATCAGCTCTCGGACAGACCCATTCGGTTTTTTGTCGCTGAAAAAATACGTGAGCAACTTTTCATGAAGTTGGGCGATGAGCTTCCGTATTCTTGCGCAGTGGAGATTTGCAAATTCGATGAAAACGCTCAACCCGTTCGTATTGAGGCAGTGATCCACGTGGAGCGCGACTCTCAAAAAGGCATGGTGATCGGGGCGGGCGGAAAGAAAATTAAAGAAATCGGAATGGCTGCGCGGGCCTCCATTGAGGAATTTATCAATGGTTCGATTTTTCTGGGTCTTAAGGTTGAAGTGTTAAAGGACTGGACCCGGAACGCTGAGGCTCTCAAGAAGCTGGGTTATCACATCCCTAAAATCTGAAATTTCACTATGAAACGAATCTTGATCATGGGCCGACCTAATGTCGGCAAAAGTACTTTATTCAATAGACTTCTGGGTCGAAGGCGCGCGCTGGTGCATGACCTTCCAGGGGTCACTCGCGACCGAATGGAAGAGCAGGCGACCTGGTATCACCAAGGGCACGCCGTTCAGGTGGGGCTCATTGATACGGGGGGCCTAGGGGAAGGGCGTTTTTCGGTTGAGATTGCTGCACAAGTCGAAGCAGCACTAGAAGTCGCCGATGTCGTACTTGTGGTCTTTGATGGTCAGACAGGCCTGACTCCTGAAGACCGTGAGGTAATCGTCAGAATTCAGCGATCAGGCCTCAAGGATCGTAAGCCGATCATTGGGGTTGTGAACAAAATCGATGCTGAACAGCACGAGGTCAACCAGGCCGAGTTCTTTGAGACGGGAATCGACCCAATCCTTACGGTTTCTGCTGAACATGGCCGAGGCATCGACGAGCTTAAGGATGCAGTATTCAGGCAGACCAAACCAGAAGCAGATCTAAAAAGGCTCGAATCTGGAGACGGAGATCAGCAGGAACAAGAAGACGAGCTCCCTAAAATAGCAATCGTGGGCCGCCCCAACGTGGGCAAGAGCACCTTGATCAATGCAATTCTTGGCGAGAGCCGTATGATCACAAGTCCCATTGCCGGAACTACGGTTGACTCGATCGATACGCGCGCCGTGGTGGACGGGCATGAGGTGGTGTTGATTGACACTGCCGGAATCCGCCGCAAAGCCAAGACCGAAGAAGGTGTTGAGGTTCTTTCGGTCATTCAGACAAAAAAGGCACTGGAGCGAGCCAATATTGCGGTCTTAGTGCTGGATGGGGAGACCGGCATCACTGATCAAGACGAAAAGATTGGGGGGCTGATCGAAGAGGCCGGAACCTCAGTCGTGCTCTTCATTAACAAATGGGACACGCAGCGCAAAAACCCAGAGTTCACGCGAGAGCATGCTGCTGGCTGGGTTCGGGAGGAGATCGGATTTCTCAAGTACGCTCCCATCGTTTTTACTAGCGGACTCAAACGGCAGGGGCTTCGGGGGTTGGGCGATTTGTTTCATGAAATCCTCGCCCAGCGATCCAATAAAGTAGGAACCAAGGAGCTCACCGAATGGGTCAGGCGCGAGGCAGGGGTCCACAACCCTCTCAACGCTAAATTCTACTTGAGCCATCAGGTGAGCCGTCATCCTCCCACTTTTATTTGCCACGTGAGTGATCCAGAAAAAGTGCATTTCAGTCTGAGGCGTCATCTCCTCAACGGGATCCGTGAAAAATGGGGCTTTATGGGAACTCCCGTGAGGCTTCTCTTTCAGGCCGGAAAAAGCAACCGCAGGGCAAAATCCACCTCTGAGTTGGTTCGAAAAGAATCGCTGCGCCGCGGAGACGCAAAAAAGAAGGCCGCTGCCCGTGCCGCACAGAAGGGGATGAAGAAGGCGGCAAAGGCAGCGGCTCGAAAAACAAACCGTTGATCTAGAGCCTGGCTTTTTCTAGCGCTTATCGATGCAGCGCACCGACCACTTCGTTTTTGCCTGATCGTCTGTCGTGCGCATGTTCAAGGGGGCTGCACCCGTTTTATCGATCAAGTAAATGGTCACGGCGGAGAGCGGTGAGACAGCCCAATAACTGCCGTCCTCTGAAAGTACCTCCGCGGATCTTCCCGACTTAAAGAGTTCTTTGAAGTCTTCAGTCGTCGGAATCTTGAGCCCCTGACGGGCGCAGAATCTGCGAGCTTCCTCAAAAGTTAAGTCCACACCTAACTCTCCCTTCCACTGGCCCACCACCTGTTCGGGAGATCCACGACGGGGTTCACGCCTTTTTCGGCCTGGCTCCTCCATTTTTGCCAGGTCTAGGAGCAGGTTGAAGAGTATTCCGTCCTTGTTTACTTCAAGCGTAAGGATCTGGTTGAGTTTTGCGTCACCTAGGCCAAGAAGACCTCCATGACTCTTCACCATTCGATCATAGACTTTTTCGAGATCTTCTAAGGTGGCGGTGCTTTCCTCCAGACGAGCGTCAGCGCACTGGATCTCTCCCTGAATGTCAGCAAGGTCTTGCTTGGCCCGCTTGAGTTGTTCGTCACGAGCTTTTTTTCGTTCTTCAAAAGTCAGAGCTTCTCGATCTAAGGCTTTTTCTTCGTTCGAGTAGTCGACTTTTGGAAAGTCCCGCTTAGCCTGGGCCAGCTTCTTACGGCGTCTATTCAGGTCGTCTTTGGCCGAGTCAAGCGCGGCTTCTTCAAGCTCGAGGCTAGAGATTTGGCCTTCGATCTCAACTTGGCGCGCTTGATTCTCGGTCAACTCTGACTGCCTCATTGAAATCGAACGAATTCTCTCGAGTTGAATCTTCTGGTCCTCACTTAAGCGCGAGGGATCGAGCCTTGCGATACGAAGCCGGAACTCCTGTTTAAAGGTAGCTTCGTCAAATGAGCGGGTTTCCAGGAGAAAGCGTTTTCCTTTGTCTTCGGGGTCAGCCATGTCAGCCGCTGTGCAGACCGTTCCGTCATCGAGGGATTTTTTAAAAGTGCGAACTAGAACCTTACCGTCCTTGAGTTCAAAAGTGATGCGCTCAGGCCCGTTCACCACGCCCACTTGCGGGAGCGCCAGGGCAGAAGAAGCCGTTAGAGACAGAAACAGGGCGGCTGTAGAAAAAGAATGAGAAATCTTCATGGGAATAGTGAGAAGCAAGCCGCAGGCCACCCTGGATGGACCATGAAGGAGGGGTGGCTTTGGAGAGAGAAGAAGAGGTAACTCATCAAAAATACTTAAAAAATCGAGTTCCCTAAGAAAAGCCTAAGCAAAACGGGGCGCAAAAAGGGGAGTAACCAGTGTCAAACCAGTTTGCACTCGCTTACCAAGTGAACAAGACATTTGCTGTCAATGTGTAGAATCCGCCCGTCAAATCGGTAACAGGGATGGGCTCTGACTGAAACTCAGTCGTAAAGGTATCGTTAAAGTTTGCCAGATGATAGCGGCCGGTCAGACCAAAATAGATTTTTCTGGGGGCTACCGTAAACTCAAGGCCTGCTCCGAGGGTCACTCCTGCAGCGGTATCATTTTCTGTCAGGCCTTGATCTCTGAGTCTCTCTGCTTTGGAGATCGCGCCGGCGCCGATCACGAGATAAGGATTGGCAAAGGTGATGGGCGCTGCAAAATCATCCATCGGTAAGTAATATCTCAAATCGACTCCTACGCGAGTGAGTGAGATATCGGCAAATCCTCGAGAGTTGCTTTCGTAAAAATGCCGAAAAGAGCTGACTCCCAGTTCCAACGCAAAATTAAAGTCAAACCAGTACATGACTTTAAAATCAATTGCCGGAAACCCGCCTTGATAAAGGACGCCACGGTTTCCAGTCACTCCGCTGGTTCCAAGGCCAATCATGACTCCAAAAAAACGCCCATACTGAAAGAACCGTGAGCTGTCGTCTTCGTCCTCTTGTTCGTTGAACTCCCCATAGCCTGTATAGGGCGTCTCGCGCAGATCGGGTTCCTCAGGTTGCTGAGGTTTTGGAGTTTTTGCTTCAGAAGCAGTCGGATCCTGCGCATAGGCCACTGGGACGGCTGCACTGAGGACCGTTGCGCTCAGGAGAGCAAAAGCGAGGCTAAAAGTAGAAGTGAATTCCCGTATCGACAAAGCTTGCCCCCAGAGTTCTTATCGAGAAAGAACTGTTACTCAGGTTGTGAAGTCCTGCCCCCGCCTCAAACGAAAAGCCGAGACTCTCAAGCCCAGGGATAAAAAATTCAGCCCCGAGTGTCCCAATAAATTCAGCCCCTGATGCGCCCCCTACGCCGACGATTGCTCCTCCTAGGGC
>JBKCVM010000123.1:0-11805 GCA_046317855.1 Oligoflexia bacterium
TTTCTCCAAAGTTCACTGATACAAACCAGATCGCAAGCGGCGAGGTCGGAGCCATCGTCTGTGGCATCAAAGACGTGCGGGACATGAAAGTGGGCGACACGATCATGGAAGTTGGCAATTTGGCCTCTGAGCCGCTGGGCGGCTTTAAAGAAGCCAAACCCATGGTCTTCTGCGGCGTCTACCCCGTGGATGCCGACCAATACAACGACCTCAAAGAGGCACTCGAAAAACTCAGACTCAACGACGCGGCTATCTCCTGGGAACCCGAAACTTCGAACGCATTGGGCTTCGGCTTTCGCTGCGGCTTCTTGGGTCTTCTTCACATGGACGTCGTGCAAGAGAGGCTTGAGCGGGAGTACGGCCTTAACTTGATCACGACCGCACCCTCTGTAGTCTACAAGGTCAAGCAAACCGATGGCGAGACGCTCATGGTCGATAATCCGTCCAAGCTTCCAGAGCAAACCAAGATCGAAGTGATCGAAGAACCCTACATTAAACTCTCAGTCCACATGCCCACAGAATACGTGGGTGCGGTCATGGCTCTTTGTAACGACCGTCGAGGCATCCAAGAAAAACTCGACTACTTAACAAAGGACCGAGTGACTCTTGTTTATCAGATGCCGCTCAATGAGATGGTCTTTGATTTTTACGACCGCCTCAAGAGCGCCACGAAGGGCTACGCCTCGATGGACTACGAGCTTACCGATTACAAGCCCAGTGACCTCGTCAAGCTCGACATCTTGATCAACGGGGATCCTGTAGATGCGCTATCGGTTATCATTCATCGCGATAAATCGGCTATTCGTGGGCGCGAGCTTGCAAAAAAGATGAAAGAACTGATCGATCGCCAAATGTACGAGGTGGCGATTCAAGCCGCAATCGGATCCAAAATCGTGGCACGCGAGTCGCTCTCGGCCCTACGCAAGAATGTCACAGCCAAGTGCTACGGCGGCGATATTTCACGAAAGCGCAAACTTCTCGAAAAGCAAAAAGAGGGAAAAAAGCGCATGAAACAGATTGGGACGGTGGAGATTCCGCAAGAGGCGTTTCTTGCGGTTCTCAAGGTGGACTGAGGCAAATCCATGAGGAGATTCACTCGCTCAGTACTGCGAACCTACGTGATCACCCTATCGATCGCAGCTTTTGCGGCAGTGCTTTTCAGAGTCTGGATCTTGGAGCCCTACCGAGTTCCTCATAGCAGAATGAGTCCTGCTATCTTGCCGGGAGACACTCTGTTGGTCTGGAAACCAGGATACGAATGGACCAAACGCCTCCCCAACGTGGGCGAAGTGTTGCTAGTCAGCGCTTCAGACACAGAGGACTCTCGTCGCAAAATCCAACTTGCCCGCGTGATTGCAGTCGATGGACCCAGAATTCGGGTCGCAGATGATGCTGGACCGACTTTAAACCGCGAGATCACCCCAGAGGAAATCTTAGGAAAAGCGTGGAGGGTTTGGCTTTCGATCGAGCCGCGCAACGCTGACGAACCCACAGCTTCAAAGTCTTGGTTTTCTCGCTTGCGGACTGATCGATTCTTCAAGAAGGTAGAATCGTGACCCGCTCGCTGCTCTCCATAGCGCAGCTCTCTGCTCCTGAACTTGATGCCCTCCTTTCCCGCACTTTAGAGCTTTTTGAGGCGCCCTCCTCTGCCAGCTCTGCCCTCAGGGGACTCCCCATTTCTCTCCTGTTCTACGAAAATTCCACCCGCACCCGCCTTTCATTCGAAGCAGCAATTCGAGCGCTGGGCGGGTCACCGCAATCACTGGCGCTCTCTGCTTCGAGTGTTCAAAAGGGAGAAACTCTTTCTGATACTGCTCTGAACCTCATTGCTCTGGGAACCCAGGGATTGGTGCTCCGACATCCAGTGGCTGGTACCCCAAAACTACTTGCCAGCCTTACTGCTTTGCACGGCATCCCGGTGCTCAATGCAGGAGACGGAATGCATGCCCACCCCACCCAAGCGCTGCTCGACGCAGCAACTCTGATGCACGACTGGAAAGGCCCGCTTTCAGGGCGCCATGTCCTGATCATAGGCGATATTCGCCACAGCAGGGTTGCGCGCTCCAATCTGGAGCTGCTTCCTCGACTGGGTGTAAAAGTTACGATCTGTGGTCCGGGCCCGCTTCTGCCCTCAGAAGTCGAGCTCTCTAGCTTTCGAGGGATTGAAAAAGCAAAATTCTTGACCCAAGAGCTTCTTCGTTCGGTCGATGCAGTCATGGTTCTGAGGCTGCAGCTAGAAAGGCAAGCAAAGGGCTTCTTTCCGTCTGTGACCGAATATCGACACTTTTGGGGTCTGACGCGCGATCGAGCGGCGTTACTCAAAAGCGCTGCGCTCATTCTACATCCCGGGCCTACCAACCCAGGAATTGAGATCGATGCCGAAGTCATGACCGACCCTCGCTCACGCATTCTAAAACAGGTGCAGATTGGCGTTGCTGCTCGGATTGCAGCGCTCGAGTGGGCCTTTGCCTCTGGAGGAACGGCATGAACTGGATCTTGAGAGGTGCCACCCTGCAGCCTCTGGGTCAACCTCGCGACCTTTGGATTGAGAACGGAAAGATCCGTGCTATCGATCAGCCTGGCGCTATTCCGGCACTTGCTGGCACAAAAGAAATGGCTCTTTCTGGTCGCTGGATTCTACCCGGACTGGTGGATGCACACGTGCATTTGAGAGAGCCGGGACTTGAGCACAAAGAAACGATTGCGAGCGGAACGCGCGCTGCAGTGGCCGGAGGCTTTACATCAGTGGCTTGCATGGCCAACACGCTTCCAGTCAACGACTGTGCAGCTGTTACTCGTGCGATTGTGGCGCGTGCCCGAGAAACCGCTCTCTGCAAGGTCTACCCCATTGGAGCCATCACCCGAGGGCTCGCGGGGCGAGAACTGGCTGAACTCGGACTGATGATCGAGGCCGGAGCAGTAGCACTCAGCGACGACGGAATGCCGGTCATGGACAGCGCACTCATGCGCCGAGCCATGGAGTACGCAAAAAGCTTTGGGGTCTCCATTATTTCGCACTCCGAAGACCTGCACCTTTCTCAAGGAACGTGCATGCACGAAGGGCCCACATCGTTCAGACTGGGACTTCCTGGAGTGCCGGCGGCTTCTGAAGAAATCGCGGTGGCCAGGGATATTGCGCTTTGTCGCCTGACGGGGGCACGTCTTCATTTGGCACACCTCTCCACACAACAAGCCATCGAGCTCGTGCGCAGGGCAAAACAGGACGGGCTTCCAATCACAGCCGAAGCCACCCCCCATCACCTTTCGTTTACGGAGAGCGCTTGGGAAGGATATTCGACCTTCTGCAAAATGAATCCACCGCTCAGAACTAGCGACGACGTCGAAGCAGTCGTAGCTGCTCTAGCCGACGGCACCAACGACCTCATCGCCACCGATCATGCTCCGCATGCGGAACATGAAAAGGCCCTTGACGCTATTGCCGCCCCCAACGGAGTCATCGGCCTCCAGACTGCCGTTCCGCTCACTTTACGCCCTGTGCTCGAAGGGCGAGTGCCAATCGCTCGATGGGTGGATTCACTCACTGCAGCGCCCGCCCGAATGCTAGGCATCCAGGCTGGAAAGATCGAACTCGGTCTTGCAGCCGATCTTTGTATCATTGACCCAAAATCTAAGTGGCGGCTCGAGCCCCGAGAAAATAAATCGCTCAGCGCCAACTTTCCCCCCCTGTGGCAGGGACTGCAAGAAAACAGAATCCCTGAGTTTACGGGCAAAGTGGAAGCCACCTTCGTTGAAGGAAGGCTCATATGAAGGGGATCTTGATCCTCCAAGACGGGACCGAGTTTACCGGCATCCTTGCAGGTGGAGCGCTGGACTGGGAGAAATACCGTGGGTTTGGAGAAGTCGTTTTCAACACCGGGCTCTCCGGATATCAAGAGATTCTGACCGACCCTTCGTATGCCGGGCAGATGGTCGTAATGACCCTCCCCCACATCGGAAATACCGGCGTCAATGAATGGGACAACGAGAGTCCGGCATTTCAAGCCTCAGCGCTCATCATCCACGAGCTAACGACCCAAACCTCGGGCCCCACACTGCACTGGCAGTCCACAGAAAGCCTGCCCGCAGCGCTCGTGAGACAAAAAATTCCGCTATTTCATGGAGTCGACACGCGCGCACTCACTCGAAAACTCAGGACAACCGGAGTGACCCGAGGCATCCTTTGCCCTGAAAAAGACCGCAAGGCCGCTCTTGAGTTTTTGTCCGCTCCCTCTGTTCCTCACGCCGACCAAGTCGACTGGCTTGCAGGTCTTTCAAAAGAGGCTCGGCTTTTTAAACCCCAAGGTGCCGGACGCCTTTTTCGAGTCACCGCCATCGACTACGGAATCAAAGGCGGACTGATTCGAGAGCTGCAAAGACGGGGCTGCGAGGTCACGCTTCTTCCGGCCTCCAGCACTGCTGAGGCAATCCTAGCCAACCGTTCACAAGGACTTTTTCTTTCGAACGGTCCAGGCGATCCCTCCAAGGCACTCCATTCGATTCAAGTCGTGCGCTCCCTTCTAGGCAAACTCCCCATCTTTGGAGTCTGCATGGGCCACCAGATTTTAGGACAGGCTCTTGGAGCCAGGACGTTCAAGCTTAAGTTCGGACATCGCGGAGCTAACCAGCCGGTACTCTGCAGCGAGGGGGGTCGAGTGGAAATCAGCTCGCACAACCACGGGTACGCAGTGGATGCGGCGAGCCTTCCAAAAGAAGTGAAGATCACCCACGTGCACCTCAATGATCAATCAGTCGAAGGGCTCAGGTGGACTCCGGGTTCAGGGCTTGCTCCTGCCTTCTCAGTACAATACCATCCTGAAGCAAGCCCCGGACCGCATGACTCAACCCACCTCTTTGATTCGTTCATCGAGGACATGCTGCAATGGGGAGCCAGGACCAGCGCATGATGTATCAAAAATACCTCGATCCCATCGTCGAAGAGTTCACCACAGGCGAGTACTATCCCGAGGTCTATAAGGCTAAGCACGAATTCTTTGAAAAAGCAGGAGTGGTCTACGAAGACGACACCGAGTTTGAACAACGCATGTGCATCTTCATGGACTGGTACCTCTTTGAGAGGGATCTTCCGGGTGTAGATTTGCCCCCCATCAAGTACTTCTTTCGCAAACACAAAGAGCGTTTTTCAAACGAAGAGCTAGCCATCTACGGCGACTTTTGTCGCACCATTCACTCGATCTTTAGACTCAAGCGCACCGCCTGGTTTGGTAAAGGCCTGGTCGTACAAGACCTTTTTTCTCGCAAGTCCTACACTGTCAACGACACCGACATGAACCAGGGCTTCACCCGAGGCGATGTGTTTGAAGCAAGGCTGATTCCGTTTCGCGGAACCTACGAGTTCTCACGTGGCTTCTGCTTTCACCCCATCGAGACTTCGTCCTTTATTCAGGGCGAGATCGACAAGGTGCGGCACCAAGACCGCAATCGTCAGACCAAGCTGATTCTTCAGCTGGCATCCATGAAGCTCAAACATTTACGCTTCAACCACATCGACATCCGCCAGATCTACAACCACGACTCAAAGTTTTAACGGCTCAGCGACCGAGCAGCCCGGCATGTGCCGAAATCAGGCGCTCGCCTGCATCTTCACCATGCAGCACGGCACACGACTCATAGCTCGGCTGGCTGTACTCTTCACGTGTCGTAAAATACGCCATGTGATCGTTCGTAAGTCCCATCACCCATGACTGGACAAATCCTGCCTCACGAGCCAAGCGCTTGAGCTCCAGACCCAGCTGGGTCGTGGGTTCTCCTGGCCAGGTCATAAAAAGCATGTCTCCCAGAGAAAGCGACCACACTCGAGTGTCCCGGTGCAGGAGGCCTCCAAGGGAGGGTCTAAAGCTGGAGAGAATGAGCTTGTTGATCGTCTTTTGCTGGATGCACCCCTTGAGATTGAGGCTGGCGCGTCTCAGGCGCACATCCACACTCTTGATCTTCCACTCAGGAGCCATCCGCCGCGAAGCATCGAGCGAGGCAATCGCCAAATCTCCAAACTGCTGAGCAAGCTCGTTCATTTCTTTGGCTGGCTTGATGTCACCTTCAGCACCGTTAATATAAAGAACGACGGGCCGGTGAGTGTCCAATCCCTGAAACGTATTGAGCTCCGCAAGCCGGCTCTCCAGGGTTCGCTCCACTGCACCTAAAACGTCTGCGCTAAAAGCCAGATTCTTCATCCCATAAGCTGTTCCGTGAAGCGCAAGATTGGTCACTGCCCCGAGCCACACACCGGCATCCGACTTTACCCAGAGTAAGTTGGCATCGCGATCGATCGGCCCATTTTTGTCCCTACGGTTTCTCTGCAGACCATTGGCCTCAAACGACGAAGCCAAAAGTTGAGCGTCCTCAAGCCGATCCACAGCCATGCGGATGCTCCAGGCCACCTGATCAATGAACCGTTCATAAACCCTTCGGTTGAATCGATCCGCTGCAAGAAACTCCCAAACTACGTTTTTAAAGATGGCTCCAGGTCCGCTATGGGTGTGGGTTGCCGACAGAAAAAAATGTTCAGCATTGAGTCCGACGTCCTGCAGCTCCGCAATCAGATCCTCTCGGATCTTTGGGTCAGCGCCTACAATGTCGAGACTCACAAAAAAGAGTCGTTTTCCCTGGCGTTCGAGCACCATCACTTTGCTGCGAATGGGGTCAAGCTTGCCGTTGGAGGGAGTGAGAAAGGTCGCATACTTGTGCTTATTGAACACATCCCACGGGATGAGCCTACGTGCTCCCCCTCCAAATCCAGCGAGCGGCACTCCGATTTCAGGAGTGACGTCCTCGGCATAAAAGCCTGCCTTCAGCCCGTCAGCACCGTAGGCCTGAGAACTCAGGTTGAGAAAGACTGCACCCAAAAAGGCCAATAAATTTTTTAAGACGACCGGCCACCAAACCAGCAGGCGTGAGCTCATGAGTACCCCTTTGCACTGAGGGTACCGGCATGGGTGCAGCAGTCAATTCGGCCAAATTTGCCGGGTTATGAACCTCAAATGACGCAACGCAAGACGCCAATGGCGCGATCGAGTGCCCAATCTCAGAGCGGCTAAATAAGATTTTTTTGGATTCCGATTGAGTCAAAACCGCTCCAACGTCACACTTAGGGACTCAAAGGAGATCTCATATGAAGAAGATCATGATTGCTCTGTTTGCTTTGATGTCGACCGCTGCTTTTGCTGATAACCACGGTAAGGCTGATCACGCTGCTGATGCCGCTCACGGTGAAAAGAAGGCAGAATCCAAGAAGGCCAAGAAGGGCGAAAAGCACGCCAAGGCTCAAGAAGGCGAGCACAAAGAAGGCGAGCACAAGGACGGTCACCACTAAGATCCGCTCTTTGTAGTAGTGGTTCGTTTCAAGCCCCCGAGGGGATCTCCCTTCGGGGGTTTGTTTTTGGGTTTATTTTTGTATGATCGGGCGCCAATGAACCCTTTTCTCTCTCACCCCAAAAAGCTGCTCGCCATCAAGCTCCGTTCATTGGGCGATACGGCTCTTTTGGGGGCTTCACTCGATGCTCTGCACGCAGCCTACCCCGACGCTCAGATCCACATCGCAGTGCCTACGCCCTGGGCTCCGCTCTTCATCCACCACCCGGCAATCGACCGGATCTGGCCGGTAGACCGGCACCAAGACAAGATCGCTCGCGGAAAGGCCATCGCCAGGGCAGCACTCCTACTGAGAAAAGAAGGCTTCGACGCCGCGCTCAATTTTCACGCAAGCCCATCGAGCGCAACACTAGCGCTGGCCACTGGAGCCCGCGTGCGCGCAGTGAACTTTCACTCGGGCAAAGCAAAGAACCGCTATAGCAGCCTCGAGATCCCAGGCCACAACGCACCCAACCAGGCTTCACGAACCATCCTTGAGCGTGACCTCGATACCGTGCGAGCCCTCGGTGTTCAGGTGCCTGAAGGAAAATTCCGCCCCTCGGTCCACCTCAAACCCTCTGAAATGAACTCGGGCTTTCAGATGCTTGAGGCCATGGGCCTGAGGCGCCCCATCCTTGCGCTGGGTCTGGGCTCGAGCCGCCCCACTAAGCACTGGGGCGAAGACAAGTTTGCTGAGGTAGCAGCGGGATGGACGAGCCGTACGGGCGGCGGAGTGCTGCTCATCACGGGCCCGGGCGAACAAGCCCGCGCGCAGAGCGTGCTCCAGCAAATCGGCGCGCTCGGTGCTGCCGGATCCAGCGTGGGACACCTGCACAATGCCGAACTCCGGGTGCTTGCTGCCGGCCTGAGCCAGTCAGCCGCGTACGGCGGCAACGACTCAGGGCCCAAACACATTGCTGCTGCAGTCGGAATTCCCACTGTCACTGTGTTCGGTCCTGAAGCTCCCGACCAGTGGCACTGCTACTCCACCGACCGCCATCCCTATTTTTACATCCCGGCCCTTCCGTGCCGAAAAGACGCACTGCCAGGAAATCCGGACTGGTGCGCCCTTCAAAAGTGCGATGTCGAAAAGCACCGCTGCATGACATCAATCACGGTAGCTCCAGTTCTCGATGCCTGCATCAGAGTAGCCACAGAGGCAGGCCGTCAGTGAAAGTCTCGGGGTTTTTCATCGTCCGCCACGGCGAGAAATTTGATTACCCCTACCTCGAGTCGCTGCGCTCGGTGCTTCCACTCGTGGACGAGCTCGTGATCAATGTTGGAATCGGCGAAGATGCCACGCTTGCCAGGATCCAGGAGTTGGCCGGCAGCGAGGGCGAGGGAAAGATTCAGATCTTTGAGAGCCACTGGCCGCTCGATGATCCGGAAAAACGCCGCGGCGGAAAGATCCTCTCCGAGCAGACCAACCTGGCCTTAGAGCGCTGCACCGGAGACTGGTGCATCTATATCCAGGCCGACGAAATTCTGCATGAAGAAGACTACCCCAGCCTCAAGCAGGCGATGCAGCGGGGCCTGGAGCGCGATGACGTCGACGGCCTACTCTTTGATTACCGCCACCTGTACGGGAGCTACGACGTGATCCAGGATTCTCGCAGCGCCTATCGACGCGAGGTCCGGGCCATTAAGAAAAGGAGCGGCGCACGCAGCGTTGGCGACGCCCAAAGCTTCAGGCTGGCCGACGGCTCTAAGCCCAGGGTGATCCGAGCAGGCGCACGGATTTTTCACTATGGCTGGGTTAGGACGCCCGAGGCCATGCGCCAAAAAACGGCTTTTATGGACACGCTTTACCATGGAGTAGGAGTAGGAGTAGGAGTGGGAGCAGGCTCGGATACTCCTTTTACAGGGGCTAACTACCGGTACAAACGATTTTGGGGCCTCCGGCGCTTCACCGAAACCCACCCGGCAGTGATCAGTGAACGGATCCGACTCAAGAACTGGAATTGGGATCTCGAAAACTCGCCCTGGGTCCTCGGCCGCAAAGATCTCACCAAGATTCCGCTCGATTTGTTTGAGAAGCTGACTGGAATCAGGCTATTTGAATACCGTCCATACCGACTCTTGGACTGACCAGAATCATGCAAACCCCACCGGCCACACTGATGGTGACGACTTACGAGATGCCACGGCAGCTCGAGCTCGTCTGCGAAGGAATCCTTCGGCAATCCGTGGATGGCTTTGAGGTGGTGATCTGCAACGATGGATCAGGGCCCGAAACGGCTCGTGTAATCGAAAATTTTTCAAGCCGCTTTAGCTCGCACTTTGGACTGCCGTGCATTCATGTCCGGCAAGAGCACGAGGGATTTAGAAAGTGCAGGATTCTCAACGAGGGCATGCGCAGGTCCTCAGGTAAGTTGATGATCTTTTTAGATGGGGATTGCATTCCACACCGTGACTTTGTGCGTGACCACCTGGAGCAGGCCGAACCCGGCCGCTACCTGGCAGGCCGGAGAGTAGACCTAGGTGAGCAGTTTAGCGCAACTCTCACCCCAGAAAAGATTCGGCGCGGATACCTGGACCGACCCTCGATTGGCCTAATCCTCAGCGCACTGAAGGGAGACTCAAAGGCCGCCCAGCGCTCAGTGAGGATCGGCTCGCCCTGGCTGAGGGACCACCTTGGCATGAACAAAGTCGCAGACCTCAAAGGGTGCAACTATTCGGCATTTCGTAGCGACCTCGAGGCTCTCAACGGATTTGACGAAGCCTATGAAGGCTATGGGCGCGAAGACACGGACGTTGAACTGAGACTCCAGCACCTCGGGCTCAAGATCAAATCTCTGAAGGGACTGGCACTGCAGTTCCATGTCTGGCATCCGCGTCGAGCCTTCACGCCAGCAAACGACACCCGCCTCGAAGAGCTTAAGCTCTCGCGCAGAGTGCGGTGCTCAAACGGACTCCTGAAAGAATAGCTCAACGCCTGCCGACGCCCAAGTACTTGAAGCCCTGCTTCTTGAGCAGCAGCGGATCAAAAATATTACGACCATCCACTACGACCGGAGATTTCAGGAGTGCCTTGAGCTCCTGCCAATCCGGATTTCTGAATTCATTCCATTCTGTTAATAAGAGCAGTCCATTTGCGCCGCGGACCGCATCGAGAGCCGATTCACAGTAAACACAGTCACTGCCCTCGGGAATTACTGAGCGCGCCTGTTCCATGGCCACTGGATCAAACACCCGCACCGACGCCCCCCGCGCACGCAGGGCCTCGATGATCGTGATCGAAGGCGCCTCTCGCATGTCATCCGTATTGGGTTTGAAAGCCAAACCCCACGCCGCCAGTACCAAACCCTGAAGACCTTGCGGAAAAGCTTTTTCAACCAGCGAAACAAAATACTCTCGCTGTAGACGGTTTGCATTCTCGGCAGCCTGGACCACGCCCAGTTCAATCCCTTTGCCTGCGGCCTGAGAAACCAGACCCGAAACATCCTTAGGAAAACACGACCCCCCATAACCCAGACCGGCATACAAGAAGTGCTTGCCGATGCGCTGGTCTGTGGCCATACCCTTCCGGATCCATTCAATGTCTCCACCAAAAGCGTCGGCCACTCGGGCTAGCTCATTCATGAAGCTGATGCGTGAAGCCAAAAACGCGTTACAAGCGTACTTGGTGAGCTCAGCAGAAACCGCATCCATTCTCATCACAGGATTACCCTGACGAACAAAGGGCGCATAGAGTTGGCTCATCAGCTCGAACGCTCGATCGCTCGAAGTTCCGATCACCACACGATCCGGTTTCAGAAAGTCATCAATCGCGGTCCCTTCCTTAAGAAACTCTGGATTACTGACGACATCAAAGGGCTCAGTCGTGACACCACCCACCCACTCTGAGACCTGCTTTTGCGAGCCCACAGGGACCGTCGACTTGTTCACCAACACCCGGTATCCCGTCCGGCCTTCTTTCATTGCGTGCGCCACCTGTTCAACGGCGGCCCTCAGATACTTAAGTTCAGGAGACCCGTCAGGACGGGCAGGGGTGCCCACGGCCAAAAAGACCACTTCGCACGCCCGCACAGCTTCAGCCGTCGAAGTTGTAAAGTGAATGCGACGACGCAACTGGGCACGCTCGACGATCTCTTCGAGTCCCGGCTCGTAGATCGGAATCACACCTTTTTTTAAGGCTTCAATCTTTGCCGGATCATGGTCCACGCAGTAGACTTCGTTTCCTGAGTCCGCAAAGCAAGCGCCTGCAACCAATCCGACATATCCTGTACCGATTACGGCCACTTTCATGCCAGCGTTTCTCCCAAAAAGACCCTGAGTGTGCTAGCAAAAACTCATGCAACGCCCGCGGCTGAGCGTGACTTTTATCACTTTGAATGAAGCTTCAAAAATAGAGCAAAGCCTTAAAGCTGCGGCCTTTGCCGACGAGCGCATCGTAGTCGACTCGGGTAGCACCGATGGAACGCCCGAGATTGCTGCTCG